>NZ_CP100426.1:903127-1204170 GCF_023151555.2 Photobacterium sp. CCB-ST2H9
AGCAAGACACCGACCTGATCGCCGGTCAGCATCTTGTAATCGCCCTCTTCTGTACGAACAGCGACAGCAAAACGGTCCGCATCCGGGTCATTGGCACAAGCCAGCGTAGCCTGATGTTTTTGTGCTTCAGCAATCACCATATCCATGGCGCCGGGCTCTTCCGGGTTCGGGAAATTCACGGTCGGGAAGCTGCCATCCGGTTCACGTTGTGCAGCCACACTGAACACTTGTGTAAATCCGGCATCCGCCAGCAGAGCTTCTGCCATCTCAGCGCCGACACCATGCATCGCCGTATACGCAATGCTGACCGTCTCAGGCTGGGTATGGTTCTGCAGCAGTGCACTTTGCTGAACCGTGTCCCGGTAATCGCTGTAAAATTCATCATCCAGCCAGACGAGCAGTCCCTGATGTTCTGCTTCCTGCAAATCCATCAGCGTCAATGGTTGCGTTGCCGCCTTATCAATTTTTGCCGCAATGCCTTTATCATGCGGCGGAATAATCTGAGCGCCATTCCCCCAGTAAACTTTAAAGCCGTTATAAGCTGGCGGATTGTGACTGGCTGTAACCACAATCCCTGCGGCCGCTTTCAGGGCGGTGACACCGTATGCCACCAACGGCGTCGGCGCCACGGTCACAGTCAGGTAAACCTTGATGCCCTGCGCTGTCAGAACGGCTGCAGCATCGTGTGCAAAACGCTTCGAGTCTGGGCGGCCATCATAACCAATGACGACGCCCTGCTGAGTAGCCAGGTCGACAGTGTCCTGCAGATATTGCCCCAGTCCGGTTGCAGTCTCCTGAATCACCAGACGGTTCATCCGGTTTGGCCCCGCGCCGACAATCCCCCGCAGACCGGCCGTTCCGAAAGCCAGCCGGCCGGAAAAACGTTCCGCCAGCTCGGTCTCATTTCCTGTATCAATCAGATCTTGTAATTCCTTACGGGTGACCGGATCGGGATCTCGCGCTAACCATTGTGCAATTTGTTCTTTCATTCTCTGTCTTCCTACTTGCAGGATCTGAACACAAAATACCACAAATGATATTCATTCGCAGTTAAAAATCTCAGTGGGAAGAAAACAACCGGGATAAGACGCTTTTCGGCTTCTGATAAGAAAGATTGCCGGGCACAAGGCAAAACAATCTGTAACCCGTTGTGATCACTCAACAGACAAAAACCATCAGTGCCAGCCCGGACCATTCCGGCTGTTCAGACAGCAATGCGGCTTCGTCTCGTTGTCCTGTACCGATTTTACTCTGTCTGACAAGTATAGAGGGATTCACTTCGGATGGGGTGAGATTCAAGCGGATGATAAAAAAGAGAAAAGCGGCACCCTCTCGGATGCCGCCTGAACCGGGACAATGCTTATTGTCAGAATTAACGCTGGAACGGATACACAGAACCCAGAGACAGAATCTGAGTCAGTTCATCCAGCGCAGAGCGTGATTCATCCAGCAGTTGCGGATCAGCCAGATCAGCTTCAACCATCTGGTCACGGTAGTGCTTCTCAACCCACTGGGTCAGACGTCCGTACAGTGCGTCATTCATCAGCGTTGACGGATTCACTGCACGCGCTTCCTGCTCATTCAGAACCACACGCAGACGCAGACAAGCCGGACCACCGCCGTTGGCCATGCTTTGTTTCAGGTCGAATACTTTCACCTGATCCACACCGCGTTTGTCAGCCAGCAGCTGCTCAACATAACGCCAGACGTTGTCGTTCTTACGACATTCTTCCGGCAGAACCAGCAGTGTCTCGCCGTTTGGCAGCTCAATCAGCTGTGAGTTAAACAGGTAGCTGGTCACCGCATCTTCAACAGAAACCGCATTGGTCGGTACTTCAATGATATTGAAGCCTTCACCCATTTTCTCTTTCAGCGCACTGTACGTGCCCTGCTGATCCAGGAATGCCTGCTGATGACAGAAGAGAATGTTCTTGTTACCTACCGCGATAACATCGTTGTGGAATACACCCTGGTCAATCACGTCCGGGTTTTGCTGTGCAATCACTACTTTCGATGGATCCAGCTGATGCAGACGTGCGACCGCTTCACAGGCTTCATAAGTGTGACGGGCCGGGAACACTTTCGGTGCCGGATGACGGGTATCAAATGCATGACGGCCAAAAACGAAAAACTCTACACCTTGCTCACCATACTGATTACAGAAGCGGGTGTGGTTTGCTGCACCTTCATCACCAAAGTGTTCTACACCAGGCAGCGCCGGGTGGTGAGAGAAGTATTCAGGGTCAGCAAAAGTGCTGCGCAGGATACGGCCAGTCACTTCGTGCTCAATCGAGCGGTGGAACTTGTTTGTCAGATTCGCCGGAGTGAAATGAATCTTGCCGTCTGCAGTATCCGCAGAAGGTGACACCGTTGCCGCATTCGCAGTCCACATGCTGGAGGCTGAACAACAAGCCGCCAGGACTTTCGGCGCCTGCTTCGCAGCCTGCTCAATGACAGACTTGTCACTGCCAGTGAAACCCAAGCGGCGCAACGTGTGTACGTCAGGACGTTCCTGAGGCGCCAGTACACCCTGCAGCATGCCCATGTCGGCCAGAGCCTTCATTTTGTCCAGGCCTTGCTTCGCAGCTTGCTTCGGATTGGATGGCGCCGCCTGGTTCTTGGCTGACGCGACGTTACCATACGACAGACCACTGTAGTTATGCGTTGGTCCTACCAATCCGTCAAAATTCGCTTCACGTGCTTTCATAGACTTTCCATCTCAATTTATCTCGGGCTAAAGATAACAAAGCTTTTACATTAGCAACAAGATCCAGATATTTGTCTAACCAAATGTTATAAATTAGATATTCACACCAATTTGAAGCATGCCTATTCACCGCTGTCAGTCAGCCAGACGCAACGTTTCACCTGTGTTTGCGGCGGGTGAAAACGGCCCGGATCAGGACATTGTTGCCGGGGACATTTTCCTCATATATCAGGAAGATTAACCGCGGATTTCCCGGTCTGAATCCCTGATTTTTCGTACTTTCAAAGAGGCAGAAGGGCTGAGAGCCTTTTGTACACATTCTTTTCAAATGCCTGAAGCCTGCGGCTGCATTCAGATACGTTATAAAAGCATAGACGTGATTCATCCGGCACACAGAGCTGATTCAAAGCACCTGAGCAGCGAGTCCGGATTCGCTGCCCTTTGAACTGCATAACGAATACATAATTACGCACTTCTGCAGGTCAAATCCAAGTGAATTTTTCTCACTCTTTCTTCTGATTTTGTGTGTCTGATCAGGTTTATGAGCCCGGCCGGCCCCGAAACGCAGAGCCAGACACAGCGGAAACGGGAGGGATTAATGTGAGACTGATTTAGAAAAGACGTTAATGATGAGGGTCCCAGCCAAAATCAGCGTCATTCCCAGTAAGGCATACAAATCTAACTTTTGTCCGTACCACAACCAGCTGATGAGCGCGACCAGAACAATCCCGGCACCACACCAGATCGCATATGCAACTCCGATTGGGACAACTTTGACGGTCACAGACAGCAAAAAGAACGCAACCATATAGCCTGTCAGTACCACCAGCGTCGGCACCAACTGCGTAAACTGCTGCGTTTTAGGAAGCATTGAGGTGGCGATCACTTCACAAATAATTGCCAGAAACAGCGACACCATCGGTGGCAATGCAGAAATAACATGCAGCATGATTGACTCACATCCGGAAAAAAACGGCTCATTCTACACCCGAATGTACTGAGCACCATGACAAGAGGAAGAAATTTTCTGCCTGCCCGCCGAAAGTTCTCTCATGGCCCACCACCAGCTCCTTATTTGTTAATTTTCCCACTCAACCACATGCCCGTCATCGTAGACACCATCGCTGTACGCCGGAATGTAATTAATGAAAATATTGTTCTGCGCCACGGGTAATGACTTCGATAGGTTCCCGGCAATTAACTCCAGCATCGCAGCAATTTGGGCTTCCGTGTTGAAGTTCGGGGCAACCATATCCACCAGAATGGGGTGTGAATTGGAAGGCTGCTGATTCGCCTGCAGGCCGCCATGAACGTAATGACCTGCAGGCAGGTATTCCCAGACAATCATGATATGTTGCTGCGGGATCTGTGTGGCATCTGAAATCGCCTGAGATAATCGCCCCAGCGCAACGTTCACTTCCACATCCCCGGCAAAGGGCAACGATTTTATACGGATCAGCGGCATATATCCCCCAGTCATCAGGCAATTGCTCATACGGTAACAATCGGTATGAAACAAGATATTCTCAGTGACATCAGTCAGTTAGACGCAGACTTCTATCCCTGATTTTCCCTTTAAGCCTAGTGATCCTTTATCATTCCAACAGAATCACAATTGAGACTGGATGATAAAAAAGTACCAAAGTCAGCGCTTATCTTGCTTACGCTGGGTTTGCTGTTTCCGGTACTCCTCCAGTGAGCAGGGGTTCACAATTCGTTCCTCACAGGTGTATGGCTCAATGTGAATCACCACATCAATCACATCATCCATCTGGTCCAGAATCTGTCGTTTAAACCGCTCACTGATCGTGTGTGCCGCGTCAATCGTCAGCTCCGGATCAACCAGCAAATGGAAGTCCAGCAGAATACTGCCGCCGGTCTGTCTGCTGCGAATGGCATGAATTTCACGGATCTCAGTGTCATGCTCAGCCATTTTCTTCAGCTGTTTCTCGACTTCTTCACTGCCCCGGGCATCTGTCAGTTCCTGAAAAGCCGGCCAGAGAATCTCAAATGCCGCTTTCATAATCATGCCGGTCACCAGCAAAGCCGCAATCTGGTCGAGATACTTCAATGCGGGAAAAATGGCATTGGCGATTACGGCAACGGCCACGGGAATTGAGCTGAGTGCATCACTGCGGTGGTGCCAGGCATTGGCACGCAGCGCGCCGCTGTTAATCTCCCGGGCCTTGCGGATAGTCCAGCGAAACAAGAATTCTTTCAGAAAAATTGAAATCATCGCAGCATAAAAAGCCATCATCCCCGGGGCCGGTGGCGGCGCCTCACTCAGCGTCTGGATTGATTCCCAGCCAATCCCGATCCCGACCAGCACCAGCATCACGCCGATAAAGACATTTGTCAGCGTTTCAAATTTCCCGTGGCCGTAAGGATGACTGCTGTCAGCTGGGGCCGTCCAGTATCTGGAACCCAGTAAAATGGCAGCATCGGTCGCCAGATCCGAGAAACTGTGCACACCATCAGCGACAAGTGCCTGGCTGCCAGACAACTTACCGACAACAATTTTAAGCACCGCCAGAAAAATGTTCAGCACTGCCCCCACCAGTGTCGCGGAGCGAACCACCCGGCCATGGATATCCTGCTGCTGTGATGAATCCTGCATACTCATTCCTGTTTCAAACCCCGTCCCTGCCTTTTCATCCTCTCAGACCACGACATACCGAACGCCAACATAGCTGCCAGACTATCCTGGACAAAGTTAGCGGACAATCTCAGCGGACAATCTCAGTGGACAAAGTGCGGCAATTCGTTTCCCTTCATTTCAGGGCTGCAGCCTCTCTCTCTATGATGATTATACAACCGCTGAATTGACCGCTGTATTGCAAGATTCCCCGAGACCAGGACATCTTACCAACGCAAGGGAACACTCAGGGACATGCTGACCATCCAGCAGCCCAAACAGCAGTTTTAAATCAAAGAAGATATCAATGCATTGTCTTCCATCATGTTCAGTCATCCGACTCACCCCCAAAAGATTGTTTCATGACCTGCATGTACATATTTAGCGCTGCATGTCTGACGATTGATTTACCTATTCGTTAAAACACAGGTTTTAAATCGTTATGTCATAAATTAACGATAAAATACTGAAGCAAATAATCTTTCCAATTATTTTTCTTTTATTAGAGTCGAAATAAAACGATATTTTTTAACAACGCTTTTTGTATAGACAAAAATATAAGAAACACTGTACATATAATTTCAGAAGAAAAGCATTCCCAAAAATAGAACCCATTTCACAAAAAGATCGCTCAAGTCACATTCTCAAATAAATCCTATTAAAGAATTTGAATTTCATTACAGGCATTTCATAATAGTCGGGTCAATATTTCAATATTGATTCGACAATAAGGACTGTTAATGAAACACATTGTTGATTTCATCGAGCAACTCGAAAGAGAGGAACACTCTTTCACCATTTGGGTCTACGCCCGAAATGGAAAATTTAGTCCATTTGCCGAGCTAGGAAAGACATCTGCAACAAAACTGCTTCAGAAAGCGATTGATCAAAATTTACAGGTCGTTGTTGAACTGCATACCCCGGCAGATCACCCGGCTTATTTGATTCTGACTGAAGTCCACATTGTTGTGCCGGTGCTGTTCCACCAAGGGCAAGTTCGTTCTCTGAACAAACCTTTAGCGGCATAATACGCATCAGAATTGTGGAAAAACAAACAGAAGAACTTGGGCTAGGTTTATTTCTTGTCCACTGATTCGATGCGTACTAAAAACAGACCTTCCGGTCTGTTTTTTTTCATCCGATATCTAACCTAACGGTAAGATATCATTCCCGAATCACCATTCAATCTGAGTGATAATTATTATTCTTTGCTCATCGAAACACCATTCAGTCCTCTAAGCTGATGATTTTCAATCATCTTGATGCAGTATTACCCTGCTCCCATTTATCCCAAGCCAATTAATAGACCGTCGATGAATTGACGCTTTGCGAACCCACATGAATTTTGCTGCTTTCCATAATGCTCCGCTGTCCACTGTTGCAGGCGGTTTTGCCATCCTCCCACCCCTCGTCATACCGGGTATCAGAATCGGTCAGCGTGATATCTTTCATATAGGTTGTTTCAGCTAAGCCTTTCAGCTTTAACGCACTTTCACATCCCTGGTTGAATCCATAATGATAAATACTGTCATACGGTTCTTGATTTACATAAGCCTCGGGGAAAAGTGTGTACTCACCGACTCCGTATTTTGAATCCATCCCGGAACACCCTGTCAGAATCCAGAAACTGAAAAACATCACTGATAGTATTTTCATTGCCGTACTCCTGTATTACGACGCAGCTTATTATGTCTGAATTTTAGACGACTTCCGGCGACTGCCACGTCACGATCTCAGAAAACAGCCACAAAAAAGCCGCGAATACGCGGCTTCCGTCATTCCATGCGCTTTATCAGCGCAGCTTATTCTGTTTCCAGGAGACGATTTAATCGCTCGAAACCCTGTTCCAGATCCCGGATCAAATCTTCGGTATCTTCAAGGCCAATGTGAAGGCGCAATATCGGGCCGGCAAAGTTTTTCTTCTTCGCCGTACGCAGGGAATTGATATTCTCGTTCACCAGAATCAGGCTTTCAAAACCTCCCCAGGAATAACCCATACTGAAATGTTCCATCCCATCAAGCAATGCTGTCAGCGCTTCAGTATTTCCGCGGTTCAGAACGACCGAAAACAGACCGTTACATCCTTTGAAATCCCGCAGATAGAACTCGTGTCCTTCACAACTTGGCAGTGCAGGGTGGCGGACATGATCCACTTCAGGACGCTCAGCCAGCCAGCGGGCAACCTTCAGACTGTTTTCTTCATGCTGACGCAGACGAACCCCCAATGTCCGTAAACCACGCATTGCCAGATAAACGTCATCCGGTGAAGTACATTGCCCCATCAGATAGCTGTGTTCACGCAGCTGATCCCAGCAACGTTCATTGGCCGTTGCAGTTCCCAGCATCACATCAGAGTGTCCGACAATGTATTTGGTCGCGGCCTGAATCGAGATATCGACACCATGTTCAAACGGCTGGAAGTTGATCGGTGAAGCCCAGGTGTTATCCAGCATCACCACTATATCATGCTCATGGGCAACCCGCGCCAGCGTTGGGACATCCTGCACTTCCATCGTGATGGAACACGGAGATTCCAGGAACAGTACCGTCGTGTTCGGGCGAATCAGTTCGCGAATCTCTTCACCGATCAACGGGTCATAATAGGTTGTTTCTACCCCCATTTTTGCCAGCACTTTGTCGCAAAAATCGCGGGTTGGTTCGTAAGCGCCGTCGACCATTAATATATGATCGCCCGCCTTCACAAACGACAGAATGGCATTCGATATTGCGGCTGTACCGCAGGGATAAAGCGCGCAACCAACGCCTCCCTCCAACTCAACCATCGCATCCTGAAAAGCAAAGTGAGTATTGGTGCCGCGACGTCCGTAAAAAAGCGCCTGTTTGGCGCGGTTCGCTGTCGCATGCTTCATTTCAGCGACCGAGTCGAAAACGATCGTTGATGCACGGCTGACCGGAGGATTCACAAGATGCTGAGTCCATTTTTTTGAACGACCAGCGGTGATAATTTTGGTATCTAATGCTTTTTTGTCTGCCATGCTGTTCCCAAGTCTGTTCTTTGGTCCGTCAAAGGATCGGGCCTGTTGACCCAAGCCATGACAAAAATGTCATGGCTTTCAGTGAATAACTCAGACGTTAACATCTTCTTTGATGTTTGGGTACAGCTCAGCAGTACAGGTTTTTATCTGATTGCAGCATAAGATATATCGTTCTCTGCTCTGTCTGCCACTGGCTGAGTCCGGCGCGGCGGCTGGGCCTGAGGCATCATGACTGCCTGCGGATCAATCATTTCAAGACGGGCCCGGTAATTCAGGCATTCACCCATCACTTCGGATTCACCCGCAACTTTCGCCGTTAATACAGTCAGCAGTATCGCCTTATAGGCAAAGTGACGATGTAACTCAATCGCCAGACTGGCTGAACAAGGCTTGTCACCAACGGGGCGTAAAACCTGCAATGCCTGCCGTTTCGGGTAAAGCTGAAAGACATTGTGATTAATTCCGCTGGCTTCCCGGATCTGGCTGCGAATTTCACATCTGGACAGTGGGCTGTAATACGCATGTTCTTCCTCACCGGCAATCCGTTTCAGGTACGCATAATGAAGATTGGTCATTAAGCCATTCATCGCAGGCAGGCTGAGGAAAATGATATCTTCATAATCTTCGCCCAGCGTATGAAATATCCCACGGCTCTGGGCCACAAAACCATGGTTTAACAAACAACTGATCGACTTCAATCCGGTCATGTACTGTGCCAGCACAGCCAGAATCGCAGTATACAGCTCCGGCGGTTCAGTCACCTGTTCCTGAACGTTTTCCTGCAGTGTCTGAATCTGGAACTCAAGAAACTGTACAATCTGATGGTTCAGCTTCATCTCTGCGTCATACATAATGCCACCCCCATAATTCACAACTGCCCGAATCCAAAGGGATTCAGGATGCACAGCCTGATTTTGTCGTCCTGTCTGAATGACATCATTTTCAGACAGCGGTGTGATCTCTATGCAATTTGGGTGCCGAGCATCCGTCAATGCAATGAAGCGTATCAATAAAAAGACTGGGGATAAATTTGTGATTTGCTTCTCATTTTGCAAGGCAAAATGCGAAGTGCTTCGGAATCAAATACATTTAGCAGGTCGGGTCTCAGCAAGTGCTAAACCGTAGCACCCGATGGTTCAGCCGAAGGAACATCAGGCAAGAAGCCAGACTGTAAAAACGACTGACAGCAGTATTCGCTGATTCAATAAAAAAAGCGCTGGAAAACCAACGCTTTATTTTTTAAACCTTGCTGACTGATTTATTTGTGGCTTTTCAATGTGTTTAAATTTCTGACAGTCTGTCCGTTTTCGCGGCACAGATGAAATCATTTTTATGCAGGCCTTTGATTGAATGGCTCCACCAGTTCACCGTCACTTTCCCCCATTCCAGGGTAATGGTCGGATGATGGAACTCTTCCTCAGCCATTTCCGCAACTTTATCGGCAAATGCCCAGGCCAGTTTGAAGTTTTTAAACTTATACACTCTTTCAAGCTGTTTAATGCCATTGACATCCAGCACCTGCCACTCCGGAATTTCTTTCGACAGTTGCATCATTTCACTGTCTGTCACCATAGGGGCATCAATTTGACAAGCTTCGCACTTCAATTCAGTTAAATCAGACATATTCCCCAACTTGCTCCTTGTTCTTTGGTGGGTATAAAGGTGCATGCAGACCCAGTGACTGTGCCTGATGAACCATGCTCATAATGTCTTGATGAGCCAGCTCATAGAGTTGCTGGATCCCATCAATTTCAAAATATATCGGCTGCATAATGTCGATGCGGTACGGCGTACGTAACACATCAATCGGATCAAACGCTTTATAAATTGGCTTATCGCTTGTCATCGCATATTCAGTTTCACCCGGTGACGACAGAATCCCGCCCCCGTAAATGCGACGTTCACCGTGCTGACGCATCAGGCCAAACTCGACAGTAAACCAGTACAAACGCGCCAGATACACACGCTCTTCTTTTGAGGCAGCCAGGCCAAGCCGGCCATAAGTATGCGTGAATTCAGCAAATGCCGGGTTGGTCAGCATGGCACAATGACCAAAAATCTCATGAAAGAAATCCGGCTCCTGCAAATAGTCGAACTCTTCCCGGCAACGCAGGAAAGTCGCAACAGGAAACTGCTGATTCGCCAGCAGGCTGAAAAAACGGTCAAAGTTAATCAATGCCGGGACTTCAACACACTGCCAGCCCGTTGATTTTTTCAGAACCGCATTAATTTCAGCCAGTTGCGGAACACGATCAACCGGCAGCTTCAACAGTTCAAGCCCCTGAATATATTCATCACAGGCTCTGCCCTGAATACAACTCAGCTGACGTGTCACCAAATCGTGCCAGATTTGATGCTCATCATCAGACCAGTGAATCACGCCGTTTTCATCCGGCTTGTTCGATACATACTTTGTCGCTTTACCCATAAAACAACCTTCTATATCTCTTTGCCTTACCTTGGCAATTCTCAGCGCAGCGGCTTCTTTTGATCCGCTCAGCCAGATGTGTCTTCACATCTGCTTCAGCAGAAACCGGGGCTGCTCCCTATCTCGTTTAAGGGTAGGCGTTTTCGGGATCGCAATGGAACCATCTGTCCTGAATCGCAAAATCACATCAGTGTAACAATATTTTTACATACACTTTGTTGCGTTGGTCTGATGAAACACGGTGGAAAAAGACAAACAGAACTTTTACTTAGTCCATCAATAAGAACATACAGTTATGTAAAAAAAAACGCACACTCATAAAAAGCGAATATCAGCCGGGGGGTTGCTTGTTCATTCGCTCTCAACCAGAGTTAAAGCATCAGGTTAATACAATGTTAATCCGGTATGACCACATCAGCTGAGATCACCTGCTATGCCGGGTACTCCTCAGCTGCGGCACCGGCAGACAAGGATAGAGACAGCGGGTTCAGGGATGTACTGACTGAACCGGGCTGTCATCGTCAATGAGGACCATTAAGATGCGTCACTGGTTTCAATTTCCGATTATCGAAGGTAAAGCATCCCGTCAGGCACACTGTGACCTGCCAGATGGCACCTATGAGCGTGAATGCGGTAAGGAAGGTTTCTTCGGCCCCGCCAGCCATATGTACCACGACAACCCGCCGACCGGCTGGGTGGAATGGGATGGCCCGCTGCGCCCCCGCGCGATTGATACAACGCGTCTGGAACAGCCAGGTCAGTCTCCCTGGGATGCATCCCTGGTTCTGTTCAACAATCAACTGAAAATGCGCGTCTGGAACACCTCACAAAGCATGGACCATCTGGTCCGTAATGGTGACGGTGACGAAGTGCTGTTTGTCCATCAGGGCAGCGGTCATCTTTATTGTGACTATGGCCACCTGACATTCCGCGACGGCGACTATATTACGATCCCGCGCGCAACCAGCTGGCGTATTGAAGTCGATGAACCTGTGTCTCTGCTGCTGATCGAAGCCACCAACAGCGGCTACCAGATGCCGGATCGCGGTCTTGCGGGTCAGCATGCCGTGTATGACCCGGCGGTTCTGGAATATGCGCGCATCGACGATGCATTTCTTGCCCAGCAAAACAACGATCAGCGCTGGCAGGTGAAGCTCAAAGCAAGAAATCAGATGAATACCATCACTTACCCGTTCAACCCGCTGGACGCACAGGGCTGGAAAGGGAATCTGACCGTGTTCAAACTGAACTGGCGTGATATTCGTCCTCTGATGAGCCACCGCTATCACCTGCCGCCGTCGGCTCACACGACGTTTGTCGCAGATGGCTTCGTGATTTGTACCTTTGTACCGCGTCCGATCGAATCGGATCCGGGTGCACTGAAAGTCCCGTTCTATCACAACAATGACGACTATGATGAAGTGCTGTTCTATCACCGTGGCAACTTCTTCAGCCGTGACAACATCGAAGCCGGGATGATTACCCATCACCCCTGTGGTTTCTCTCACGGCCCGCATCCGAAAGCACTGGCAGCCAGCATGTCACAACCGAAAAAAGAAACTGACGAGGTGGCAGTGATGATCGATACCCGCTATCCGCTGGAAGTGGCAGAGCTGCCGGATGGTGTTGAAAACAAAGATTATGTGTATTCCTGGATCAACCGGAAGTGATCCCCGGGTCAAAAAACAAGCATTAGATTTACATTGTAAAGTAAGGAGTAAAACGTGAAATTAGCCTCATTGAACCATGGCCGTGACGGACAACTGATTATTGTTTCACGTGATCTTACCCAAGCCGTGCATGCGCACGATATCGCACCGACGCTGCAATTTGCGCTGGATAACTGGGAACAGGTCGAGGCAGATTTGCAGCACCTGTACCGAAACCTGAACGATGGCATCGCGAAGGATGTCTTTCCGTTCAACCCGGCACATTGTGCCTCGCCGCTGCCACGCGCATTCCAGTGGGCAGACGGCAGTGCTTACGTCAACCACGTGGAACTGGTCCGTAAGGCTCGCGGCGCAGAAATGCCGGAAACCTTCTGGACAGATCCGCTGATGTATCAGGGCATGTCCGATGGTTTCCTTGGTCCCCGTCAGGATATTGAAATGGCGGATGAAAGCTGGGGCATTGACTTCGAAGGCGAAATTGCCGTGATTACCAACGATGTTCCGATGGGAACACGGACCGAAGAAGTCCATGGCCACATCAAACTGCTGATGCTGGTCAACGATGTTTCGCTGCGCAACCTCATCCCTGCGGAACTGAGCAAAGGCTTTGGATTCTTCCAGTCCAAACCGGCTTCTGCTTTTTCACCTGTCGCCGTAACCCCGGATGAACTAGGTGACCGCTGGCACGACTACAAAGTACATCACCGCCTGACCGTTCATCTGAATGACGAACTGTTCGGGGAACCCAAGGCCGGTGTGGATATGACCTTCAACTTTGCAGAACTGGTGCAGCACGTGGCGAAATCCCGTCATGTCAGTGCGGGAACCATCATCGGTTCAGGGACCGTCTCAAACATCGACCGTTCGAGCGGTTCCTGCTGTCTGGCAGAACGCCGGATGCTTGAAATTATCGATCAGGGTCAGGCCGTCACGCCGTTTATGAAGTTTGGCGATAAAGTGAAAATTGAAATGTTCGATGATCACGGTGACACCATCTTCGGTGCGATCGAGCAAACCGTAGTGAAGTATGAACACCAGTACAGCCCGGCTGATCTGAACCACCATCAACCGAACTGACCAGGAGGCCGGATGACGCTTTACGATTATTTTCGCTCATCCGCCGCCTACCGGGTGCGCATCGCGCTCAACCTGAAAGGGCTGCGCTATCACAGCCACCCGGTTTCACTGGTGGAAAAAGAGCAACAAACCCCGGCTTATCAGGCCATTAACCCTTCGCAACTGGTGCCGACTTTAGAAACAGAGCACGGCTATCTGAGCCAGTCTCTGGCAATCCTTGAATATCTGGACGAATGCCATCCCCAGTTTCCGCTTCTGCCTGCCGATCCATGGCAGAAGGCACAATGCCGGGAGCTGGCGCTGATTGTGGCCTGTGATATTCATCCGGTGAATAACCTGCGTATCCTCAATTATCTGACAGGCGAACTGAACGTCAGCCCGGACGACAAACTCGCCTGGTATCACCACTGGCTGAAAGCCGGTCTGGCTGCACTGGAAACCCGGATGGCTTCCCGTCATCAGCAGCATCCCAGCACATTCTGCTGCGGTGAGACGCCGTCACTGGCTGACCTTTGCCTGATCCCGCAGCTGTATAACGCCCGTCGGTTTGAGCTTGATTTATCGCCCTATCCTACACTGGTAAGGATTGATGAAGCTTGTCAGGCTCTGGAGGCATTCAGGCAGGCCCATCCGGACAATCAGGCAAAATAAACTCTCACCAGAGCCGGAACTGAAACATCAGGTCAGCCATTCAGGACGTAGCCATCACGATAAGGACAATAATGATGAGCATGCAAGACCATCATCTGGAAGAAGCGTCAGCGCCAATCTTGTGGCAACCGACAAAAGACAGTATTCACGACAGCCTGCTTTACCAGTTCATGGTGGAATTGAGCGAGCGGGAAGACACCCTGTTCCATGACTACCAGCAACTGCATCACTGGTCCGTCCGGCACAGCGAGCATTTCTGGGACCGCCTGTGGGATTTCTGTGGTGTGATTGGTGACAAAGGCGACCGGGTCACCGATTGTCCGCCAAACAGCACTGAACCGGCCAAAGATACCCTCTGGTTTCCGGATGCCCGGCTGAATTTTGCAGAAAATCTGCTGGCCTATGGCAATCAGGCACCAAACAAAGACGCAATCGTCTTCCATTGTGAGGGCCAGCCGGAACGTCGCCAGCAACTGAGCTGGCAGGCACTTCAGCAGCAGGTTTCTCAGCTCAGCCAGTACCTGCGTGCACAGGGAATTACTCAGGGCGACGTGGTTGCCGGCTACCTGCCCAACCTGCCGCAGACACTGATTGCCATGCTGGCCACCAGCGCAGTCGGAGCCATCTGGACCTCGACCTCGCCGGACTTCGGTGTCGACAGTGTGGTTGAACGCTTCGGGCAGACCTGCCCCAAAATTCTGTTCGCAGCCGATGGCTATTTTTATAACGGCAAGCGACACAGCTGCACCGACAAAGTCAACGCGATGCTGAGTGAACTGCACAGTGTCGAGAAAGTCGTGCTGATCCCTTTCGCCAGTCTGAACGCACCCACCGATTCTCCTCTGGCAGAGCGGTATCAGGACTGGCACGATGTGTTAGCAGCCTTTCCCCCAGCACCGATTCAGTTTGAACGTGTTGCGTTCAACCATCCGCTGTACATCCTCTACTCCTCCGGCACCACAGGGAAGCCGAAATGTATTGTGCACAGTGTCGGCGGTATCTTACTGAATCACCTGAAAGAACACATGCTGCACAGTAATGTGAACCCAGGGGACCGGGTGTTTTACTTCACCACCTGCGGCTGGATGATGTGGAACTGGATGGCCAGCGGTCTGGCAGCCGGAGCAACCTTAATTCTGTATGACGGTTCACCATTCTATCCGGACGGTAATGTGTTGTGGGACATGGCCGATCAAGAAGGCGTCACCTTATTCGGCACCTCCGCCAAATATCTGGAAGCGCTCGAAAAACAAGGTTATCAGCCGGAAAAGACCCATCAGCTGCCTTATCTGAGAACACTTTGTTCCACCGGCTCCGTGCTGGCACCGGAACAATTCGACTATGTGTATCAGTCGATCAAATCGGATTTACAGCTGGCATCGATTTCCGGCGGCACCGATATCTGCGGCTGCTTCGCGATTGGCAACCCCATCAGCCCTGTGTACCGGGGCGAATGTCAGGGCCGCTCTTTAGGGATGGATGTGCAGGTTTATGATGACAACGGGCAATCGGTCATCGAAGCTCAGGGAGAGCTGGTGTGCTGTAACAGCTTCCCGAACCAGCCCGTCGGATTCTGGAATGACGAAGGGGATCAGCGGTATCACAGCGCTTACTGGGAGGTGTATCCGAACACCTGGCATCATGGTGATTTTATTCAGCTGACCCGCCACGGTGGCCTGGTGTTCTTTGGTCGCTCCGATGCAGTGCTGAACCCGGGCGGCGTCCGTATTGGCACCGCAGAAATCTATCGGCAGGTGAATCCGATGGATGAAATTACCGACTCCATCGTCATCGGCCAGAACTGGCAAAATGATGTGCGTGTGGTGCTGTTCGTTCAGCTGGCGGCAGGTCATCAGCTCGATGAGACGCTGCAAGCGAAAATTCGCCAGCGTATCAAGGAACACTGCTCGCCCCGCCACGTCCCAGCAGTCATTCTTGCGGTGACTGATATTCCACGGACCAAATCAGGCAAACTGGTCGAGCTGGCCGTCCGGAATGTGGTCCACCAGCAACCGGTCAAAAACGTCGGTGCGCTGGCAAACCCGGAGGCGCTGGAACAATATAAGCATCGGCCTGAATTGTCGTGCTGATTCGTGCCGACTCAAGCAGTCAGTGATGCCTGAAGGTGATTCAACGGGGTCTGTAAATTCATTCAGCCGTGAAGTCATCACAAAAAACGCCCCGTACGGGGCGTTTATATTTTGAAAACCACAGCCGGTCTACAGCAACAGTCCATCGTCAATCGGACAGAATAGGCTGGCTTCATTGATCAGTGACGCAGCTGTCAGATCCGGCACGCCATACAGTTCAACCTGTTTGCCTTTGCCGACGCGAAGCTTATTCAGCAGCAAATCAAAATCGCCGTCGCCGGAGACCAGCACCACCACGTCAGCATCGACAGAATATTCCAGCGCATCAATGGTGATTCCGACATCCCAGTCGCCTTTGGCTGAGCCGTCTGAACGCTGGATAAAAGGTTTCAGCTTCACATCAAAACCAATCGCCCGCAGAATGTTCTGAAACTCCTGCTGCTTCCGATCGCCCCGGTCAATCGCATACGCAAATGCAGCGACCACTTCCCGTCCCTGAGTCACCTTTGCCCAAAATGTGTTGTAATCAAAATTGCGCTGATAACGCTGCCGGGATGTGTAATAAACGTTCTGCACATCGACAAAAATGGCCACTTTTTCCATCAAATCAAATCCTGTTCATCATTTCATTGTGTTCTCGGAACACTTCATATTGTTGTTCTTATCTGCCGAAACACGGCCACCACAGCGTGAAGTCTGAACTGACCTGCAACCGGGGTCAACGCCCGGCTAAATATTGTTTAGGGGATTTCCCCAGCGCCTTTTTGAAAAAAGTGATAAAGGCACTGACCGACTCATAGCCCAGGTTTTCAGACACCCGCTGAACCGGTACCCTTGAATTCAGCTGCTGCAGGGCGACGACGATATGTAATTGCCCCCGCCACTTCCCGAATGTCATCCCCACATGTTTCTCCACCAGCCGGGACAGAGTCCGCTCGCTCATGGCATAGTCTGCCGCCCACTGGCCGATCGTCCGCCGGTCCCCCGGATTGTCCACCAGAGCTTTGGCAATCAGATGTAATCTCGGTTCTTCAGGAACAGCGAAATCAAACCGTGCCACAGGCATCTGCGAAAGCTGAGAAAGCAAAACTTCCGCCAGTTTATCTGTTTCGCTGCCCGGTGAATATTGCTGATCCTGCACGGATAAATACAGGATCATTTCCCGAAGCATCGGAGAAACAGACACCGTACACACATCCTCCGGCATCACAATCGCGGAAGGCTGAATAAATAGCATGCAGCCTTCACCATCTTCAGAAATGCGGTTACTGTGCGGCATATTCCCCGGGATCCATACCGCCGTCTGAGGCGGGACCATCCAGATTGCCTCTTTGATATGACTGGTCACATAGCCGGTGGTCGGCATCACCAGCTGACCCTTCCCATGCTGATGAATCGGCGATTCTCTGTCGGCATCTTTGCCCACTTTCAGAGCAACAGCACGCTGCGGAAAAGACGTACTGTCATATAAAGCTTCACTGACGGGTTTCATCATGACTGTTTTTAGTAATAAATTGTCAAATTCACTCAATTAAACAGGATTCAGGCCACTTACACTAGCCCTACCTTCTGATTCATTCACTGAGACAAGTATGAAAAAAACACATCACCACATCCTGTTTCTAATATCCCTGACGCTCACCGCCCTCATGATGCGGGCGCCCTTTACCAGTGTGTCGCCCCTCCTGGAAGACATCAGCCGTACCCTGTCTTTATCATCACAGAGCGCGGGGTTACTCACCACATTACCTTTACTGGCTTTTGCTTTTTTCTCTCCGCTGGCTTCAGTCACTGCGTCTAAAACAGGCATCGAAAAGGGCATTTTACTGGGGTTAATAGCTGTCGCTCTGGGGATCGGGCTGCGGGGCACCGGCAATGCCGCACTGCTTTTTACTGGCACCGCGCTGATCGGTTTAGGCATTGCATTTTGTAACGTGCTGTTGCCCGCCTTTCTGAAGCGCCGTTATCCGGAACGTGCGGCAGCCTATACGTCTTTTTACATCCTGATCATGGGCATCGGTGCAGCCGTGGCGTCCACCCTTGTGGTGCCCGTTGCAACACTGGGCGGTGGAAACAACTGGCCGCTGGCCTTAATGGCCTGCCTGCCGATTGCAGTGCTGGCCGGACTGACCTGGCTGTCGCAACTCAGCCACGCAACCCGAACATCCACAGCGACCTCGACGGAGCAGACCGTCTGGCGCTCGGCCGCAGCCTGGAAACTCACCGCCTATATGGCCATGAATTCACTGATTAACTATGTTTTTGTGGCCTGGTACGCCGTGATTGTGCAGGAAATGGGTTACAGCACAGAAGATTCGGGTCTGTATCACGGAATCGCGCTGCTTTCCGCCATGATTCCCAGCCTGATCATGGTGCCCTTGCTCAGTAAGCTGAAAAGTCCGCTTTACCCTTGTATTGCCGCCGTTTGTTTGACCCTCACCGGCATTGTCCTGCTGCTGATCACTCAAGAGACGGCACTGCTCGCTGGCGTCTTGATTGGTATGGGCACCAGCCTGGGATTCATTATGGGCATGTCGATGCTGAACTGGCGTTCAACAGATGCAGGCCACGCTTCTGCGCTGTCCGGCATGGTGCAGTCCGTCAGCTATCTGGTCGCAGCAACCGGTCCGGTCATCTTCGGCTCTTTCCATGACCTCAGCAGCGACTGGCACTTCAGCCTGAAAATCCTGCTGGCATGCAGTCTTGTCTGGGGTCTTTGTGCAGTTCTGGTTTCACGGCAGGGGCAAAGCGTTGATTCGGAGCCATCGACTCAGCAGGAAAGCCATTAAAATTCACGAAAGTTGGGCACGTGATGACGTGCCCAACAGACAGGTGAACCCAACCACTTAGCGCTGCTCAGCAAATAAATACCGGGCATGAAAATGCAGGTGGTCTTCTATGAAGCTGGCGATGAAATAATAGCTGTGGTCATAGCCTGCCTGCATGCGCAGCTCCAGCGGAGAGTCATGCAACGCCGCAGCAGCTTTCAGCGCTTCCGGTTTCAGCTGTTCATTCAGGAAGTTATCGGCATCCCCCTGATCAACCAGCATCGGCAATTCTGCTTTGCCCAGCTTCAGCAGTTCGCACGCATCATACAAACGCCAGTCATCTTTGTTGTTCCCCAGATAAGCAGCAAAGGCTTTCTGCCCCCACGGACAATTCATCGGATGGCTGATCGGGCTGAATGCAGAGACAGAGCGATACATATCCGGATGCTTCAGTCCTATGGTCAGTGCGCCGTGCCCGCCCATGCTGTGCCCGGAGATCGATTTCACAGCAGACACCGGGAAATGTGCTTCCACCATGCCCGGCAGTTCTTTGACCACGTAGTCATACATCCGGTAATGCGCGTTCCATGGCGCCTGGGTCGCATTCAGGTAAAAACCTGCGCCCTGCCCCAGATCGTAGTTTTCATCGTCTGCCACCCCTTCGCCGCGCGGGCTGGTATCCGGCATGATCAGTGCGATTCCCAGGGTTTCTGCCACCCGGAATGCCCCCGCTTTCTGGGAGAAGTTTTCATCGGTACAAGTCAGACCGGACAACCAGTACACCGAGGGCACAGGTTGTGCAGAGGATGCCGTCGATGGCAGAAAAATCGCAAACCGCATGGTGCAGTTCAGCGATGTAGATTCATGGGTATATTGTTTCAGCCAGCCGCCAAAAACTTTATTCTGACTGGCGAGTTCGAGGTTTTTCATGCCGCATTCCTGCCTTTCTTCACGGTTTTCTCGTTTTTTAAACATCAGAGGTCATCATTGAGCGATTTCTTCTGTCAGTATCTGATAGCGCAAACACCATGCGGCCTGAGGCTGCATGGTGCTTTTTCAATGATGGATCCGAGGCAACGCTTACTGATCCATGTGGATCACAGTGCGGATACTTTTGCCTTCGTGCATCAGCTCGAACGCTTCATTCACCGCTTCCAGCCCCATGGTGTGCGTAATGAACTCCTGCAAACCAAACTCACCGGCCAGATACTGCTCCACAATGCCCGGCAACTGAGAACGGCCTTTCACGCCACCAAAGGCAGAACCACGCCAGACGCGGCCGGTCACCAGCTGGAACGGACGGGTCGAAATTTCCTGCCCGGCACCCGCAACACCGATGATCACTGACTCACCCCAGCCTTTATGACAGCATTCCAGCGCCTGACGCATCACGTTGACGTTACCGATACATTCAAATGAGTAATCGACACCGCCGTCGGTCATTTCAACAATCACCTCCTGAATCGGCTTATCAAATTGCTGCGGATTAATCACATCCGTCGCACCCAGTTGCTGCGCCAGTTCGAACTTACTTTCATTGATATCAATACCAATAATCCGGCTGGCACCTGCCATGCGCGCACCAATGATGGCCGACAGACCGATGCCGCCCAGACCAAAAATCGCAACGGTGTCACCAGCTTTCACTTTGGCCGTGTTGAGCACGGCACCCATACCGGTTGTGACGCCGCAACCCAGCAGGCAAACTTCTTCCAGCGGCGCAGCTTTATTGACTTTTGCCAGCGAAATTTCAGGCAACACCGTATATTCAGAGAACGTCGAGCAGCCCATATAGTGATAAATCGGCTCGCCATTGATCGAGAAACGCGTGGTGCCGTCCGGCATCAGGCCTTTGCCCTGCGTTTCCCGCACTGCCTGACACAGGTTGGTTTTGCCGGAAGTACAGAACTTACATTCCCCGCACTCCGCCGTGTAAAGCGGGATCACGTGATCACCGACTTCAACACTGGTGACGCCCTCACCCACCATTTCAACAATACCGCCGCCCTCGTGGCCCAGAATCGCCGGGAAAATCCCTTCCGGATCAGCGCCTGACAGCGTAAAAGCATCGGTATGGCACACACCGGTCGCGACGATTCGCACCAGCACCTCGCCCGCTTTCGGCAGTTGTACGTCCACTTCTTCCATTTTCAGCGGTTCACCGGCAGCCCAGGCAACAGCAGCTTTGGATTTAATTGAGGTCTGTCCGGGTTTCAATGCCAGTTTCAAATCGTGGGTCATAGTGTTTCCCTTATTGATGAATAAGTTACATTAAGTTCATGGTCGATGGCTGAAGTATATCCCTTTCGATTCCGTAGATAATCTCACTTTCAGGTAAATCATTTTTACGGATATGTAATAATTGAATTCCATCGAAACCAGTCAACCCAACCACAGGAACGCATCATGGCAAACTGGGAAGGCGTTAGTGAATTTGTCGCCGTCGCTGAATCAAGCAGCTTCACGCTGGCGGCGCAAAAACTTTCAACCTCGGTGGCTCAGGTGAGCCGGCGGGTGTCAGCATTAGAAGAGCGTCTGGCGGTGAAACTGCTCAATCGTACCACCCGAAAAGTCACCCTCACCGAAGCCGGAATGCTGTATTTCCAGCAATGCAAACATCTGGTGGAAGGGCTGGAACAGGCAGAGCTGACCGTCACGCAAATGCAGACCACACCCAAAGGATTGGTACGTGTCACCGCCCCGGTGACCTACGGCGAAATGCACCTCGCCCCGTTGATCAATCAGTTTCTGGAACAATATCCTCAGGTTGATGTGGAACTGATGCTGACCAATCAGAAACTGGATCTGCTCGAATCCGGGGTCGATCTGGCCATTCGTCTGGGACGGCTGGAAGACTCCAGTCTGATTGCCCGCCGTTTATCAACCCGTCAGTCCTACGTCTGTGCCAGCCCGGCTTATCTGAAACGATACGGCGAACCACACACCCTGTCGGAACTGAGCAAACATCAGTGTCTGGTCGGCACCATTGATGTCTGGCGGTTCAAAGACAACCATCAGTCCAAATCCATGCGCATTTCCGGCCGGCTCAGATGCAACAGCGGTTTTGCCCTGCGCGACGCCGCCAGACGCGGATTGGGGTTAGTCCAGCTCCCGGATTATTACATCCAGCAGGATCTGGAATCCGGCGAACTGATCGAAGTGCTTCCCCAGTACCGCGACGACATCGAAGGCATCTGGGCGCTGTTTCCGTCCAGCGTGCGGCTGTCTCCCAAAGTGCGATTGCTGGTGGAATTTTTGGCGGAAGGGCTGAGTAGAGCGTAAACCAGCGTCTGAATCCCGTTACTGATCAGTCGCAGTTTTTCGCGGTATTTTCTGTAGTGCTTCAATGGTGTCTTTTGAGGCGGTCAGCCAGATTTGAACAGGAAACGATTCAAGTACAGTCACATCTTTCACCTGACCCGTTTTTTCAAGTTCCCGGACTTGTTTCAAAACGGGATCATTGGCTTCTGCACTTCCCCGGATCATCACCCGTTCCCATGAATCACTGGCTGAACACGCCTGCATCACCATGAAAAGTGCAATCGCGATCATATTTCTCATCATATCGTCCACTCTCGATATAAAGCCCAACAAAGTTGGGCTTATCAAAGTCAGTCCAATCGATTGAACTAAGGGAACTGAGTAATCCAGCCCCGAATTGTATTAAAGATCGTACTGTTCATCCGGGTACCACAGTTTTGCGTTGTAGATCCTGTCGTATGAATCCCTCTGACATAGTAATTACTGTCTTTAATACCACTGCCGCTTTGTCCGCCGGAAGTATCTAGGGTGTAACAGACTCGTCTGTCCGAGATCGCATAGGTTGAACCGCTGTCTGTCCACATGGTGCCTGCGGGTTTATCACCGGGATAACCGGTCACACTATGTGTTCCGCCTGAATATACCCCCCAGCCAGAATTACCGCCGTGAGGAGCGCTATTCAGGACAATCACTGCGTAATCATAGTTGGTATCACCGTTATTATGCCAACCTGACGTGGTGACCGAATTTTTCCAGGTTGCGGTTCCCCATGGCTTATAGGAGCCATTTTGAGCCGTGGTAAAATTCAGGGATTTATACCAACTCCCGGCACCATTCGAAACACAATGACCTGCTGTTAAAACGTGATTTTTGGTGATTAATGTCCCCGTACAACCGACATCAATCCGGCCATTAAAATAATGTGGGTTCACAACAGTGTTCGTGATTCGTACCCGGTTATCCGCGCCTATCACTCGCGATGATGACATTGAATCATCCTCTGCGGCTGCTTTTGTCGGCGAGTGTGCACCAGCGCTGAAAAAGCTCGAATCCAAACCTTGCGCCTGCATCGTCTGAATGGCCTTTTCTAAAAGCGCTAACGCTTCTTCTGATATCTCGGATGTGAATTGAGTCCCGTCAGCGGAGACCGCAACCGCACTCATCGCCTCCGCTCTTTCTGCTGCAGTGTATTTTTGCCGCAGCGAATACTCTGACGCAGAAGGAACTTGAACAACATTCTCACCTTCAATGAATGCTGCTTTTTCATCCAATTTTACAAAGTGATTTAGATTGCTTGCATTTGCGGCAGAAATACATAAGCCCGCAATTGCAGCAATTGCTATTTTCCGGTTCATAATTATTGTCCTGATTAGAATAGTGAATTTATTAAATTTCTTTAATAAAGCGAAAAATACAAAGCCAACTGTTTTCGCAGAGGTAACTATAGAACAGGATGAATAGCGCTGATGCGAGATATATTAATTAAGTTCATTTCGTGACAGAGATTATTATTTATCCATATTCATGCAATAAAACAATAATCTATTACTCGAATTAATGACTAATATCTCAGAAATGAGAATAAAAGATAAGGTAGTAAATCAAATATAGCAAACAATCTAAAAAGTGCATAGCTTTGCGATATTTAAAAAAACAATATAGTCAGTAAGAACCGGCGAATGGAAAACCACACTTAAGTTTAATCTCAGAATTCCATGAAGATATGAACTTTAGGAATAATTAATAAATAATCGAAACAATAGATTATAAAAAATTAAAAATATCCTTTAAAACATGGATATAAATAAAATCGCTTCACACGATAAATGAACATTGAATGGTCATCAGAGATCAGGAGGGGGTTTGCTGGAACAAACAGCATGCCTCTTCCGTTACGAAGGTGGAAATCCATTGTAGGAGTGCAACTTTTGAAGTGTGGTTGGTAAGTCGCGCCTGCCTGTTTGATGGTTCATTTGTATGTCGCGCTTTGACTCTGAGCTAATCTCAGCATTTGTGCTTGCGCGCCAGGTACTCTTTGTCAGCACAAAGAGTACCCAGAAATGCTTTTGTGTTCTTTGATGTTGTCCGGGCCGGTTGTAGGCGCTCCCGGCGCCGATAACCTAAAAATTCATCCATGAATTTTTCCCTGGGATATCTGGATAGTTTGATTATTTAAGACCAATTTTGAACAGAAATAATTTTCAGAAAGTTAAATATTATCAACTCATGAATTGATTTAGATATAGCAACGTAACTTAGTTCCATGTTTCATTAGTGGTGCAGTTCAAGTTAAAAATATAACGTAGTAAATGCACTAGATCTACTAGTGCATTCTAATTCATGCTACATCGCTAAGACGAAGGCTTTCGTAATAATCTTCAGCTAGAGCCGTCATTTTGAACTCAGCCTCTACTCCCGCTATTTTCTCAACGGCATCTTTAATTTCTTCTAGATCGACATTAAAGAATTCTTTGCGAAGATTGACTGCATTAACACGTTGAGAGTGGAATTCACGGTGCAATGCTGTTTCGAGTGCAGGTGCATCATCAGTATAAATCATGGCATGTACATCAAATGGAAATGGTACACTGGCATCACCAAGCTCTTTAACCCTGTCCATAGGCTCTAGCCTACGAGTTAAACCGATTTTGTAAACATCTTCACCAAAGGAACCAATGTTACTTATCACGTACACATGACCTTTACGAGTTTGTTCAGCCATACTCTTAGCACGCTCTTCTTTAGCTTCCGCTTCAGCTAACTGCTGTTCTAGAATGGCTATTCTTTGTTCCATTTCACTACGTTCTTGTTCAGTCGCTTTAGCAAGCTCTTGCTGAGCTTTATCAAGAAGGTTTCGATACATCTTTTCTTCTTTCTCAGCTTCAGCAATAGCCTTTTCAAACTCTTTTATCGCTCTATGCTCTTCACGAATTTGCTCTTTGATAAGCTTCTGTTCGGCAATTTCTTCCTGCTTCTTCAGAGAAGATTGATACTGAAGCTTACATTCTTCGAATTTTAATTCAATGTAGTCGATGTCAAAGCCACACTCGAGTGTCGCTGCCGACTTTTCTAAATTGTTTGCTAGTTTCTCAATTCGTTCCAATGTTCGACCAAATGAACTTGGAGATACCTTGCCAATAAGCATGTCACACTCAATATTGAACGCTGTGAGCATCAGCTTAACTTGCCCATTAAGAATTTTATTATTAAAGGACTTGTCATTAGAAATAACGGTTGTTTCTGGGAAGGTGATTGCTGTCTGGTCTTTAATCATATCTTTCTGCTGCTGCCTGATGTTTTTGATCTCTTCAGCATAGCGAGCAGATGTTTCGTATAGATATTGTGGCATCTCAAAGTGACCATGAGCAGTATATTCATCAAGTCGTGAATACAAGTCTATATCTCTCATTAACTCGTTCAGTTCGAGTTCGTAATTTTTTATATTGGCATTAAGTTCACTTAGGGTGTTTTTAGCAGTTTCTAGAGACTCTTGTTGCTCTTGAATGCTAAGTTTAAGTAAATCATCCTGGCCTTTCAAAGCTTGTAGTTCGGCAGTTTCAGCGTTAACTGTGGAAAGCTCTTGCTTTGCTATCACAGTATTTTTTTGTAGTGACTCATTTGCTTCCTTTAATGCCTCGTGCTCTCCCTTAGCTATGGCTAATGCTTCCTCGATAGACTTATACTGTCCAACTTTTTTATTCGCTGCTCGTTTCGTCAATATATAGGTAAGCAAAACAGCTACTAAAGAGATACCTGCAAAGATCAGCATATTATTATCCATTGTTTACCTTAAAACCTCTTCTATGAATTGCTTTCTAAGGGCGGCTCGTTCCTCGCAGCGCTCTTGGTACTCGTCACTTGCACCTGCCAGTGCATTTTTAAACGCTTGCTTTGCCGCGGATTTTTGCTGTCTTACTTGTCGCTTTAACTCTCGCTGAACTTCACGTTCAGACTTTTCATGCTCTCTAAGTGCTTGAGCTTCAGCACGTTGTCGAGCTTTCTCTCTGCGTTGAGCCTCGCGAGCAGCTTGCTTGGTAGCTCTATCTATCGCCTTAACAACTTTTATAGCCGTTCTTAAGCCACTTCCTCGTCTAGCCAATGTATTCCTCCTTTGAGCACACCAAACCTAATTTACGATGCTAGCACAACCCAAAGAGCGGGATTGTTATTGGAATCAAATAGATTGCATAAATTATATGGTTATATAAAGTGCTAGAGTCCAACTGCCCCATGAATCGTAAAGGCTTAATAGGCCCTCACTAGGAATTAGAAAAATATTCCAAATGATAATATTGAAATTAATAACTTAAGCAGTCGCTAACTTGTTATGGGGCAATTCCAAGTTTGACCTTAGCCATTCCCCACAACCTAAAAATTCAGGACGTATTTTTAAGTTGTCGTCGCCGGGAGCACCGGCAACCGGACCGGACAACACCAGAGAAACAAAAGGCATTTCTGGGTATGAGTTGGGCCAGCAAAGCCTGCCTGGCGCGCATGCACAAATGCTGAAATTGCTTCCGAATCAAAGCGCGACATACGCTCCAGACAATCTCAAACCCTCCAGAAGCTATTGATAAAAAACACTTTTCAAAAATCATTCATGACACAAATATGAATATTGATTTATATCGATCCGACTGAAATAATCTGCGTCCTCTTGAGGACAACAGAAAATGTCCTGAGAACGGTCTCTCAGGAGTTTCTCTATTCACCCGTAAAAGGAATTGCCCGTGTCATCTGTTGCAGAAGAAGCAGAAATCAGCCCATCGATAACGCTGTTCAGCGGTCTTGGTTTTCATGCCCGCGTTGCCAGTCAGGTTGTACAGCCGAAGTCAGCACAAGAATTACAGCAGTGCATTGCGCAGGCTTACCAGAACAAACAACCGGTATACCCCATCGGGAAAGGGAACAACTGGGGGTATGGCTGTAAAACCCCGCCGCAAGATGGCTGTACGCTGCTTGATTTGAGTGCGATGAATCAGATTCTGAGTTTTGATGAGGAACTAGGCGTCATTGAAATTGAGCCCGGGGTGACGCAGGGTCAGGTTGCCCGCTATCTTGAAAACACGCCGTGGATGCTCGACTGTACGGGTGCCGGGCCGGATACCAGCATCATGGGCAATGTGCTTGAGCGGGGCTTCGGTCATGGTCCAGTGGGTAACCGCAGTCAGCACTTTACCATCAGCGAACTGATTCTGGCGGACGGTGAAGTGATCCAACTGAGCCAGAGTTCGCGTTACTGCGGGCGGGCGGGGCTTTCGGCGAACCTCCATGAGCTGTTTACCCAGAATAATATTGCAGTCATCAGTAAGATGACCTTTGAGCTGATGCGTAAACCAGAATGTAGTTTACGGTGTCTGGTCCGTCTGAAATCGCCCGAACATCTGCCGGATTACATCGACATCATGCGCCGCCTCAAGTCTGAAGGCACCATTGACGGCCTCCCTCATCTGGGAAATACCTACCGCATGCTGACCATGATGGAACGCTTTAACTTCGAACGGTGGGATCCCGCCAAAGGTGCAAATGAAGCCGACATCGCGCGACTCTGTCAGCAGTATCAGCTGACGCCCTGGTCGGGTGCGTTTGTGATTACCGGCGCCACAGCGATTGCCAAAGCCAAAGCAGCACGGGTGAAAAAACTGCTCAGCCCGATTGCGCAGGTTAATATTGTCAGCCTGAAAAAGCTCAAGCAGCTGAATCAGATGGCCCAAAAGTTCAGTCCGGTTTTCGGACGTATCGCGATTTACCATCGCTTTCAAAACAGCCTCAGCGATTTCACCGAAATGATGGATATGCTGGAAGGTAATCCGAAAGATATGGCGCTGAAAGGCTGTTACTGGCGTTACCGGAAAGACATCCCGGCCAGAATGAATCCGGTGGAAGACGGCTGCGGATTTTTCTGGGTCGCGCCAGCGCTGCCTTTAATTGGCACTGAAGTTGAGCAATGCATGCGACTCTCTCAGAAAGCCTTCGATGCAGCAGGTTTCGAGTTTGGTGTTACGCTCACGGCCGTCAACGCTCATCTGTGTCAGGCGATTATCAGTATTTACTATGACACCAGCAACAAAGATGAAATTGAACGGGCCACGGCCCTCGCCCGGGATCTCCGTGCGTTATACCGCGCCCACAGCTGGCCTTGCTACCGCCGTGCAGTCGATGAAATGCCATTCGACGGCGAGCAGGAATTGGAACAGGACGCCCTGAAGCTCCGTCAGCGCATCAAAACCGCATTCGATCCGGATGACATTGTCTCGCCCGGTCGCTACCAACAGAACATCTCTTCCCACTTATCCATGGAGCAACAAGGATGACCCTCCGGTGCAAACGTCTTTCTACCCAGCAGGATTTGCTTGAGTTTGCCGAACATTACCACGCCATTTCCGGCAATAGTAATACGGTTGAGTACCTCAGACACCGCTCGTGCGTGAAAGCTTTTTACGATTCAGAAGGAAAAATGTGTGCAGGCTTCACCGTGAACAGCCGTACGCCCCTGACCTATCTTTCAGATTTGCCGCCTCAGATGGGAGAGCACCCGCTGCAGCTCGCCACCGGAAATATCGTGGAAGGGGGCGGACTCTGGGTAATGCCCGATCTGAATGATTTTGAGCGAGGCTATGTCTTCATCTATGCCTGCTGGGAAGCCTACCGGATGAAAAAGCGCTATTTCATGAGCGGGGCACGCAACCCAAAAGTCGCTGCCCGGCAAAAATTCGTCTATCCGCATGTGCTGTATGAAGGACCGACCGAGAAGTTCGATTACGCCTGTATCCTTTACTGCAAGCGCCAGTACATCCTGATCCAGATTGGCCTGTTTGTTTCTCGCTACTGGATCACACAGCCGCTGAAGAAATTATTCCGGGGGTTGACGCAGCTCAGAACCTGACCATGGTTTCGCTCCCCCCTTTGTCAGCCACAAAAGCAAAGGGGGTTATCAACGCCCTGCCGGTGCCCGGCTAGCTCACTTTAAATCGGCTGACTTTCAGGGCCAGCTCTTCCTGCTTAGCCAGCAATGCATTGATCGTACTTTCACTCTGATGAATATTCTGATGTGTACTGTCACACAGTTCCTGAAGATTCGAGACGCTGGACACCACATCATTCGCGACCCGCTCCTGCTCAGAAATTGCAGAAACCGTTTGCTGGTTCATCTCGGTGAGCCGGTTGATTTCCAGTGCAACGCGGTGGAGCGATTCCTCAGCCAGTTCTGCAATATTGGTTGTCTGGCTGCCTTTCGTCATCCCTTCATTCATCACACGCACCGAATCATCAGCGCTTTGACGCAGTTTCAGCATACTTTCCTGAATCATACTGGTGCTGTCCTGTGTCCGGATCGCCAGGGACCGAACTTCGTCGGCCACGACGGCAAAACCACGCCCTTGATCACCGGCTCTGGCCGCTTCAATCGCTGCGTTCAGCGCCAGCAAGTTTGTTTGTTCAGCAATGCCGTTGATGTCATCCAGAATCGGTTCGATATTCGTGACATGATTTTTGAGGGCATTGATCGTTTCCGTTCCCCGGGCGACTTCCGTGACCAGTTCGCTGACCGCAACTGACGCTTCGCGGACACTATTGAGGGTGTTCTGGGTATCGTTGTCGATTGATGCAACAGACTGATCCACATCCCGGGCACTGCTGGCGACTTGTGTGGAGTTATTGGCCATTTCTTCTGTCGCCGACGCAATCGCCTTCACTTCAATGGTCTGTTCCTTCACCGAGTCCGTCGTCAGATGAAACGTGTGGGAAAGATCGGCCGCAGCCCCGCGCACCGTCTCGATCGACTGATTGATTTCATCGACAAGTACCTGAACTTTGGCAATGAATTTATCAACGGAATTGCCGAGCTGACCAAATTCATCCTGTGACGCGATGCCGACGCGGCGTGTCAAATCTCCGTTGCCGTCCGAGATATCGTTCATTCTTTCAATTAAACGCTCAACCGGAGACAAAATCTGTCTGCATAAAATCCAGCCCAGAATGATGACCATCCCCAAGGCACCGACGATGACGGCTTTGAATACAGAAGCTGCGACAGCACTCTCTTTCAAAGTCTCAACCGCCTGCTGCTCCACCATGCTGTCGGCATAGGCTTCCATTTCAGAAATAAAACTCAAAAACGCTTGAGAGGTCGTGTTGTACTCTGCAAACCGCGCCCGGTATTGCCGGTAAGCTTCAATGACTTCTGTGGTCGCCTTTTCATGCTGGCTGTTTAACTGCTGAAAAACATCGGTATAGGTTCGCTCTCCCCAATCGCCCCCCCACGGCCACATCAAACAGTCCCGTCGAGAACATGGCTGCATTCGCTTCTTTCTGGAATTGAGCCGCCTGTTCTATCTTTGCCTGTTGCATCTGGTCATCCTCGCCATCCAGCAGACGCTGTGTCTGATAGAGTTTCCAGAGCAATCCGATATTAGATTCCATCGCACCATCAGCGGCATGCCAGCGCGTCTGAACATCCTCACGCCAGGTCAGCAATTTGTCGGGTTCTTGCTCCAGTGCTTCAACCGCATGATCCCCAAGTGCTTCATATTTTTCACCAAAATCCACCAGCCGTGTTGTTGCCTGATCATAGGCCTTTTTCGCTGCATTATATTGATGAAAAACGTCAATCAACTCGTTCCGTTGCGCCTGATACTGACGATTGAGGCGCGTAAATTGTTGCGCTCGCTGCTCTCCCAGTAATCCCGCCTCAATCATCCGGGAGGAAGCTTCATTCGCCCCTTCAATCGCCTTGTTCAGATCTTTTTCAACCGCAGCAAGGTCGGCGCCAAAAATGAGGTTTTTCACTGCTAACATTTGCGCTTCGATTTCAATCGATGTCTCCATTGCACCATCTGCCGTATTCCATGCCGCACCGATAATGTAATTGAGCGATGACGAACTTGACGAGAGAGCCCTGACCGCAAACAGACTGACAGCGGCCACCACGAATCCGACAAATCCAAAAGTTACAAAAACTTTTGCTTTTACTCTCATAGGAACCAACCCCTTGTCCAAAATGTTGGTGATCACCAAAGAATGCAATACGGAAACAGCAACATACGCAACAGAGTGAGCATGATGACTTAGAGTCTAGCCTAAAAATTTCACCGCGCGTTTCTTCGTCCCGGTTTAAGATTTTTTTGGAAGTGAACACAGAGATGAGGCCGGTAAACGTCTGAAGGAAAATGGATCGCTGTCATTGAGCCATTGAGAACGAATTCAAAACATTGAAATAAAGTGAGTCTCAGGCCCAAAAAATTCAAAGCCGCTGTTTTTTGACAAATCCCACTATTCCCAAAATTTTTCACGCTTATTTGTGTACATGGCTGCATATGGCTTTATGATAGCGCCACCGATTCACTGAAAGTGTTTTCGCTTTCCCCAACACAAACAAAAGGAGGATATTTATGTCGCAGTGGTGTTCAATCAACTCACGCTTATTTGGTATTTATGTCCGCTCAAGAGTTTCAGAGATCGCGCTGCGATAATCTCGACTTGAGCGAAATATTTACGACCGACTTGTAGCGTCAACCCGAGTTTTTTCCCTCATGCTCGAAGAATTATTGTCAGCTTTGACAACGGCCTTTTGCGCCCAAAATTCTTGAGAACATAATGAGTACTTTTTTAACTGCACAATCCCTGACTCTTTCCTATTCCTCCGCGTCACTTTTTAAAGACCTAAGCCTGACCATTCACCGCGGCGATAAAATCGGTCTGATCGGTCATAACGGCTGCGGCAAAAGCTCGCTGTTAAAGCTGCTCGACGGACAACTGGAGGCCAGTCACGGACAGATTGCAAAAGCCAATTCCTGCCTGATGCGCTATGTAGAACAGCACATTCCACACACCTTGCAGGCCACAACGGTGCTCTCCGCGCTGTCAGAAATGCTGACGGAGGATGAGTACTGGCGGGCAGAACTGCTGCTGGATGAACTCGGCTTCAGTCCTTCGGAATGGCACATGCCCGTCGCCCACTGCAGCGGCGGCCAGCAGATGCGATTGCTGCTGGCACGCGCCATCATCCACCAGCCGGATTTACTGTTGCTGGATGAGCCAAGCAACCATCTGGATTTACCTGCCTTACTCTGGCTGGAGCAATTTTTATCCTCCTGGAGAGGCGCGTTCATCCTGGTGTCCCACGATCAAACCTTGCTGGATGCGGTCACCAACACCACCTGGGTCATGCGCGATCAGGCGCTGCATCATTTTGCCTTGCCTTGTTCGCTGGCCCGGGCCGCCCTGAAAGAAAAAGATGAAGCGGACAGGCTGCGGCATCTCAGCGAACAAAAAGAGATCGACCGGATTGCCAAAAGTGCAAAACGGCTCGCGACTTGGGGCAAGGTTTATGACAACGAAGACCTGGCCCGCAAAGCAAAAACGATGCTGGCGAGAAAAGAGCGCTTAGAGGAGGAACAGACAGAACTGAGTGAAGGCACGCCCTGGACACTCACCCTTCAGGGGGAAACACTGCCGGCAAACCGCCTGGTTGAAATCACGCCATTTTCGGTCAAACCCCTGGCGGTAAAATCAGCAGCCGAAACCGGACCGGGTCAAGTCAGCTTGTTTGAAATCGGCGATATGCGCATCAAAAGTGGTGACCGCATTGCAGTCATTGGCAGTAATGGCTGTGGTAAATCGACCCTGCTCAACCAGCTGTACAACATCTATCAGGCATCGGAAGACTCACAAAGCACACCACAAGCGGTGACTTTTCACGATCGCTGCCGGTTAGGTTACTACGACCAAACCCAGCAGCAGCTCCGCGATCAGGACACCATCAGTGATGCTTTGTTGTCTTTCGGTTCACTCAGTACAGAACAGTGCAAACGAGCGCTGATCAGTGCCGGTTTTGCGTATGTAAGACACCAGCAAACCGTGGCATCACTCAGTGGTGGTGAACGGGCTCGCCTGCTGTTTGTCGGGCTCACATTAGCCCGATACCATTTACTGTTTCTGGATGAGCCGACCAACCACCTCGACATGGAAGGCAAAGAAGCGCTGATTGAGACCCTGAATCAGTTTGAAGGTGCAACCTTACTGGTGAGCCACGACCGCAGCCTGATTGAGCAAAGCTGTAACCGGTTCTGGCTGATTCAGCATGGCGTGCTGACGGAATATCTGTCTCCTGAAGCGGTGTATCAGCAACTGTCGTCTCAGCCATCACAGCCTGCTGTTCATGCTGAACCGGGTGAAACCGGTGCGGAACCGTCTGAAACCGGCACAGCAATGAGTGACGAAGAACAGCTGCTGGACCGGCTGATCACACTGGAAACCTTGCTGGAAGAGGATCTGAACCGGCGGCCAAAGCATCAGAAGCCACACCTGCAACAACAGTGGCGGGCTGAAATCGCCCGGCTCAATACCCTGATCTAAAGCACCTTGATCTAAAAAGATAAGCAGCCCCGGGGCAATTGGAGATTGCCCCGGATTAATGACGAAAACTGGCTTTGACGCCTCACCGATTATTTCTTCCCTACCGGCTATTCCGTACCCATGCTACTCCGGAGATCAATCATCGACTGCTGGCTGACAATAATGAGGCCTTTCTGAGGACGATTGAGATCAACAACCAGCGTCACCAGGACAGCAAAAGCGAGCACTAAAGGGATCACGGCAATCAGCCTCCGGTTCCCGGTGTAACCAACCTGAGTCCCCAGCGCGATCATGGCAAGGGCGGTGATTGCAGCCAACGCAATCCAGATACTGAGCGGAATCCGGTTCCGCAATGCAGCCGTCACCCTTTTTTCATGCATATCAATCACTTCATTTGTAGCCTGGACCATCAGTGATGTCATGGGGCTTGGATTTTCGATGGCAGCGGAAGAGACCTCTTTCCATAAAAGACGATGGATTTCAGTAGATTTTTCTAAGGCCAGGTTGATGTCACTGCCTTGGACGGCATTGAGGCGAATATCGACATATTCTCTTAAGAGCCGTCTCACCGCTGTGGCAGATTTTTCATCCAGCAAATCGGCTCTTAAATAGGCGGTACCAATAATATTGGCTTCTTCGAGCACATTATTCCGTCTGAGCTCGTGCTGAGAAGATGCAATCGAAAAGGTAAAGGCAAGCACAAAAGCCAGCATGCCCAGTAACCCGCCCACCATTGATCCCAGTGTACTGGGGGCAGCCTTGTCCTTCCGCATATGGGCGTGGTAGCCAAACTGAAAACCTATTTCGCAGAAAATCAGCATGAACAGCGCAATGCCGATAAAGATCAGAGAGATAGGCAAAGATTCTAAAAAACCGACTTTCATATACCACCCCGGTCACTTCAGCTGTGAATACCTGACGACCACCGCTCGCGTCCGTCAGCCACTGAGTCAGCCACACTTTTAATTAAGCATATGTCGCAAATGCCATAAAGGAAGCACAGTCACTGAGAACCTGATAAATAGGTACTGTGAGCGCGGAAACCACAAATAAGGAAAGGTGGACGGGTTGGTGATGCAAAATAAAAAACGGCCCTGAGGACAAAGGGCCGTTTCAATCTTTGATGGTGATGTATGCAGCTGAACTGACCTGAGGTCTGAATCCTCAGCAGATCCTTACTTCACCATACCTTTGATGTACTCACCCAGTTCGGAGTGATGCATGATCTTCGAGACCGGAATAATCTCTTTCATCGGCCCCCAGGCAAAGACATTCACAGGCGTATGCGTGTGTGTCCCTGTACCCCAAACGGTGTTTTGCGCTGTTGCCTGTTCACGCGCCAGCAAATTTCCGCGATCGTTGTACGGGAAGTAAGCATCAAAATCATTGATTGCCGGGACTTCCTCAACAGACAGGTAACTGTGGTTGTCGTGATGGTATGGATTTGGCTTGGTCGTCAGCACGTCCGCAGCCTGAGCAACAGTGATTGGAAAATCGCTGTTTTCATTGACGATTTCAGCCAGTTTTTCCGGTGTTTGCTGGGCTTGATTCAACCCGTCAAACTCAGCGAACATGGTCGCATAGCTCATCTTCTGGTTGTACAGACCATCCAGGATTTCGAACTTACCAAAGTTGAAATTCGGAGCATAAGCTTGCTTCTGGAAAGCTTTCCCTGAACGTTTTTCAGGTTGCGGCAACCCTTGTGAAGAATAACTGAAGCCGAATGAGCCGGTTTCATGGTCAGCAGTGACAATGATTAAGGTATCATCACGACCTTTCGCCCACTGATACACAGAATTGACTGCTTCATCGAACTTGATCATTTCATGCAGCATGGTGCCCGCATCATTACTGTGACCCGCCCAGTCAATCTGGCCGCCTTCAACCATCAGGAAAAAGCCGTCTTTATCTTTAGAAAGCAGATTAATTGCTTTCTCTGTCATTTCTTTCAGTGTTGGTTGTGTCCGTTTCGGGTCGTTTTTAGAATTGCTGTAAGCAATCCCATCATTCATGCCTGAATCAGAAAACAAACCCAGCAGCTTATTTCCATGCGCTTCTTCCAGCATGTCTTTATTAAATGCCAGGCTGTAACCATCGCTTTTTGCTTCCGTCAGCAGGTTACGCTCATCTTTACGCTTGGATTTCAGCTTCACGTCGCCATGTGTCAGTGTCTGCAGAGCTTGATACGTCGCACCTTTGTCATTGACTGACTGAGGAATCCAGTGACGCAGACCGCCGGACAGCATCACATCCGCGCCGGTTGCGAGCATGTCGGAAGCAATGTCGTTTTCAAGAGAACGGTGTGGCTGATGAGCCGCGAATGCTGCAGGCGTGGCATGCGTCAGGCGAGTATCTGAAACCAGACCGGTCGCTTTCCCAAGACGCTTCGCTTTTTCAAGCACGGTTTCAACCGTGTTGCCTTGGGCGTCAATACCAATCACTTCTGAAGCGGTATACACCCCGGTCGCCAGCATAGTTGCTGAACAAGCCGAATCGACAACAATGGCTTCGCCCGGATTCGTCATTGAAGCGCCGATGACCCCTTCCTGAGCGAGTTTATACAAGGCCGTGGTTTCACCCTTGTACACTGAATGGGGCGCATTTTTCGCGTAGGTTTCCAGCAAGCCGACTTGCTGTGGTCCCATACCGTCACCAATCATTAAGATGACGTTTTTAATTTCTGCCGATAATGCTGAAAAAGAGATTGTAGAAGTTGCAGCGGCTAAAATAAGAGGTTTGACTATATGTTTCATCTTGGTACCCAAATATAAATGCGGCGCCAGTTAAACAATTTTTTTTGACGTTTTTATTGCAGCAATAAAAAGGTTTTATTGACGCAATCAATCACAATACCCCATTCATCATTGAACTCTGCGAGTATTGATGAACAGAAAAGTGATTCGAAATCGTTGTTTACTCAGTCATCACCGGTCAGCTTCAGCCTGGCGTCACTGGCACGTTATTCAGTTCAATTCATATTTCAGCGGCGAGGCATTTGATCCAAGTCATGGATTCCCCTTCATTTCCCGCCCCGCCATGCAGTATGATGGCTGTCACTTAGTTCTGCGGTAAGACGGATATACAATGACCATCAGCAAACCTATCCCGACCAATATCATCACCGGCTTTCTGGGCGCCGGAAAAACCACGGCAATCCTGTCTCTCCTGGCACGCAAGCCAGCGGATGAAAAATGGGCCATTCTGATTAATGAATTTGGCAATGTCGGCGTAGACGGCGCAATGCTGGATCAGCAGGGTGCGATCGTGAAAGAGGTACCGGGCGGTTGTATGTGCTGTGTGGCCGGACTGCCGATGTCCGTCGGCATCAATGCCCTGCTGGCACAAAATCCGGACCGCCTGCTGCTGGAGCCAACCGGACTGGGCCATCCGAAAGAGATCATCAATAAACTGACGTCTGACAGTTATGCGAAATATATTGATCTGAAAGCGACCATTACGCTGGTTGACCCAAGACAGTTTTCAGACAGTCTCTATACCGACAACCAGAATTTTCAGGACCAGATTGCGCTGGCCGATGTCCTGGTCGCCAACAAAATTGATGCCTGCTCAGACTACGATCTGCTGATGTTCGAGCAATACGCGAATGAATGCGAGCCCGCCAAACAGACCCTTGCACAGGTGAAGCAGGGACAGCTGGATTTATCGCTGCTGGAAGTGCCCCGCATTCAACGTCAGGCCGCGCACAGCCATCACCATGATCACAGCAGTGACGATGCTGCGCCGCTGCCGGGTCTTGAACTGGCACCGGGCGAAACCTTTGTGCGCAGAGAAAACCACGGACAGGGCTACCACAGCTGCGGCTGGTTCTTCGCCACCGATTTAGTGTTCGACTTCTCACAACTCTTTACCCTGTTTACCAACCTGAACGCACAACGGGTCAAAGCCGTGGTGAACACTGAACGGGGATGTTTTGCATTCAACGTCGTGAATCAGGTAGTCTCGGTGAACGAACTCACACTGGAAGGGTTTGAGTCCCGCATTGAAGTCATCGACAAAGACACCCTGCCCTGGGATGAGCTGGAAGAGATCTTATGCTCTTTGGCTAAAAAAGCCTGATTACTGCTATTGTTAATCAATGATTTGGGATCAACTTGCCACCTGAATTTACGCAAGGAGCAATTATGCTAAACCCATCAACGGCGAAAGCCGTCATCGACCATGCGCTGTTTCTCGGCGCAGATTTCGCCGAACTGTTCGTCGAGCACCACCAGTCGGGCTCTGTCGAGTTCAATGCCGGTGATGTCGATAAAATTAACGGCGGTATCGACTTTGGTATCGGTATCCGTTTGTTCTTCGGTCATAAAGTACTGTACGGCTACACCAACAGTACCGAAGAAGAGGAACTCAAGCGGGTCACCAGCCTGCTGGCGGCCAAAGACAGCCGCGACCAGATTGCTCAGGCTGCCGCACTGAACTTTACCCGACTGGCCGACCGCCATCCGGTGCATCAGCCTTTGTCTCAGGATGCCAATCTGGAAGCAAAAATTGCTTTCCTGCGCGCCACCGACAAAGCAGCCCGTGCAGAAAACGACAAAATCGCTCAGTTCATTGGCCGCATTCTGCAACGCCAACAGCAAATTGAAATTTTCAACTCCAACGGCCTGCACATTGGCGATACCCGCCATTACACCCGAATTGCGGCAACTGCTGTGGCACAAAACGGCAGTGAACAGTCCACCGGTTTCGAAGCACCGGGCGCGCTGACCGGCTGGGAATTCAATACCAGCATTGACCCGACTGGCCTGGGCCAGCAAGTAGCGAAACAAGCGATGATCAAGCTGACGGCAGAGAACTGTCCGTCCGGCGAAATGCCCGTGATCATCGGCAACGGTTTCGGCGGCGTGATTTTCCACGAAGCCTGCGGCCACTTGCTGGAAACGACTTCTGTTGCCAAAAAAGCCTCGGTATTCCATGACCAGATGGGTGAAATGATTGCCAGTCCTGTGGTCAGTGCGGTCGATGACGGCACCATGGAAAATGAGTGGGGCTCCATCAACATTGACGACGAGGGCATGGCCACTCAGCGGACTCAGCTGATCAAAGACGGGAAGCTCACCAGCTTCATGGTGGATCAGATGGGCGCGAAGAAAACCGGCTTTGCGCCGACAGGTTCCGGCCGTCGTGAGTCTTACAAATTCGCGCCGACTTCCCGGATGCGCAATACCTTCATTGAACCGGGCGACAGCAGCCTGGATGAGATGATTGCCAGTGTCGAGAAAGGTATTTTCGCCAAGAAAATGGGCGGCGGTTCAGTCCAGCCGGGAACAGGCGAATTCAATTTTGCGGTGCAGGAAACTTATCTGATCGAAAACGGCAAAATTACCCGTCCGCTGAAATCAGCCACCCTGATCAGCACCGGTCCGAAAGTCCTGAAAGAGATCAGTATGGTCGGACAGGATTTCGAACTGGCCGCCGGCATGTGCGGCTCGGTCAGTGGCTCGGTTCCGACAACAGTTGGACAGCCGGCGCTGAAAGTAGACAACATTCTGGTGGGAGGTAACTGATGGCGGATCAACAAACCCTGCAACACGCCATGGAACAAGTGCTGGAACTGGCTACAGCAGCCGGTGCAGAAGCGGATGTCCTGGCCAGCAGCAGCCATAACCTGTCGCTGAAAGCCAACAACGGCGAGCTGGACGAGTACAAAGTCACGTCCGGTCAGGTGATCGGCGTTCGCGTCGCCAAAGACGACAAAGTAGCCACCAGCTATTCCGAATCGCTGCATCCGGACAGTCTGAAGCTCATGGTAGAACAGGCGCTGCAAAGTGCTCAGTACACCAAAGCCGACGCACATCAGGGCATTCAGGCAGAAAACAGCCGTCTGACGACCACTCATCCGGAAATTTATCAGCAGGATGATGCTGAGATTGATCAGAAGATTGCTCTGTCACTGTCTCTGGAACAAGGTGTGATCGGCAAAGGTGCGAAAAGTGCGCCCTACAATGGTTTTGGCGAGTCCGACAGCCTGAGTCTGCTGGCAAACACCCGTGGCAGCTTCTGTCAGCACAGAGAGCGTTCCACGTACTGCTATACCTATGCGCTGATCGATCAGGACGGCAAACAGGCCATGCATGGCGGCATGTCATCCGGACGCCGTTTTGACGAGCTGGACCCGCAGTACTGCATCAGCCACGGCGTTGAAACCGCGATGGCACTGTTAGACGGCGGCCCGATTGCAACCGGCAAGTATGCGGTCATCTTTAACCTGAGCGAGCTCAGCAGTTTGTTCGGCGCGTTCGGCATGTGCCTGTCCGGCCAGTCGGCCATGAAAGGCATCAACCCATGGCGCGACTCACTGCATCAGCAGGTGGCCAGCCCGCTCCTCACCGTCAGCGATATGGCTTACATGGAAGGCGGTTCTGCCATCAAAGCGTTCGACAGCGAAGGCTTCGCGACGCAGGACACCATTTTAATTGGTGAAGGCCAGCTGCAAAGCCTGCTGCATAACAGCCATACGGCCAGTTATTTCGGCATTGCCAATACGGCCAACGCCTCCCGTTCTGCGAAAGGTGGTCTGGGTGTGGCGTCGCGTCATCTGGTGATTGCTGAAGGTCAGAGTTCCGAGGCCGAAGTCACCGCAGGTGAATATCTGGAACTGGTCGAGTTGCAGGGCGTTCATTCCGGTGCTGATGCGATCAGCGGCGATTTCTCCTTCGGCGCCAGCGGCTTCCTGTGCCGCGACGGCAAACGCATTCAGCCGGTCCGGGGCATCACCGTTGCCGGAAACTTCTATCAGATGATCAAAGCCATTGATGCGGTCGGAAATCAGCTGGAGAACGATTATGAGCGCGATTTCTTCGCACCGAAAATTCGTTTTAACGGCCTGAGTATCGCCGGAAAATAAATGCGCTTACCGTCCTCAAAAGCGAGCTTCGGCTCGCTTTTTTTGTTTAGGTAAACAATCGATTATCTCACCCGATAGCTGAATCCGGATCGAGCAGATAATACACATTCACGGATGCTGCGCCGAGCTCGGGATCCAGATATCCCTGAACACTTTCGATGGAGTCGGCTTCCCAGACACACTGGCAGCAGTGGTTGTCTTTATCGAGTAATGCCGTCCGGAGATGCAGCCCTTCCGGCGGCTGTCCCAGTGCTGACCCAGCCTTTTGTGAGAACAGCTCGACGTCCGTAATATTGTGTTCCGTCGCGATAAACATGCAAGATTCCTCAGTCAGCTCCTTACCTGAGTATAGGAGCTGAGCATGAGTCTTCCTGTCTGGTCTGTCGTCGCTTATGCGCTGGCAGGCAGTTCTTTGCGGGCCTCAATGGCCTCGATGGTTTCGCGGAGCTTTGGAGAAATGCTGGCTTTGGTGTTGTTTTTGAAATCAAACATCACCACCAGTGCAGTCCCGCGCGTGGTCACCGCACCCATTTTTTTACTGAAGATCTCGTATTCCATGGTGAAGCGATCGTCTTCGATCCGGGTGACTTTCGAGCCGACCAGCAGAGTATCCGGGTAAGTGACCGGCAGGCGGTAGCGGGCGCTGGTTTCACCGAGTACAGGTCCGACACCTGTATCTTTCATGTCGTCCATCAAAGCGGCTTCTTTGAAGTAATCCAGTCGCGCGGTCTCGAAATAACGGAAATAAACCACGTTGTTCACATGATTCAGGGCATCCATTTCACCCCAGGCAACAGGAATTTCAGTGATCACCGGGTACTGCTGAAGAATTGCGTCCATCTTGATTCCTCAAGGATAAGGTTAGAGTTTTTAATCTAACCTTTCCGCAACATAACCACAACATCCGGCCTCAGAAATGAGAAGTCAGTGAGTGACGACGCATCGGACGCCGTTCGGGCAACACGCGCAGTATTACAGAAAATCCATCCCGTAAAGGATTTCGCCGCAGTGACGACATTTGAATTTGTAAACAGCCGGGTTTCCGCCCTTCTCGTACGTACTCAGAATATCCTGCCAGATTTCCGCTTTCAGCAGATGGCGGCTCAAAAACGCCTGCAGGGCCTGTCCGCTGAGCGCTTTCAGTTCCTCGGGTTCAGCAAAGCCATGAAATTCGCAGGCGTCTCCGCAATGATCCAGCCAGACTTCCTGCTGCCAGGACTGATAACCCGGCGTGCGCTGGCAGACCTCGGCGATCACATCGCGGTTCAGGCCCGCGCCGTCCAGCGGAAAGTCATCAGAGTAATACGCTTTAAATGCCTTGGCAGCCGAACCGTCAGCAATACACCAAGGGCACAGCCACTCGATATCACGCTGAGAATAAATACTGCCACTGTACAGGTATCCACGCGCCTCACCACAGCAGTCGCAAACTTTCATGCTTTTCACGACGGCACCGGTTGCCAGTGGATCCGGATGATATGTGAATTTCGGAAGTGTCACTATTTGTATCCTTTGTCAAACCGATGGCTTTGCAGAGCCATTCTCATCGTTTCACACCAAAGCAAACAAGAAACCTTGGCATCAATCCAATGCGGCGAATATGCGACAGAATTTAGCCACACATGAGGGTTCTGACAGAGTGGATGAGAAAATCCGAAGCGTGATCACTTTATCGACAATCGTATCATAATGACCGGGTCCCCTCCGGGTTCGTCCGGCGCACAGCAATCTCCGGCTGGATAAGCTTTCACCAGTTATGACAGGCCTGTGCAAATTTCCGGCTCAAGGCCTGAATTCCCGGTAATTTCATACGGTCTGACTGCTTTTTTCCGGTATCCTTGCCCGCCAATCGATAACGAATGTGCCGGGCTCACAGCCCAGCCAAAGAAAAACGCACTTATGGTTTCAGACAACGCAATTCCCGGGAGAAGCAATATCCGCTTTCCGAAAGGCCGTTTTGCCATGTGGACGGTGTACAGCTTTACCGGCGCCTCAATCTTGGCTTCAATCATTTTTTCGCTCTTGCTGTTTTTATCTATCGACGAGAACCCGGTCATGCAGGTCCTCTTTGGTGGACTGGCGGTCATTTTCGAACTGGGTAAATTCTTTGCCTGGTATGAATTTGGCGAGCGACGCGCCAGACGGAGCTACACCGGTGCGGCCTCTGCTTTTGCTTTCTATTCCGTGCTGGCCGCGATTTCTATCGGCGGCTCCGTGGGCGGTATCCAGAGTGCGACCAATCAGGCACAAAGCCATGTCAGCGTTCAGCAAAGCAAAATCAATGCTTACAACATGCAGATTGAAGCGATCGAAAAACAGATTGCTCTGAATAACGTGGCTGCGCAGAAATATATCCAGATGGCGCGCATTGCCACCGGGGTCACCCGGATCCAGCATGAAAACAGTAAACTCCGCAAACAGCAGCAGGCGCTGGCCATAGAAAGGGACAACCTGCCCGTCGTCAGCCAGGGATCGGTGCTGGGTCTGATTGACGGTCTGGCCAAGACCCTCAGAGTCAGCGCTGAATCCGCGCAGCTTGGACTGGTGATTTTCCTGTCTGTTTTACTGGATTTCTTTGCTGCTTTCTTTGTCGGGCTGATCGGTGAAGAGCTGCGTTTCCGCCAGAACTTCAACCGCAAGCACGCAATTTATGTCTCGGATACAACGGTGCGGCAATCGGACGCCGTACACAATCAAACATCCGATGAAACCCGTTCGACAAACGCCGTGACTGAAAGCTCAGCCAGTCTGGCAACACTTGCGCTGGAAGCAGCCCACGAGGACCAGCAACAGAAAGAACAGACTGAAGCGGTCAGCCTGCAGTCACCTTATGAGCGTGTCGTCGACGCGCTGACATCCAATGCGGTCAGTTGCTCGAAACGCGCCATCATCCGGGCACTCAAGCTGACCGCAGAAGAAGTCGATGCTGTGTTCCACCAGATGATGCAGGAAGGCATGGTCAGCAAGAAGCCAAACCATCACTTCCAGTGGCACGGCGTTCAGGCCGCAACTGAAGAAGCAACATCGGCAAGCTGATCTCTGCTCAGGGGCAGTGGACATCAGGGATAGTGAACACGAAAAAGCGGGAGCAAACCTCCCGCTTTTTTTCGTTCTGAAAACAATACTCAGGGAATCAGCAAGGTGGGTTTTGCTTCAATGGACAACGCAAAGTCAATCTCCCAGCTCATGCCATCCATGTTCAGGCGCCCGTCGGGGACCCCGTCCAGGCCCGGTTGGCCGGTGTCAGCCACTTCCCATTGCTGCGTTCGCGGATCGGACACATTACTGAAGTTATCCCCCTGCGAAGCATCATCGAGTGTCATGATGTAATGCTTGTTATTGATCAGGGCAGCACCATAGACCCGGACACTATGGCCCCCTTTCCATTCACCGTTCAGGTCGTACCAACTGAACAGAATCGTGACGGCACGACCTTGCGACAGCTCATTAAAAATCCACTCCCATGTCGGGAAATCGCCTTCTCGCTGTGAGGTCAATCCCCCCATGCTGACCGTTCCATTGTCGCAGTCTGCATTATCGCCCAAAACCATCGAGTTGCTGCCCTGATGACGAAAATGCGCCACATCCAGCGGGCCGGAAACCGGATCGGTCAGATAGCCAAACACGCCGCGGATCAGCCCGCAGAAACTCGTGTAGTCACCACTGTCGAGATCATGCACATTGTCCCTGCGACCATAGCTGTCGATGTTCGCAACCAAACTGTTCTCTGGGTCAGGCGTCCAGATCGTCACATCGCCTGCGGTGCCGATTTTACCGATGCCGCGAATATGTAGCTGAGGTACACGCCAGGCGAGCGGCAGATTGTCATAGCGATCTTCCAGATACTGCAGCGCGTTGGCATTGGCGATGGGAATACACTGATTGCGCGCTGAATCCAGATTCGGCTGATCCGCCTGAATGACCTGAACCGGAAAACTCAGATCATCCGGGACTGACGGTGCGGGTAAAACCGGTTGTGGCGGTCTGCCAAGCGACAGCGTATTCGGGATTGACGATGACACCGGATTGACCCGGCCATCCACGTGCCCGGCACCTTCTGCGTTCACAACGGTCGTACGAACCGGGTACATCTGCGGCGGAAACTGAGCCGCAAACTGCACGATATCTGTGATATTCGGTAACGGCTGCGGCGAGAACAGCACTGTCGCTCTGAGGCGCTGGATCTGCCCTGCACCATCTGTGCCCGGACGTAAGTCGAAATAGACCGTCGCATCCGCCTGTTGATTCACGGCTTGTTGTTTCACGATATGAGTTTGTGAGACATAGCGATCATTTTTCCGGTGATTGTGCCTGATATCACTTTGATCATTGCTATCCCAGACATCGTGACCGGCCCAACCGTGAGGACGATTCCTCTCGAAATCACCTTTCATCTTGTGCTGTTTTCCCGTTGAGGAGGTGGGGCCCGAGACAAATAAGTTATCAACGGACCAGACGGGCGTGCCAGCACTTGAACCGGAATCCGGATATAAGAACACGTTCACGTAACCGGGACCGACAGGTTTCCCATAGCGATCAGACAATTGTGCCAGCCTCACTCTGAATTGCCCCCAGTCACTCGCGGCGATGGTGCCAATCTCAAGATCAAACGTGACTTGCTCAAAAGCCACCGTCCTTCTGTCCAGCGGGAAGATCTTTGCCCGATCGGCAGAACCAGACACCCGGGCGTCCGTCGCATAGAAATCATCACCGGCATCTGCTGCAGATGTGAGACCCAATCCTAGCATGAGGGTGAAAAACAGAATCGGCATTTTTTTCATCATGATGCACTCACAGATTCAGATACCTGATTGATCAGCGCAGACCAAAACAGGCATGGTCTGACACCTTGTTAAAGATGCAATGTCATGAGTATAGAAATCTGGATACGAAACTTTTCCGGCAAGTGAGACGGCAGACAACACAACAGAGGTAACCTGCTGAATGGAAGCGTATTAAGGTTTTTGAAACAGCGTCTCAAACAGAAATGGCTCATCGAAATGGCGCTGGCCGATAAACGCCGTCGCATGATGCCCTGACTGACGCTGAGTCCCCGCAGACGGAATCCCGAATGGCCAGAGATAAAAACGTTCTGCACGGACACTTTCAGGTAGCATCCCCTGCTGATCAAACAGGCTCTGATGATGGTTGCCGGACGCCGGCAGACTGCGGAGTTGCTGATACGACAGAACGGTCAACGGCCGGGTCGGGTCATCCGAATTCGACCAGCGCACATCTTTAATCATATGTTCGCCATGGCTCAAAGTGACGGCCAGTTTTCCGGCTGGTTGTCTGGCAGACTCGCCTGACCAAATTCGCAGGGTCACGGGCCACTCCATCGCATTGTCCAGTGAGGCAAATTTGAGTTGCGGCGCCAGGGCAAAGACCATGTGGTAACACCCGCAATGGTGAATACTGTCCAGCAGATAGGGCTGCCCGTCCGGGTCGAGCGTCAACCGGAGTAAGACCCCGTCAAATGGTCCTGCATAAGGATCAAACGAAGAGCGTGCCGTCCGGTTCGCAAACCAGAGACTGTAGTTGAGCTGCATCAGCGTCTGGCCATAAAAGCGGGTGTAACTCACGTGAGTATAAACAGACGGTGTCCGGGTAATGATACTTGGCTGGCCCGACGTGACATATTTCACCTGTCCGGGAAAGTCATCCCGGGAACGCGTTTCAACCTGAACCTCCGGCGCATAGTATTGAAGCAGCCGCTGCTGTTGCGCCTCCGTCAAAACCGGCCAGTTCAGAGCAGACTGATTGCCTGCCTGTTCAAACCATTGCCGGATTTGTGTACGGCTCAGCGGAGGCTTTTCATGGACCGCATACCGGATCACATCGCCATCGGCAGGCTGAATAAACTGACTGATTAAATGACGTTTCTGTTTGTCGATGGACGGCCTGGCAACATACCGGCTGATCGGGTACAGACCCAGCACCCGCTGCCAGGTGACGTAGTCTGAGGGGAAATCCGGCGGATTCGAGCTCAGCACAGACCAGAACATCGGATGATACTGACTGTATCTGACCAGCTGTGCGGCACACGATTCCAGCACCTGTGCCTGATAACCGGCTTTTTGCGGCAGGTTCTGATATTCAGCCTGTCGCTGCATCTTGGCCTGATGTGCAACGTAAGCCAGCCACTGCTGCTGACTGGCGCGAGAGGTCAGCCCGGTCAGCATTGACAGGCTGAACCGGTCAAAAGCAAGATGCGGAAACCTCGGATCCCACACCAGCTGCGCATCTTGTACCCCCTGCGCCTGAACCGTTCGCTTAAATCCGGTGAGCAAATCAAGACAGTGGCTCTGCGAATGCGTATAGATCTGTTTCTGGGCCGGTACTGAATCCGGAACCGGCTCGGGCAAAGAGGTGCACGCAGTGACCAACACCAGAAAAAACGCCGCCAGAAAACGCATGATCGTCCCTTTTCGTGAAGCTCTCTTGAGTATAACGAAGTCGCCTCAGGTTGCCCGGCGCAGCAGGCTTTGCTCCCCTGAACTCCGGCAGCGCGCCGCAGAACAAGGCACATAAAAAAGCCCGCATCTGACTGCGGGCTTTTTCGTTTCATGGCAAATTGAATTAAGCGTTGTCCGGCACCTGAATCACACCACGGCGGATCTGATCCAGTTCAATCGATTCAAACAGTGCCTGGAAGTTCCCTTCACCAAAGCCTTCATTCCCTTTACGCTGGATAATCTCAAAGAACACAGGACCAATCACAGTGTCCGTAAAGATTTGCAGCAGAATACCGGTTTCGTCACCATCGATCAGAATCTTCAGATCTTTCAGCTTCGCCAGATCTTCCTGATGACCCGGAATACGCTTGTTGACGCCTTCATAATAGGTGTCAGGCGTATCCATAAACTGCATGCCGTGTTTCTTCAGCTGTGCAACCGTCTCCAGAATGTTGTCCGTGCTCAGGGCGATATGCTGGATACCTTCACCGTTGTATTGATCCAGATACTCTGCGATCTGTGATTTGTCGTCGCTTGATTCATTAATCGGAATCCGAATCTTACCGCACGGCGCTGTCATCGCACGGGACAGCAGGCCAGTGACTTTCCCTTTGATGTCAAAGTGACGAATTTCACGGAAGTTCGCAATGCGCTCATAGAAACCCGCCCACAGATCCATGTTGCCTTGCTTCACATTGTGCGTCAGGTGATCCAGGGTATTCAGGCCCGCATCCAGCGTTGCCAGACGCTCTTTGTAGTCCGGATAGTAATCAAAATCGATCTCATAGATATCGTGATCACCATAGCGGTCGACCAGATAAATCAGCGACTCACCAATTCCGTAAATAGCCGGAATGTTCAGCTCCATCGGACCGGCCTGTGCAGGACAGGCTGTTGCGCCGTTTTCAACTGCATGAGCAAGTGCTGCGTTGGAATCTTTCACACGAAATGCCATCGCATTCACGCTGGCACCGTGCACGCCGGCAAAGCCTGCAGCCTGAGAATGCAGCTCACCATTCACAATGAAGTTGATGTCACCCTGACGGTACAGCCAGACTGATTTATGTTTGTGCTTTGCAATTTCTGCAAAACCCATCAGACGGAACAGGTTTTTGAGGTTGGCAATCCCCTCAGGGGTCGGCGCCGTATATTCAACAAACTCAAAGCCGTCCGTGCCCATAGGATTTTTCATCATTTCACTCATCCGTTTATCCTCACATGTTGATTGCTAGGGTCTGTTGACCTGTTCAGCGATTTCTTACCTATAGAATTAGCACTACTGAGGTCCGGTTGAGAAGCCAGATGTAAAACTAAGGTTAACGTGATGTAAAAACCTTTTGTAAACCCTGCTTGCCAACCCAAAACCGCGTCCGGCTTCCCCTCGCAGAGCAGTATTTGAAAAGGCCGTAAAAACCTGAAACATCATGAAATCAAGCCATGTCATAAAATTGAAAAATAGTGTAGAAAGCTTTACATATGCGTATGCGCCGGAAGACTGGCTTAGCTATGGTTATAAAGCTGATGATCTTTCACGGTCATGATTGCAGTGGGTAACCGGGGTTTTCCCTGAAACGTGACTGTGCCGTGAACCGATCTCATTTCAACACATCAACACCGAAGGAAAAGGTCAGCGGTCCCCGGGGAGAAGATCGTTATGAACATGAATAAAAGGGACAAACTTCGCTTACCTGAACGGAAAAAAAGCCAGGTCAAACTCAAAAAAGAAAGCGCCATTTATCTGCCGACATATCATTTCTTAAAAGGTGAGTTTCACCACGCCCGTCGTCATGAAACCGGGCTGATCCGGGATGACGACACAGAGTTTCTGCATCAGTACCGTGTGGCTTTGAGACGCTGCCGCGCCATCATTGGTCTGTTAAGCCCGCTGTTTGTCCCTGAACAAAAACTCATGCTGCAAAATGATCTTAAAACCCTGATGCAGAAAACCAATGCTTTGCGGGATCTGGATGTTTATCTGGACAACATGGAGCCCTTTTTTTACGCGTTGGAGCATCAGTATCATCAGGGGCTGACGCTCTTTTTCAATGATCTGCTGGATAAACGCACCCAGGCGTTTCATGACGTCAAAGACTGGCTGAAATCTGACGAATACGAGCAGCAATGTGCGCAAATCGCCGGGCTGATCAATGAGATGGAAAACAACCCGACGCCTGCCGGGAAAAGACTGTGCCTGCCGACAGCACAAAAGCGGATCTGGAAGCGATTCAGTCAAACCCTGTCGTTATGTCAGGCTGTCGGGTACAACCATCCGGACGAACAATTGCATCAGCTCAGAATCTCATGCAAAAAGCTGCGTTATCTGCTGGAGTATTTCGCGCCGCTTTTTCCCGGGAAAGTGATCAAAGAACAAATCAAGCAACTGAAGGCTTTGCAGGAATCTCTGGGGGAGTTCAACGACAGCTCGGTACAAATGACTTTTCTCAGCCAGTATCTGGCACAGCAGAAACCGGAATCAAGACGCCACACTGCGATTTCTCATTTACTGGAATTCAGTGAGAAGCAGCATGCAGACCACAAAATCAGTGTGGTTGATCATGTCAGTCAGTACACGTTTGCGACGCATCAGAAAAGTTACGAAAAGCTGTATCAGCCTTAAACACGACGTCCAAAATGCGCGGTCACACACATTTCATTGCTGCATTCTCATTCATCAGTACAGGCTGAGAGCCCAATCACGCTTTATTTTCAGCACTTTGCTAAAGATTAGATATGGCTTACATGGAAGGAAGTGTGTATGAAAAAAACAATCAAAACCATCCCACTGATTCTCTCAGCACTGTCTGCACTGGCAGTGACGCCACAAGCAATGGCAAATGATCCCCAGAAAGCATTTATGGATGACTGCCTCCAGACCTATCACAATGAATCACTCTGCCTGGGGTATGCCTTGGGGGTCTTTCATACTGTCTCAGCAATACAGTGTAACCAGCATAACTCGCAACCGCTTCATTCGCTGACTCAGTCCGGCCCGGCAGTTCTCACTGAAGGTGCCAAGCGGGTCCGCCTCTCCATTGAAGCAATGCAGCCTGCACTGAACAAAGCCAGCGCTTGCCATCAGATGCCTCCGGGAAGCTCCAGTTAATCAAACCAGTTCGTTTCACCAGTGACCGGACCAACAACCACATTGCGTCCGGTCACCCATCGTCCCCCGCTTATCCTTTCAGCGCCGCCTGAATATCCGACTCCAGCGCATCAGGTTTAGTGATCGGAGCATAACGTTTGATCGGTTTTCCGTCTCGCCCAATCAAGAACTTCGTGAAATTCCATTTGATCTTTTTCCCGAACAGACCCGGTAGCGTTTCGGTCAGATAAGCATACATCGGATGACGTTGCGGGCCATTCACCTCAATTTTTTCAAACATCGGGAAACCAACGCCGTAATTGAGTTCGCAGAATTCACTGATTTCATCACCGCTTCCCGGCTCCTGCTGACCAAACTGGTTACAGGGAAAGCCAAGAATCACAAGCCCCTGCTCTCTGTACTTCTCGTACAGGGCCTGTAACCCCTGATATTGCGGCGTAAAGCCACATTGACTGGCCGTGTTAACCACCAGCACCACTTTCCCCTCAAAGGCACGCATCGGCTGCGATTCACCCTGCAGTGTATTGGCCGAAAAATCATAAAATGCTGTCATACGCCGCTCTCCTTATTTGTCAAAATTATCATCCGTTTAGCAAACTTTAGCAAACCGCAGCATTTCCCGTATACTGACGGTTATTCCCCAGTATCCCGGAGTTCCTTTGTCTTCCCTCAGCCATTATCTGACTGAAATGGGCGTCCATACCCTGTTCTGTCATCAAGCCGAAACCCATAGTCTGAAAACGCTTCTGGCGCATCTTGATGCAGAATTTGCCCGTATTCAGTCGATGCGACCAGACAAAAACGATGCCGATCTGCTGCTCGGACTCATGACAAAAACCCACCTTGCAGCATTAGAACAACTTCAGCTGACCGAAGACAAAAGCGAAGCCATGCAAACGCTTTTTGTTCAGACGCTTGGCGCCGATCATGCCGGACGTTTTACCAATCAGTACCAGACCGACTGCATCCTGGTCACCCGGTTATGGATGCTGGTTCTCGGCAATCAAAACATGGACTTCAGTTATGTGGCTGAGCATGCAGAATCTACCGCGGCGTTGCTGTTCCCTGAAGAAAAGACCGGGCTGAGCCACAGCCGTGCCGAACAGGTACGACGCCAGTTCATGCAGGCTTATTATCACGGACAATCTGCATCTCAGCTTCCGTCTGAACAAAATCAGGTCAGGCCGTCTGTACCGGGCAAGTTAAAAGCAATTTATCGCTGGCTTCAGCAGGTGTTACGAAGAAAAACCGGATAAATAAATCTTTTCCCCGGACAAAACGACAGTTACAAAAGACAAAAAAGTGAAAACAGAAAGAATAATTGATTTGAAATCAGGTTATTAAAATCAATTTTTTCCCTTTCAGGGAATAATCTGAAATTTTTATCCTTGGATAAGTTTTTGATATTTTATTAATTTAACAATTAGCTATACATAATTTACAAAATAGATCGTTGCGTGTTTTTTAATCATCCCTATAATACCGCCTACGCTTTAACCAAGTATGTTGTTCCTTTATATACTCTCACCACAGGTGTTGCTGCGGACTGGCTTTCAGCCTTTAACCCCTCACCTCTGGTAGCTCGAGTATATTTATTTCCCCCGCCTGTCATTTATTTGACAGGCGTTTTTTTTGCCCGCTTTTCAGAGCTTTTTTACAGAACAGGATGCAGCTGAACCTGCAGATAATGCGCCAGCCGCTGCTGTAATTTTTCTTTCTCTTCTTCCGGCAAAAAACTCGCCCGGATCGCATTGGCACTAAAGGCAGCCATTTCCTCTTTCGTCACCGCAAAAGCATGGGCAACCGCCAGGAAATTATCCGTCATGTACCCGCCAAAATAAGCCGGATCGTCCGAATTAATCGTGACGCACAATCCCTGCCGCAGCAAATCCACAATGTTGTGATCCGCCATTCGTTCAAACACCCGGAGTTTAATATTCGACAGCGGGCACACCGTCAGCGGCATCTGACTCTCGGCCAGCGCCTGTACCAGATCTGGGTCCTGACTGCATTGCACCCCATGGTCAATCCGGGAGACCCGCAACATGGATATCGCATCGCGAATATGACTTGCAGGCCCTTCTTCTCCAGCATGGGCGACGGTCAGAAATCCGGCATTAAATGCCTGTTCAAACACCCGGCGAAATTTTTCCGGCGGATGTCCCTGTTCTGAAGAGTCCAGACCGACCCCAATGATGTATTCCTGATAGGACATGGCCTGCGCCAGCGTCTCAAATGCCGCCTCCTCACTGAGATGGCGTAAAAAACACAGAATGAGCCGGCTCGAGATATCCAGTTTCTGTTCCCCGTCGGCCAATGCCCGGGTGATCCCCGCCATCACCGTCTGAAAAGCCACCCCGCGTTCGGTGTGCGTTTGCGGATCAAAAAAGATCTCGGTATGCATGACATGATCCTGCTGACAACGCAGCAGATAAGCCCAGGTCAGATCGTAAAAGTCCTCTTCAGTCTGCAGCACCTGCGCCCCGAGATAATACACATCCAGGAACGATTGCAGGTCGGTAAACTGATAAGCCTTTCTTGCAGCCGCCACACTGTCGTACGGCAACGCAATATGATTCCGTTGTGCCAGCTGAAACATCAGCTCAGGCTCTAATGTCCCTTCGATATGGACATGTAATTCAACTTTCGGCAGGGTTCGGATGAAGCTTTCCATGCATTGACCTCTTCGCGCGACACATAGGTAATTGTTTAAAGTGTAGATTGCGAGAGGGCGGTGTTGGGGAGATTTTCCCTGCTGAGATGTGCAGACAGCAGGGAATGCAGTCAGGGATTATTTCTGTTTTGGCCGGAAAACGTGAATCACAGACTCGTCGTTTTCCAGATATGGGCCTTCCATCAGATCGATGCAGTAAGGAATCGCAGGGAACACAGCATCCAGACATTCACGAATGGATTTCGGCTTACCCGGCAGGTTTACAATCAGGGTATCGTCGCGCAGCCCGGCCGTCTGGCGGGACAGAATCGCCGTCGGCACAAACTTCAGTGATTCAGCACGCATCAGTTCACCAAAGCCCGGCATCATCCGGTCACAGACCGCTTCCGTCGCTTCCGGGGTCACGTCGCGTTTCGCCGGACCGGTACCCCCTGTGGTCACAATCAGACAGCATTCTTCTTCATCAGCCATACGGATCAGCGTGGATTCAATCACATCACGCTCATCAGGGATCACTTCGTAAACAGGTTCCCAGGGTGACGTCAGATAGTCGTTCAGTGTATCAATGATGGCCTGACCGGAAATATCTTCGTACACGCCAGCACTTGCACGATCACTGACGGTTACAATCCCTATTTTCGCTGTTGTCATTTGTTCTCCTCAGGTTCTCATCAAACCGGCCACATGATGTGGCCGGACTGAGGTCAAGTGTAAGCAATCTTGGCTGAGGGGAAAACCTCTGAGCAACGTTTATGGCAAATCAAACACCAATGCTGTTGCCGGAACTTCACCGGAATTGGATACAATCAACTCAGGTAACTGTTCCGCTTTCAGGCCGTCTCCGGGCTGAAGTGTTTCAGTGCCCGCAGTCAACGTTCCTTTGACCTGATGAATGTAGAATCGTCGCCCGGCCTGCTGTGTTAACGTCAGGGACTCCCCTGCCGGCAGAATCAGCTGACTGAGGCGGGCATCCTGTTTAATCGACAGCGTGCCATTTTCGCCCTCAGGCGTAATCACAGGGGTTAATCCATCCTGCTGCCCAAAATCTTTCTGCTGATAACCCGGCTCACCGCCAAACTGGTTCGGCTGAATCCAGATTTGCAGAAATTTCAGGTCCGCTTCGTGAGACGCATTAAACTCGCTGTGATAGATCCCTTTACCGGCTGACATCAGCTGAAATTCACCGGCAGGCAGGCGTTTGATATTGCCTGCACTGTCTTTGTGGGCGATTTCGCCTTCCAGCACATAACTGATGATTTCCATGTCCTGATGACCGTGGGTATCAAACCCTGCCCCCGGACGCACGGTATCATCGTTAATGACCCGAAGTGCTGAGAACCCCATCTGCTTCGGATCGTAATAATGACCAAAAGAGAACGTATGGCGGCTGTCGAGCCAGCCGAAAGATGCTCTTCCGCGGTCTGCAGCACGTCTGATTTCCAGCATGATGTCACTCCTCATTCATGAAGCCTGATAACAGGTTTTCTTTACAGCGCGTACTTACTGAAAGCGTTTTGCCAGCAGGCTGTCTGCAGACAGTTTGCCTGCACCTGAGACTGCCAGAGACACAACAATCGCCAGTAGAGACAGGCCGAACTCATAACCACCGTTTGACATAAACAGGCCATTTGGTAAGTGAACACTGACAATTGCAACAACCATGGTGACAGCCAGCACCGCTGCCGCAGGGCGAGTCAGCAGACCCAGCAGGATGAACAGACCACCGAAAAATTCTGCACTGCCGGCCATGAATGCCATCAGCATGCCAGGTTCCAGACCGATAGATGCCATCCACTGCCCCGTGCCTTCCAGACCATAGCCACCAAAAGCTCCGAAAAGTTTCTGGGCACCATGGGCCATGAAGATAATTCCGGCTGGCACACGCAGCGCCAGAGGAGCAAAACTGTCAGCAGAAGTCAGCAGGCGTTTGATCAAAGACATGATAAATTTCCTCAAAATATTCAGATAAAAGTCGGATACAAGTTCAAAGATTTTGAAAGCACCGTAAAGTTCAGTAGCTTTGCTGTTTGACTCGATTGAGAGCAAGTGTAGTTGCTGTGACAGCCAAACAACACAGCCCGGATTTGAGTAAGTAATTCGAATAAATCGAACAAGCGAAGATTGTGCTTACTGATAAAAATAGTTGCAGACAATATTCTGTCTCTGTGACAGACTGCATATCCGGAAAGTTCAATGGAAAATGAAAGACATGGAGTTGTCTCACGTACGTCGTTTCTCTGCACCGATCTGGGCTGTTCTGATCGGCACATTCCTGACCCGCGCTTCTTTTTTCATGGTCTGGCCCTATATGGCTGTCATGCTGCACCGCAATTTCGGGCTCTCTGAAATTGAAATCGGCACCATTATGAGTCTGGCCGCTTTTGGGGGCGCCGTAGTCGCACTCTATGTGGGTTACCTGTCAGATAAGCTCGGCAGGAAAAACCTGCTGATCATCAGCTGCCTGGCGCACGTCGCGACCTTTGTCATTCTGGCTGAGGCCGATCAAAGCTGGCTGTATGCTGCCGGAGCACTCATGGCCGGGATCAGCAGGGCTATGCTCGAACCCCCGGCCCGGGCCATGATTTCAGATTTACTGCCAGAGATTCCTGTGCGGGAGATGGCCCATCAGGTCCGTTATTACTGTATTAACCTGGGTGCGGCCTTTGGACCACTGCTCGGTTTACAGCTCGGCTTTACCGGCGTGCAGTCTTCGTTTTATCTGGTCGCGCTGGGATATCTGATCTACTGCGGCTGCTTTATCATTGCCTTCTGGCAAATCCGCAATACACCGCAGCCGCCCAAGAACAGTCAGAACTTCGGTGAAACCCTGCAGGTTCTGGCAAAAGATAAAGCGTTCATGATCCTGATTCTGGCCAACACCCTGGTGATGTATGCCTACCTGCATCAGGAAACCTCACTGGTTCAGTATCTGAACGCGCTGGGGGATCGGGTGGTTGACCTGTACACGCAGATGATCACGGTCAATGCCAGCGTCATTGTCCTGCTGCAATTTCCCGTGCTGAAACTCCTGAGCCGCTGGTCGTTATATCAGCGGGTTTATCTGGGAGTGTCGCTGTTTGCTGTCGCATTTGTCATGTATGCCATGTTCCCGTTAGATTCACCGGACTGGAGCTGGCTGGCGGCAACCTTTGTACTGGGCGTCGGGGAAGTGATTCTGTTTCCGACCTTCAATCTGCTGATCGACCGTGCCGCTCCGGATCATCTGCGGGGGGCCTATTTTGGGGCCGGTAACCTGACCTCCATTGGTGTCAGTCTGTCTCCTCTGGCTGGGGGCATCATCCTGTCCTGGTATGGCGGCCCGGCACTGTTCCTGTCGACCGCTTTTGTACTGGTCATTGCTGGTTACCTGTACATCTGCTCATCGCGTTATCTGCAACAGCAAGTTGAAGAAGCTGAAGCGGTTTAACCGCTTCAGCCACACGCCCTTCCTTCACTTCACCCACACCTGTTTGGCATTCACAAACTCGTGAATGCCATGCGGACCAAGTTCACGACCATAGCCTGAACGTTTGATACCGCCGCTGGGCAGGCGGGGATCGGTTTTAACAATCCCGTTCACCGCCACCTGACCGGCGTGCAGTTCCCGGATAAACCGCTGGGCCTGAGCCGGATTCGTCGTCCACACGCTGGCCCCGAGTCCGTATGCCGTATCATTGGCCAGAAGCAATGCATGATCCGCATCATTGGCTTTGATCAGCGCCATCACAGGGCCAAATGTTTCTTCCCGAAACACGGTCATCTCAGGCGTCACATCTGCCAGCAGAGTCACAGGATAAAAATAACCCATACCGGTATCCGGCTGCCCGCCCATCAGACAACGCGCTCCGGCAGCAACGCTTTCTTCCACCTGCCGGTGCAGATTCTGGCGCAAATCTTCCCGTGCTAGTGGCCCAACATCCGTCTCGGGGGAAACCGGGTCACCCACTCTGAGCAGAGTCAGCCGCCTTTCCACTAACTGAATGAAGATTTCATACACCGGCGCTTCAACGATAATCCGCTTCGCTGCAATGCAGGACTGGCCCGCATTGATGATCCGAGAAAGGGTGGCAATATCTGCGGCGGTTTCCAGATCTGCATCTGCAAGCACCACGCAAGGATCCGATCCCCCCAGTTCCAGCACAGCCGGTTTAATCAGACTCGCAGCCAGTGAAGCAACTGTGGCGCCGGAGCGATCGGAACCGGTAAAGGAAACCGCTGCAATATCGGGGTGAGCGATCGCCTGCCCGACCAAATCATTCTCAACCGGGAGGTTGATCATGATATTGTCCGGCGCTCCTGCCAGCGAAAACATCTCTGCAATCGCCCGGGCACAGCCCGGTACGTGCGGATCATGCTTCATCACACAGGTATTGCCTGCCATCAGTGCCGGAGCCAGAAACCGGAACGCCAGCCACACAGGTGCGTTCCACGGCAAAATGCCGAGCACAGTGCCCAATGGCTGGTAGCACACATAACTGTGTGACGCTTCCGTCTTGATATTCTGATCCGCCAGATAGGCTTCCGCATGTTCCGCATAATGCTCCGCACACCAGGCAGCCTTTTCCACTTCCGGCCCGGCTTCTTTCACCGGTTTTCCCATTTCCTGAGTCATCAAAGCACCAAGCCGGGCCTGATGTTCTCTGAGCTGACCGGCAACCCGCCGAAGCACTTCAGCCCGTTCATCAAAAGATAAACGCCGCCAGTCCGCCTGTGCCAAAGTGGCCGCGGAGATACACTGCGCCATCTCATCAGCATTCAGTGTGGGATATTCTTCAATCAGCGTGCCATTGGCCGGATTGATTGCTTTCAGTAACATGGTGCGCCTCTCCTCATGCTATCCGTTCGCCTGCTGGTGTTTGCCTTTGCGGGCTTTGTCGATCGACGTGGCTTTCTCTGCAGATACAGTTGCCGACGGCCCTTCCAGCTCTGAAGCTTTGCCCTGATCCGGCCGTACCGTGAAATCTTTGGGCAAACTGAAAAAGGACTCGCACCCATCGGCCGTGATGTAAATGCTGTCCGAGATCCCGCAAGTTTTATCGCCATCCACGCCCCACATCCAGGGAATAATATGAAAAGTCATGCCTTCTTCCAGCACCGTAGACACCCCCTGCTTCAGGCTGACAATGTAGCCCTCATCCCAGCTGGGTGGGAAAGCAATCCCGATTGAATAACCGGACCGGGTGATCAGCCGGGCACCCACGTCATTCTGGGAAATGATATTCCGGATCAGATTATCCGCATCCGAGACGGTCATACCGGGCTGGATGTAATCATTCAGCGAATGCAGCGCCTGCTTCATCAGCTCCTGAGCCTTGAACATCGAATCCGTCAGCTCTCCCAGAACGACCGTGCGCATCATGGCGGTGTGATAGCGGCGATAGCAACCGGCAACTTCGAGAAAGACATGCTCACCGGGTTTGACCACCCTGCCCTCCCAGGTCGCATGACCAATCATGGTTCGCGGACCGGAAGTCACATAAGGCATCACAGCCGGTGCTTCCCCGCCGGCTTTGAACATTGCCGCACTGATGGCCGCACCAATTTCATTCTCCGTCACGCCAGACCGGCAGGCCTCAATCCCGGCTTTCATCCCGGCTTGAGTGGCAACGGCTGCTTTGCGCATCAGCTCAATTTCGACTGGTGATTTACAAATCCGCCCCTGCTCAACAATGCCGAAGCAGTCCAGCAATTTGGCTTCGGTCAGGGTGGTATGAATCGTATCCTGGTGGTACGCCGGGAAAAAATAGCTGTTCCGTTCATAGCCAATGCGTTTTCGCGACAGCCCGAATTCACGCAGCGCATCCACCAGCATCTGAATGGCATCCCCGGTATCCGGATAGGGCCGGGTGCGCTCGATCCAGGTCCGGGCGAACACATTCGACTCTTCCATCGCCCGGGTGATCATGAAAGGCTCATCTTCCAGCGGCACCACCAGTGCCTGAAAAAAAGAATATCCGGTGGTCTGGTAATCTGTGAGGTACATGATGTTTTCCGGATCGGTAATCACCACCGCATCCAGATGGCGCTGCGCAATCCGCAGACGAAGCTCACTCAGGCGACGTTCATATTCTTCAAAAGGGAACGTCATATCATCGCGTTTTTTCATGCCGCCTCCTGCAGAACGTCTTGTGTCACAGCCACCAGAATCGCCAGCCCGGCCTTGAGATCAGCCTCTGGTGTCGTCAACGGCGGGATCAGCTTAATCACCCGGCCCCCGCTGCCGCAGGCGGAGACCAGCAGTCCGCCGTCAAAACAGCGGCTGACAATGGTTTTTGCTCTTTCGCCGTTCCCGACATCCACACCGTACAACATGCCTTTGCCGCGGATCTCAATGGTTTCATAAGCCCCCAGCGATCCGAGTGCAGACTGCATGATGGCTTCTTTCTCTTTCACTTCCGCCATCAGGTGACTGTCTTCGAAATAGCTCAGGGCTTCACTGCCGGCCACGAAAGACAGACACTGGCCACGGAAAGTCCCGGTGTGTTCACCCGGTGACCAGTGACGGTCATAATCAGGTTTCACCAGATTCATCGCAATCGGCGTACCCAGTCCGCCTAAGCCTTTCGCCAGACAGATGATATCCGGTTCGATGCCGTAATCATCAAAGCTGAAGAAGGAACCGGTCCGCCCCATCCCCGCCTGAATATCATCCACAATCAGCAGCGCACCGACCGACTTCGCCAGTGACGCCAAAGCCCGAAGCCAGGTTTTGTCGGCAATATTCACCCCGCCTTCTGCCTGCACCGTCTCAACCAGAAAGGCAGCCGGTGCTGTTACCCCGCTTGACCCGTCCCGGTAACTTTCTTCCAGCAGTTTTAATGCCTGCATGGCGGTATCGGCCGTTGCCCCTTCCGCCCCGAATGCGGTATGCGAGACATGTGTCAGCGGAATACCGGCCGCCTCCCTGAAATACTGATTGGCAGTACATGCCAGTGAACCGAGCGTCATGCCATGGAAACCATGATGAAAAGCCACAATGTCATGCCGTCCCGTGGCACGCCGGGCCAGCTTCAGGGCCGCTTCAACCGCATTGGTGCCGGTAGGGCCCATAAACTGCATCTTGTGTGACATCTGGCGCGGTTCAAGAATGATCCGGGAAAATCGTTCCATGAAATGACGCTTGGCGAGGGTATGCATGTCCAGGCTGTGGGTCACGCCGTTACGCTGCAAATATTCAATGACCGCCTGTTTCATCCGTTCATTATTATGACCAAAGTTCAGCACGCCAGCCCCGGCGAAAAAGTCGATATATTCTTTGCCGTTTTCATCTGTCTGCCTGGCATTGCTGGCCGTGTCAAACACGACAGGGTAGACCCGGCAGTATGCCCGGATTTCGGATTCGCGCTGTTCAAAAATGCTCATCGTACATCTCCTTGTGCGGTCAGATTATCTGGAGTGAAATCTCTGATGTGAAGAGGGCTGTTGCGCTCCGCCAATTACTCAGCCAGCGTTCAACAGCCCTTGAACTTTTTTTACCTCTCTTACTCTGTGTAGTCCGGTAATGGCGCCCCCGCAAGCCGGGCGTACCATCGAACCACTTTTTCGAGTAACCGATCATTAAAATCGTAGTGCGGACTATGACAGGGATACTGATGCGTCCTTTCGCCGTCATCCGCACCGATCAGGGCGAATGCACCCGGCAGCTGTTGCAGGTAGTAACTGAAATCTTCCGACGCCATCACCGGCAGGGAAATTGCGTGATCAAGCTGCTGTTCTGCATCCGCCAGCCAGGCTCGGCGGGCTTTTTCAGCCTGTTTCGCATGATTGATAGTCGCACTGTAGCGCGGCTGGATTGCCACTTCACAGGTCACGCCGTAACTCAGAGCAGTATGATGGCAGATTTCTTCAATCAGCTGATTGATCCGGGCTTTCGTGTCGTCATCCGGCACGCGGATACTGCCACTCAGCACGGCCTGCTGCGGAATCACGGTCAGCCCACTGGCAGCTTCGATTGACGTGACACTCACCACAGCAGCATGCTGCGGGGGCAGACGACGACTGATGATCTGCTGCAGATTCAGTGTTATCGCTGAAGCTGCCAGCACAGGATCAGCACAGAGCTCCGGCTGGCTGGCATGCCCCCCCTTGCCTTTCACCGTCACCGAAAAAGTCCCGTTGCCGCACATCACCAGGTGATCCGGACAAATCATTTTTCCGAACGGGATGGCTGGCCAGTTATGCCAGCCATAAACTTCATCAACACCGTCCAGCGCGCCATCGGCAATCATTTCCCGGGCACCATGCCCGCCTTCCTCTGCGGGCTGAAACAGCAAAGTGACCGGCCCTTTCAGTTGATCTTCATGCGCTTTCAGCCAGGCCGCAGTCGCCATCAGAGCCGCGGTGTGACCGTCATGACCACAGGCATGCATACAGCCCTGATGCCGGGAAGCCCAGCTTCGGCCGCTGTCTTCTTCAATCGGCAGCGCATCAATGTCGCCCCGCAGCGCAAGATGGCAGCCATCCGGGTGAAGCGACGGAAAATGCGCAACCGTGCCGGTTTTCGCACAAAGGCGCCAGTCAATGCCCAGCGCCGTCAGCCGGTCCCGGATCGCTGCGGCCGTCTGATGTTCCTGCCACCCCAGTTCGGGATGACGATGTAATTCCTGCCTGAAGGATTTCGCCGCAGACAGATTTTTTTGCCAAAAATCGGACATAACACTACCTGATCATCCATAAGCCAGACCGGAACAACCCTGAAGCGGCAGATTTACACACGCAACCCAACGCTTTTATTGATAATTTTCCGGCACTTAACTGCAAGCCTAGCCATGATGGCAGCAGTTCTCAACTTTCGTTTGATTTTCCACCCGCCGACCCAGATGAATTTCACGCTCGGGCAAATACAGCACGCCATCCGGCACAAAATCGTGATAACGTCGTTGCCTGAAATTGGTCTTAACGGCAGGAGCAAAATCATGAGCCGGGAGTTATACCGGGAGTTATACATAGGCGTGATGTCCGGCACCAGTATGGATGGTGTGGATACGGCGCTGGTTGCGATTGACGAGCAACACCTTGAATTATTAGCCCATTATGACTTTCCGATGCCCGCAGACCTCAAACAGCGGTTGCTGGATGTATGTATCGGCCAGCAAACCAGTCTGATTGAAATCGGTGCGCTGGACCATCTGCTCGGGCACCTGTTTGCTGATGCGGTCAATGCCCTGCTGAAGAAATCCGGCTATTCCGCCGGACAGATCCGGGCGATTGGCAACCATGGTCAGACGGTATTCCACCAGCCTTGCGGCGATGCTCCCTTCACCATGCAGCTGGGAGATGCCAATATTATCGCCACCAAAACCGGGATCGATACCGTGGCCGACTTCCGCCGCAAAGATATGGCGCTCGGCGGACAAGGTGCCCCGCTGGTGCCCGCGTTTCACAAAACCATCTTCCAGTCTTCCGACTCCAGTGTCGTGATTCTGAACATCGGCGGCATCGCCAACATTTCCGTGCTCCACCCGGATCAGCCGGTGCTCGGGTTTGATACCGGTCCCGGCAACATGCTGATGGATGCCTGGTGTCAGCAACATACCGGCCACAAATTTGATCACGACGGCCAGTTCGCCAGTCAGGGCGAGGTCTGCCAGACACTGCTGCATGCCTTGCTTCAAGATCCATATTTTGCCCGTTCAGCCCCGAAGAGCACCGGCCGGGAACTGTTTAACCTGCCCTGGCTGACCCAACACCTGGCAGGCCAGACACTCAAACCAGAAGATGTGCAGCGCACCCTGTGTGAATTCACCGCAGTTACCATTGCCCGGGATGTTCTGTCATTTCAGTCCGGCCCGCAGCCGACCCTGCTGGTCTGCGGCGGCGGAGCCCGGAACCCGCTCCTGATGACACGTTTAGCGGCATTGCTGGGCGACTGGCAGGTTTCCACTACCGGTGAACATGGCATCGACAGTGATTACATGGAGGCCATGGCGTTTGCCTGGCTGGCTCAGCGACGTATTCACAACCTGCCGAGCAATTTACCCGAAGTGACCGGAGCCAGCCGACTGGCATCTCTGGGAGTGCTGTACTTCGCCTGAGCACAAATGCAACGGCAGCCGAAAGGCTGCCGCTGACATTTCTTTCAGCCAAAAATGAGGTACAACAAATTCAGCACCGCCAGCGCGATAATCGGCCAGAGCGTCAATTGCATCCCCAGTACCCGGCCTTTCAGGCTGTCAGCCAGAATCCCCCGGCCATGGATCACCCGCCCTGAGGTAAACACCAGCCCGGCAAGGACAATCAGCCAGTTTGCACCGCCGTTTTCTTCCAGCAGAAAAAGTAAGATCAACGCAATTGGAATATAATTCACCGCATTTGACTGCGCCGAACAGGCCAGTTGCAGATCTTTTGCTTTCCCTTCTCCGTCGCCGTAACCAATTTGATGACGCCGGCGAGCCTTGATGACCTGGATCGACAGCCAGCAGAGCCACAGCGCCAGCACCGAAGCAAAAAAACTTGTCGTCATGAGCAGAACACTCCCTGTGATTTATGATGACTTTCATAAGCTTATACCAGAATGTTGACAATGAACGCTTCCTAAACGTGTCAATTCTCAGTTGCGTGACAACCATTTTCTCCGGCCTGAATGATGGTCAAGCTGGACAACACTAAGCTAACACTCAGAGCATGATAAAAAAGCCGGGCTGTGATGTTGCAGCCCTGCAACTTCATTGACCACGGTATGTGGTGTGACTGATTTTAGGGGCTGAACATGATGAACAAATCATGGGAGTGCGCATGCGGGCTGATCGGGATCAGCCTGCTGGCGGGTTGTGGCGGAGAAGCCAAAGCACCTGCCACGCCAGTAAAAACTATTTCTACCTATTCTGTTACCGCCATTGACGGCTATCTCGAAAATGCCCAGGCGTGGGTGGATATCGGGGAGAACTTCCGCTTCGAAGGCGGGGATCGCAAAGGCATGACCAATGCTTCAGGTCAGGCTTCCATTTTCCTCAATGGCCTGGACAAACCTTCCCAGTATGCTTCCTTTGTCCTTGCGATTCCGGGACAAACCGTTGACAGGGATCAACCGGATAGTCCCGTCGCCACTGGCTTTCTGATGTCTGCTCCGGTGGGTTATACCACGGTCACCCCGCTGACCAGTATCGTTCATCTCTATATGTTTGAAGGACTTGGGGAATCAACCGCAATTGCAGCCGTGGCGCAGTCTCTCGGAATTGGCACGGCTCAGGTCATGGGCGATTACATTGCCGGCGGCCTGGCGGATGTCGCCGTAAAAGCCCGGGCCATCGTCATGCTGGGGATCCTGCCGGAACAGGAACTGACCAGCGGTGCCGATGTGACCGCACCGCTGGCGGAGTTTCGTCGCTTACGCGATGCCCTGAAACAGTTAGATACCCATCACCATCTGGTCAGAGATGCTCATGGCCGGATTATTTTGGACAGTGACAGTCAGCCTGTGATTGTTGATGATGTCGCGCTGAGCACCGACACCGATGGCGATGGCGTGATTGATGCGGCAGACCCTTTCCCGGATGACGCCACTGAAAATGCAGACTACGACTATGACGGCATCGGAGATAACGCCGACCCCGATGATGACAATGATGGCCTGACCGATGCCGAAGAGGCTGTTCTTAAAACCGATCCGTTCAATGCGGATACCGATGGGGATGGCGTCAGCGACAAAGATGACCAGTTCCCGACTGACGGCAGTGAAACCGTCGATACGGACGGCGACGGGACCGGTGATAATGCGGATCCGGACAATGATAACGATGGCGTCAGTGACAGTTACGACGAAGATCCGATGGACGCGGCAAAATCAAACTGTCAGTTTGATGCCATCATCTCCAGCACATTTGATATGGATGCCAGCTCAGTACATAACGTCATCCTGCAATGCGGGGGTTATCTGCCCCTCGGGATTGCCGACGTGCAGGCGCTAACAACACTGCGTCGCAGCCATGTGACCGGTACAGGCGGCAGTGAAGCCTTTGAATTTTCAAATGACGGCACTGGCGTTCGCTACCGGAATGGTCTGGCCACCGGAAGCTTCAACTGGCTGATCACCACCAGTAATGACCGCAACGGCTTCGCGCCCGGTATGGTGAAGATTTTCCACAGCAACGGTGATGCGGAAGTCTGGGCGCTGCTCAATAAGCACAGCGAAACCAATGCCTTCGTCGTTTATTCTGAATATGCCAGTCAGGGCAATGGCCTCATCGATACGCAGGCAATCTCGCAGATGCGGAGTCTGGATTACCGGCAGTCAAACGATCCTGTTCCGGCTGCCAGTGCGGGCCTGCCCCCCTGCACCACCGATGACTCTTCGTTCTCTGGAGATGCGCCCACCACAGCAGCAACCAAAGAACAATTTACTGCAGCGATCGAAACCTGCAAACAAGGTACGACTGGCGGGGATATTACGTTTACTGCCGACCTTCTGGCCAGCCAGTCCTTCCTGTGGGGACAATCTGATGACGATCTGTCCACCCGTTACACCTTCCTGACCACCGACGGTGAAAATCAGGGCTTTGGTTACCGTCAGAAAAACGGAGACTATCAGACTTATCAGTGGGAAGTGGAAAACAATCAACTGGTGATCGTCGGCAGCGATGTTGCAAATTCAACCAGCTGGATTCAAACCTTTGCCGCACTGGGAGAAGACGAGGCTAACCATGAAACCAACTGGAAGGTGTTTACTCAGGATACCCTCTGGGTGAAAAACGGCACACCCGGCGGCATTACGGCTGAACAGGGCGCCATCAGTTCGGGTTCACTGGTCCGGAGTGCATTACCCGGCGGCATATTGTCACATTGTGATGACTTCAACACCGGCTGGAATGACAGTACACAAAGCCCGACGGACAGTGGTGCAACCCGGACAGAGTACGATCAGGCACTGACCAGCTGCGGAACCCCATGGGCTGCAACGCCGTTGCAGTTCACTGCGGCGCTGCTGACCAATACGAAACTCCTGACGGACAATGGTCACAGCCTTGAGTTCTCCGGCGTACCGGCAGCCAACGGTGACGGATTGCTCTCTGGCACCGGTACCTATGTCACGCCGGGTGCGGACCAGCCGGTCAGCAAAGCATTCAGCTGGGTCATTCAGGCCAACGGACAACTGGAGATCAGTTTCACCGGCAGTGACAAAACCATGACCTGGACCTTACAGGATGCCGATGGCCTTGGCTTTGCGGCGTTGCGATTCATGACCGATCCGGACTGGCAACTGGCGACGGATCATGGCGTGATCCGCAATGTCTCTTTCACCGTGAATTCGCTGATGTAGCAGTTGCTGCCGATCTCAAAAGCACGATTGAAATTGATAAAACAGGTGGCTAAATTCGCCACCTGTTCGTTTTTATGACGAATGATTTTCTCTGGAAAGCACTGAGTGTTCGCACATGAATTCGCTTCAAAGCCGTATCAAACCTGGCTTCGCCAGCTTGGTTGAACATTGGCACGTATATTGATTATTCAAATCCAATTTTCCTCAAACGAATGTGACGACTGATGAATCAAACAGCCAAAAAAGTAATGCTTCCCGCTTCTCTCACCGGTATCCTGCTTTTCTCCGGCATCGTCGGTGGTATCCCTTTCAGCTTTGCTGATGAACAAACCCGCACGTTACCCCTCAGCAGTTTCGACTCGCTGACGGTTGAAAAAGGGATGGAAGTCAGCGTGCACTGCAGTGACCGAAACTATTTTGAAGCCACCGGAGACAGCAAAGTCCTGGATCAAATGAAAGTCAGGGACCGGCAGGGGACGGTTCAGATCAGCAATGAATCTGAGGGGAAATGGGAAGATATTGAACCCATCACGCTTCATGTCTATACCGCACAGCCACTGCATAAACTCGAAGCCAGATTTGGTATTCAGGCCGATGTGGATAGTTGTGCCCTTGCGAAAGACAGCTTCACAGCCATCGGCAAAATGGGCAGTAAACTGGCACTCAGCGGTGAAACCGAGACCCTTTCACTTGAGCTGGCCATGGGTGCCGTACTGACGCAGGCCCCGCAACCATTACAGATCAACAAAGCCACCGTCGAGCTGGGTATGGGCGCCAGCGCCTGGTTATGCCATGCCAAATCGGTTTCCGGTAATCAGTCAGCCGGGACCCGATTATCTGTTTCTCCCGGCACGCAAACCCACATCAACAGCGGCTACGGCACAACCCTCGTATTTGATGCGTGTTAACAGAAGTCAAAAAGATTCAGGGCAGGCACGTCAGTACCTGCTCATTTCTTCCTGAGAAATCACCTCACACAAAGATCATCTTTTTCCTTTCAAAGTTCTCAGTTCAATGCACCCGCTAAGATAAACATCCAACGTCAGTATCCGGGGTACGGGGCCATCAGATATGCCTGAAATTTCAATCAACGATGCCAAGCGAGCGATTCTTGCAGCGACAGAGCACTATGAAAAACGGATTGAATCGAGTGTCATGATTTCGCTGGATAACGGCGAGTCGGTCAATATTCTATTTTCAGGGATTCGAAATCAGACTCATTGGCTATTTGGTTTACCCGATCTCTATTTGCTAAACAAAACCGACATCCCCCTCCTTGCGTGCTGGTGGCAAAAGCTCCATCCGAATAGCTGCAAGATGGTGGAGAGACAGCAAAAGTACCCGGGCGCCTATGTGATCAACATTCAGTACATGACTGCACACCGGGAAATGATCATGCAGGTACCGGTCACATGAATCATGGCTAAACTCGCCATCAAAAAGATGAAGGCCCATACGGGCCTTCAAAAATTCTTCTATTGAAACCGGTCACCCAATCTCAAATGATGTCACGCCAAACAGCCGATTCAGCGGTAATGCTGGCGCATTTTGGGTATACATCCGGGCAGTGCCGAAGGACACTGTCATTCCATATTTTTCGGCCAGCGCAACGGCTGCTGTATTGACCTCCGGCACATCCAGAAACACAGGCTGAGATGAATCTGCACGGGATTTCAGTGCCAGAAACAAACGCTCGGCCAGCTGGGCATTATCCGCATACAAAGGACCAATTTTATAGCCGGTTCTGCACTGGCGAATCACACCATAGCCAGCCAGCTGATCATTTTCCATGATCCCCAGCGCATGGCTATGCGGCTGATTAATCCAGGTTTTCAAAAAGTCGGTTCGCTGAACGGGAAAGAAAGGCTGGTCATAAGCTTCAATCGCATCCAATGGCACATCAGACAGCGGTACAACCGCTGCATCTGGCTGGACATCTCCGCCAGCCACACCTTCATACCGTAGATTGCTGTACGCCAGTTGAAAACCGGATTTCTGATAATTTGCCTGCTGCTCAACCACGCCATCCAGACCGACATTGCAGCCAGCCAGAGACTTCATCGCTGCATTCCAGAGTTGAATGCCATACCCCTTCCCGCGATATTCCGGCTTTACAATATAAAATCCGATAAAGCCAAACGTGCTGTCATAGCGGATCGCAGAAATTGTCGCGATTGGTTCTTCATCAAGCAGGCCAATCAGAAAACCATTAGGATCAGCCTTGGCGTAACAGGCTGCATCATTGAGCCCCGGATTCCACCCTTCCTGAGCAGCCCACTCAACCGCGATTTCGACTTCGTCCGTTTTCATCGGCCTGATCGTCAACAACTTGTTTTCCATCACATATTCTCCTGACGTTTTTATGATTATTCTTTGAGTTGCATTTATACGAACAGTAACACAAGCCACAAAAAGCGTCGGCTGGACCAGTCAGCATCGCATCAGTTTTTCAGGGCCATCTGCATGATGTGCTGTGGCCCGGCTGCGCCCCCCAGATAAAGATCACCGGTATCGGTAAATCCACCTTGCTCATAGCAATATCTGGCAGCCGGATTTTTGCAGTTCACCGTCAGAAACAGCTGCAGTGCTTCCGGATAAGCTGATTTCAGGAATGACTTCAGGCTGGCAACAGCGGCCTTGCCGTAACCTTTGCCCTGATGATGCTGATCGATGAAAAAGGCACGCAGCCCCAGAGCATCCGTCTCTGAAAAATCGTAACACTGACCATAGCGGGTATCGATCAGAAAGAAACCGACGACAGTTTCCCCATCCAGAATCACATGCGGATGAACGATATTGTCGATGATCACCAGAATCTCATTCATGGTCCCGACAAATTTCACCTGTGTTTCCTCAACCGACAACACCGCAACTTGCTCAAGATGAGCCGGTTTCATTGCTTCAATACGAATCAGATTCATGATTTCCCTGCGAGCAGCAATATAAAACAATCAGTTAGATGAACAGTTTAAGTGATTCGAGCCGTAAAAAACGAAGACTGTTTACCCGGAGGTTGAGGCAGGTCTCATTATTCATTGAGGCAGCAGCTATAGTAAACAAAGGTCATATGTCAGTTTGGTGACAACCACCAGCAAGTTACAACGTCACTAAATTGAAAGCAATGATCGGCTTTCTGAATGTATTTTCTGTATGAGTTGACTTTGAAAGGAGTAATTTATGGCTAGACGAGTCTCGAACAAGCGCATCAAAGAAATCCTGAAAAAAGCTACTGAGAAGAAAAAATAAGTGCGTTTCAATCACCACTTCAGAAAAGACAACCCCGCCAATTGCGGGGTTGTTGCATGTTCTGGCTCAAAAAATACGGAACCGTTATGGCACTCCGTGTCCTTTGGAGGCCACCCAGACCCGGAACCACTGCTCACGGCTCAGCTCAAACGCCAGTGAAGCCACCGCATCTTTCACCCGCTCAATTTTTCCGGAACCGATAATCGGCAAAGGCTTGGACGGTAAACGGCGTACCCAGGCATAAATGACCTGATCAATGGAATCAGCACCGATTTCCTGACGAATCGCTTCCAGTTCATTGCGAACACGAACGGCCTGCTCAGACTGACCATTGAAGATCTCGCCGCCGGCCATACAAGACCAGGCCATCGGTTTCGTGCGTTTCATTTGCAGCTGATCCAGAGTGCCGTCATGGCAGACCTCAAAATTCAGCGGATTGATTTCAACCTGATTCGTCACCAGTGGTGCGTCTAACCGTGATTGCAGCAGGTCGAACTGTGCTGGCGAGAAGTTTGACACCCCAAACTGCGCCACTTTGCCCTGCTGCTTCAGTGCTGCGAAAGCCTCGGCCACTTCATCGGCATCCATCAGCACATCCGGACGGTGGATCAGCAAGACATCGAGCTGCTCGACGCCAAGGCGTTGCAATGAATGATTGACCGACTCGGTGATGTGCGATTTGCTGGTGTTGTAATGGTTAATCTTCTGCTCAGGATACTGGCTGCCACACAGTTTGATATCGCACTTCGAGACAATCTGAATGTGCTCACGCACACTCGGATCCAATGCCAGCGCTTCACCAAACAGCTGCTCACAACTGTACCCTCCGTAGATGTCGGCATGATCAACGGTCGTGATCCCCAGCTCAATATGCTGCTTCAGGAAGGTCAGTCGCTCCTGAGGGCTCATGCCCCAGTCTGCCAGACGCCAGTAGCCTTGGACCAGTTCAGAAAACTCAGGCCCCTGAGGCGTCAGTTCGACTTTTGCCACCATAGCAATACTCCTTTATTCATTGCTCGAAATAATTCCTAATCCTAGGCTGGATTGAGGCAGCGGGCAATGATATAACCCACAAGATTCGAACCAGAGTACGAGTATTCAATGTCATTTTCAGAACGATTAAGAAACCTGATGGGTAAGGAAAGCATCAGCGGTTTTGCCCGTCGGGTCGAGCTGAGTGAAGGGCTGATCCGTAAGTATTTGAATGGCAGTGAACCCAGCCTGCAGAAGGCCAATCAAATCGCGATGAAAGCCAATTGTTCACTGGAATGGCTGGCCACCGGCTGTGGTTATCTCTACCGTCAGGCTGAAGTCGTGGACAAAGATGCGCTGGCTGTTGCCTGGGAGCATGTGACCGGGCAATCATTCAGTGGCAAAACCGCAGACGAACTCACCAAAGTGCTGTCCGGCTACCAGTTTCTCCGCACCCATAAAAAATCCGATGGCTACCTGGATGTACAGGCCATGGCCAGCTTTTTGTCTCTGGCACAACAGGAAGAGCCATCGTAACGACTGAACAACAAATTTCCCTCCCCCCAGACAGGAGAGAGGGAAAGTGAAAACGCATCCATACGCTACTTGCGCATCGCATTCAGCTTGTTTTGTGCAATCCCCAGCACAGAATCCGGCGGATAACCGCCCTCCTGCCATATACCCGTTTCTTCTCCCGTCAGCAGGCTGATGGCTTCACTGACATGATGAATCGCCCAGATATGGAAATCTCCTTTCTCCACAGCGGCCAAAACATCTTTACGCAACATCAGGTTATGCGCATTCGACTGCGGGATAATGACACCCTGCCGGGCATGGCGGCCTTTAATGGTACAGACATCGAAGAAGCCTTCGATCTTCTCATTGACACCGCCAATCGGCTGCGCCTGTCCGAACTGATTCATCGAACCGGTGATCGCGATCGACTGGTTGAGCGCGCAACCCGAGAAAGCCGAAATAATCGCACACAGCTCCGCCATTGAGGCGCTGTCTCCGTCGACACCACCATAAGACTGTTCAAACGTCAGATGGGTGGTCAACGGAATTTTTGCGCTTTTTCCGAACAGGGAAGACAGGTATGCCGTCAGGATCATCACGCCTTTGGAGTGAATCCGGCCACCCAGCTTCACGCTGCGTTCGATATCCATCACCTCGCCTTCTCCCCAGGACGTGGTCGCGGTGATCCGGTTCGGAATCCCGAAACGATGATCGGACGTCGAAATCACCGACAAACCGTTAATCTGCCCCGTCACTTCCCCCTGCGTATCAATCAGCGTGGTGCCGTTTCTGAAGGTGTGCAGCATTTGATCCTGCAACCGGCTGACCCGTTTTTCCTGACGGAGCAGCGCCTGTTCAACATGAGCCACACGAATCATGGTCGCATTGGCCGCTCTGGCGGTGTAATTGGTCTCCCGCAGCAGATTTGCAATATCCGCCGAATGCAGCGACAACTTATTCTGATCTTCTGCCTGACGAGAGCTGTATTCGATAATCCGGGCAATCGCTTTACGGTCGCAATGCAGCATATTGTTATCGTGCACAATGCTGGAAATGAACCGCGCGTACTGCGCTTCTGACCCATCAGTGCGATCCATCTCATCTTCAAAGTCCGCAGTCACCCGGAACAGTTCGCTGAAGTCCGGATCATAATGCACCAGCAACTGATAGGTTTGATAATCACCGAACAGAATAATCTTCACATCCAGCGGAATCGGCTCCGGTTCCAGAGAAATCGTGCCGGATAACGTCACTTCCCTTTCCAGCGAACTCAGGTTCAGCTTCCGCGAACGCAGCGCACGCTTGAGACCGTCCCACACAAAAGGCCGCTCCAGCACTTTCACCGCATCCATCAGCAACACGCCGCCATTCGCACGGTGCAGGCTGCCGGAGCGGATCAACGAGAAGTCGGTAAACACGGTGCCTTTGTAGGTCGCATTTTCGATATAACCGAAAATAGTGTGGTAATTCGGACTTTCTTCCACCACGATCGGAAAACGCTCACTGTCCTGACTGACCAGCACATTCACCTGATAACGCCGCGGCATTTTCCGGTCCAGCGCCGCATAAGCCAGCGCGACCTGATCTTCACTTTCTTCCAGAAAGATATCGAGATTTTCCAGAATATCTTTCTGCATCGCCGACAGATATTCCTTAATCTCACTATGGCCCCGATACTGCTTTTTCAAAGGCTTGATGAAGTGCGACACCACACCCAGCGCGACTTCTTCATTCAGCTTCTGGATTTTATCGGAGAACTCTTCTTCCCAGTCGGTCATCTCGCGGGCAATCCCACGCAGTTTCACTTCCAGTGCACTGATAATTTCTTCAAACTTCTCCTGCTCAGCCTGAGGTAATGCTTCAAAACTTTCCTCGGTATGAGGCTCTTCGCCGTTCATTGCCACCAGCTGATAGTCGCCCTGAGTGGTCAGTGTCAGGCTGACATTCTGGTCCTTAGCTTCAGTCGTCAGGTTGCCCAGTGCCGCTTGCTGTTTTTGCGCCAGCTGATTTTTCAGCTGCTCAGAACGCGAATAATACATTTCATTGTCGAAGGCCAGCGGCAGCGCTTTCACCATCCGCATCATCAGCTTTTCGATATCTTTTTTGAATGGCGTCCCCATTCCCGGTTGCAGTTTCAGCACTTTCGGGGTACGCGGCTCATCAAAGTCCGCGACATAACACCAGTCATACAACGGCGACGCATCACCATTGGGATCATGACGGTTCAGGTAGCGCAGCACCATGGTGCGCTTCCCCAGCCCGTTCCGGCCAACGGCATAAATGTTGTAACCCTTCTCCTTAATCGACATCGCAAACTCAACCGCCTGCTGGGCACGTTCCTGGCCGACGATCTCGTCCAGCGGTTCTAAATGCTTGGTCGAAGAAAACTCAAATTTATCTTGATTAACAGCTAGATATAAATCTTTAGGATGTAGTTTTTGAACTGCCATAGTGCATCCTTTTCATTGTTCTTCTCATCCAAATCGCCTATGGGAAATGACGCTGCATAAATACCAAATGGCGACAAAGTGGCGACAGGTAAATTCTTTGCTTCGGATTTGCTGATTCATTCCTCAGCGTTTCGCTGCAGTAGCTCTGCCAATCTTCTCTGCTCAGTGTAAAGCTCTTATGGCTCACTCGGTTTGACGTAATCTTGAATTACGTAAATGACGAGAGAATTTTTTTCCTTCAGTTCACTCCACTGTCTGTGAGATCAAATTTGAAATTCCCTTTAAATGATAAATAGTTGATTTATCAGCATTTATCAAGAAAACAGAGATCATTTCCAGATCTTCATTTCACTTCCATCCCTCACGTAAAATACAACTTTTACTTAATAGACAATCACTTACGCCAAACATTTGATCCATAAGATCTTACTGAGTTTTTCATTTCCCTGAAAAGAATCACACTTTTTGAAATTTCTTAATCGGCCCAGTAACACGAACTGTGGGCTTGTTCAGGTGATGAGAGCCCAGTAGTCACAGTGTTTGAGTTCGTTGACTTTATAGCCCTTGATGTGGCTGATTGCAGGATTTTGAATTGAAAAAAATCCAGATCGCAAAGCTCGAAGGTGGGGAGGAGGAGTGCGGATTACGTCACGCGCTCGCTCCATTCCGTGGCCGTTGCAACGAGGCTAACTGCAGGCAACAAAAAAGCGCCCATGGTGGGCGCTTGCTGGTCGGTGAATATGTTCAGGTGACTTTATAGCTTCCTTCAGAACTGCCACCTGTAACTGACACCTGAGCATTCTCCGTGATTTCATCCACCACAGCCGCAGCGATCGCGTCGGCCATATCACCCGCAGCTGCATGCTCCCCTTCGGTGACAAAGCCCTTGGCTTTCAGGTTGTCGATGATTTTTTGTTTCAATGAATCTTTATCGAGTGCCATGGTTACTTCCCTGCGAATACGGTGGTTGATACGTCCACATGCGGCTTGCCCGTAAACGGGCAGATGGTCGCGCCGGTGCAGACACCATTGCCGCCGTTGAGTTTGATGGTGTCTGCATCCTCGGTGATGTTCTTCGCCTGGATGATGAGGTCTTTGCTGACGGTTAGTTTGGCCTGGCCTTCGATGTTTTCGATTTTGTCTTTGAGCACGGTGATTTCCTCATTCTGCTTGATGAGGACTTTCCGCAGCTGCTCAATGACTGCAGTGTAATTGGTCGCGTTCACGTTCCTGTCAATGCAGTTCAGCGTGGCGTTTTTATCTGTGGTGCTCTCAAAGTTACCCACCTGATCAACCAGGTGGTAAACCCCTTTTCGCTGCTGGTAACGGGACTCCCCTTCCAAAATGGCTGGCAGTCGAAATCCCAGCGGCAGAACACAGCGGATAAATGGCTTATCCGCCTGACCGAACATCCAGCCAATTTCGACGATGCTCCCTTTCGCGGGCGGCTCCAGTCGTCCGGCCATCTCGCCCACGCCGGGCACAGGCAGCGGAACCGCCTGCAACGGCGGGCAGTCTTTCAAATCATTCCCCTGCTCATCCAGCAACTGTACATTGACTGCATAATGGGGATAAAACCGGTCGGACAGGTCGCCTTCCTTGGGAAGTTCAGGCAGGGCGACCACCTTACCCCAGCGAGGCAGGTGCGCTTTTGCGGTCAACTCCGGGAACAGGCGGTATATCATCCGCCGGATGGTATTTAAGTCCATGTCAATTTCACCTCTGTGCCCGTAAATTCCACCGCTTTCAGGCGAGTGCCATTGACCAGGGCACCGGGCTTGAGTTTGGGGATACAGGGGATTGTGGCGCTTTTGTTGGCCGTGTGACCCGTCATCAGTTCATTGGGGATTGTCACGGGTTTATCGGCCCAATAGCTGTCCTGCCAGCTGCCGACAAAAATCTGGCCATTGCCTTGCTGCTGCCAGAAAAAATCAGGCACGCTGAAGGTCGTGGCCAGTTCATCCATGACCCGATACCCATTGCCGTCACTGTAAAAGCAGGGCGCTGCGGTTTTGCTGTAGGCCCGCTCGGGCACCACGAACTGCAGCCCGGTTTTCTCACTGACATGACTCAGCAGCTGCATCAGGGTCGGATGACGCATGATGACCGGCAACGGACGATAGAGCACTGCAGCCAACTCCCGGCAAAAAACGGTCGACCAGCCTTTCTGGGTCGGCTGCACCCGTTCCACATAACCCAGAAATACCCGGCTGAGGTTTTCCCCCCACCCCAGGTCAACGGCGACAATGCTGTTCACCTCAGGGCTGCCTTCGATGACCAGTTGCGCCCGGCCTGGTGCCGTATCATCAAAGGTCAGCCGGTGCGTGCTGACCTTGGTTTTCTGGCGGCCGATATAAACCTGAACGGTAAAGCGTGGATTGTTCATGCCAGCTGGTTATCCAAATATTTCAGGAATCGCATGAAGCCAGACATTTCAACTTCAGTCCCCGGTGGTACTTCAGCAGAAGCAATGACTTCAGTTGCTGGCGTGGTAACACCCTGTACTTTTTGTTGCACTGCTGTTTTTTCTGCCTGGCGTTGTTCAACCCGCTCAGGCACAGACATGTGTTCAACCAGCTCAAAGCTCACCGCCCACTGACGCAGGGATTCCTGCTCATCCGCCCTGATGTTGCCCTGAAACTTCACTTCACGGATTTTCAGGGCCTGGGCTGTCTGGTTGCTGATGCGATACACCTGGCGGGCGTTGTTGTTTTTGGCCCCGGCCAGTTCGAACAGCTTGCTCAGGTGTTGCTGACGTTCAAAAGGAATGGTGCCACTCACAGACAGCACCTTGGCTTTGTCCCCGGTTTCCGCCTGGTCCGTCGCAGCCGTCTGGCCGGACATATCCTGTCCGGCAAGTTGCTGGCGCACACTGAGGCGCAGGGATTTGAGAAGGAGCTGGGCTCCGGATAAGGTCAGCATATTTACTCGCTGTATTCCCGAAGCTGCAGATATTCGAGCTCAAACGTTCCTCCGGCAAAAGAGCCAGTTCCAAACGAGCCGCCACAATATGCTGTGGCGATTTCACCAACCACTAAAGGGTCATCAATTATCCCTTCATACAACGGGGTCAGCTCCGCACTCAGCAGAGTTACCTGTATGGTGTAATCCGACAGTAATTTCAGTTGAACCAGCATCGTTTTGTTTTGTATGTCACTGGCTGCAACTCCTGTCTCAATCAGCGGCACACTTGGGATACCCTGATTCGCCGGACTGAGAAAAACAAACCTGACTGCAGGCACTTCAGCTGTACTGGCGTACATCACTAAAATACCGCCAGACGAATACATCACTTTTTTGTCATAAACCTCTGAGCCATCGCCAAAGTCATCCCGTTTGTTCCAGCTCAGAACTACCCCGGTTCCTGAAGGGAAATTTGCTTCAAACCGAAACTCCACCACATCGCCTGGGCGCTGGAGTGAGTAATTGTTATAACCCCTCAGTGACGGAGAGACGATATTCCTGACATAGTTGTACGGCACCCCGGTATCAATCGGCGGATGGACAACCCGTCCCCGTCCGGCAACGACATCACGCCAGTGTGCTTTATCCATGTAACTGAAACCGGTGTTGTAATGCATCACCGGATAGCGGTTTTCCTGCCTGTCAGCAATAAAATCCAACCAGCCAATTTTCAAAAACGTTGTCACGACCTCGTTGTCAAATAATCGGCTGGCCGTCTCCGGGATTCGAATCCGCACCCGATTCAGTCCGTACTTCAGTTTCCCGACAAAGCAGGGTAAGTCTGTCCGGCCAGAGCCGGTATGCCCGATACACTCCGGTGAAACATCCTCAAATATCACCTGGCGATGGAAATCACTGGCGGTAAACAACTGAGATTCAACCAGCACCCGGGGCAAGTCTGCACGGTCCGCTTCAGCGAAATGAACCCCTGCATCCTTGTAGGCGCGGTAAATCAGTGAAACATCTCGCTGCTCATTCCAGACCCAGAGATCAATCACATCCAGTCCCTGCACCTTGGCAACGTCATCCGCCTCAATTACGCCATTGAGATATAATTTATTCGCCCCCCGGTTGGGATCAGACGAACTGATATCATTGCGCCCCAAACGGTAGCGAACGGCGGAGTGAACCACATCAAAACAATGACGCTGGCTGTCTAACGTGGGCACGTTGTCCCGCTCTGCGGTTTTAAACAGAAATTCCGCTTTTTTCAGGTGCCCCAGTTCATTGAGATGCAAGCCATCTGTAGAGACAGAAGAAAACGCAAGTTTATCGCCATTGTTGTAAATCCAGTGCTTTATCGCCTGATTCACATCAATGAACTCAATCCCGTATTCATGGGCCAGTCGGCGTTTAACCTGATCAACCAGTTCACTCACTTCCGTGTTGTTTCCATAATCCCCGCTTTGCGCCGTGTTATTACTGGGCGGGCATGAGAGCAAAGCGGGCTGTACTCCCCGTGCAAACGCATCCAGAATCAAGGCCTGGTTTTCAACGTAGGTCCGGCGTTCCAAGGCTGCAGGACTGTTATCAGCGTTGGAATCATTCAGACCAAACATCACCCCCAACCACTCAATGTCAGAATAAACAGGGTTGCCGTACACAGCATTGTGAACGTTATTCACTGCCCAACCATCCTGAGCTTGTTTGCCCTTAAAACCAGCGTTATAGACACGAAGCTGGTCATTGTCGTGAAACGCCCGCAATATTCGCTGCAAAACGTTCGGGTATGCATTGGGCACTTCAGTATCATCATGGTCATAAGTCAGGTCATCCGGCACCTGGCTCCCGACCAGGCGATTGGTGTTCCAACGAAATGCCAGATTCACACCATCCACGGTCGTTACCCTGCCGTCCGTTGTTGAGTCGCCATAAAACCCAACCGGCGCCTTCAATCCGGCAGCCCATTTTGCCGCCTGACCTTGCAGGGAGGTGAGCCGACCAGGCTTCACAAACTGAACTCCGGCATTCAATAGATCCCGCAGCCTGCCGGGTCCGTTTTTATCCGGCTGCCAGCCAGCCTGAAGCGGGGTGATGGTCTGGTTTCGCCGAACCCAATAACCGGAAGGACTGCCAGCTTGAAACACTGTGGCTCCATCTACGTCACGTCCGGGTTCAGTCATCCAAATCAAAGAGCCGCCACCACCGTCACCTTCATCGTGATACCCCAGCAATTCAACTTGCTGCCCTTCAGCTGTTCCGGAAAGCTGCAGCAGTTGATCCACATTGCGCACAACCTTGGCAAAATGCTGAGTGGTCCAATTTTTTCCAGCACCATGACCATCAGAGCGCAAATCACTGATACTGCCATCGTCAAATACTTGCGCAATTTTGCACACCACATGCCTGGTCCCTTGGGGATTGGTGTAGTCATCCAGTTCATCGGGGGTAATGACAAATTCAAATTTTGTCTCCCAAGCTCCCGTCGCAGTACCCTGGCGATAGGCGTCTACATAGATAAACGCTGGCCGCTCTGCCACCTGAACAAATCGGTCAAATTCCAGGTGAACGCGATTCCCGGCAACATAACCAATCCCGGCTTTGATGTTGAATGCAGTAGACTGCGGGGTCACCCGAAAACCATCGTCGATGAACCAGTCTTTGCCATTGATATCGATCATCGCCTGAGCACTGTCATCATCCATCCGCTGCAGTCGCTTTGCCGCATTGTATTGCCAGGTGGAGGCGTCGACCGAGATGTTGGTGATTTCAGCAATATCTTTGTATTCCAACACTACAGAGCGCACCAAAGTATTCCCCGCAATGCCCGGCTCATCTGCCGTTTTCGGGGTCAGCTTGTGGTGGTCAATGGTGACCAGCACACCATGTTCTGTGCTGTATGCCCCAGTCCAGTTGAAGTCGAACGGACCTTCATCACTTTTCAGAGTGGTTGAATAAATCACCGCATCCGCGCTGAGCCGACCCCGCTGCTCCACAGCCTTTTCAAACACGACAGAGTTTGCTGGCACACCATCTTCCGGCTGAGGAAAACCTGACAGATTCGGAATGTTTGCAAAAATGAGCTTATCAATGGTCAGCGGGCTTTCGTCTGCGTTCACCTGCGCTAGCAGGGCTTTCCCGGCTGCGGTGAGAATTTTGGTTTCAGTGTTGTTTGCCATGGTTTTCTTAACCTTTTACTGTCGCTGTGTAGTATTCACATTCCATGTTCAGCACTTTGGGCAACATGGGTACATTGACGCGGGTGTTGATATGCGCCGTTTCAAACCCGGCATCTATGGCCTGGCTTTTCGCGGCGACGGGCAGTTGGATATAACTGGTGTACTGGTAGCGCCGACAGGTTCGGCCATACTGGCGAATGACGGTGTCGAGTAACCGGGGCACTTTGGTTAAGTCACCATCTCGGATTTCCAGGCTAATGACATCCCAGTCAACATTTTGCAATCGCTCATCCTGAGTGATGTGGGGATAGCCCAGCTTTTGGAACATATCTTCCCAGCCTGCAATCGAACCGGCCTCTTTGGTGAACTGGTAAGCGTAGGCCACCCGGATGCGAAACAGGGTTTCCGGCTCCTGGCCTAACCGTGTGACACCCCGCTGCCAGCCCAGCAGCTCGACCATGCCCATGGGTGCGGTCAGCGGGTCGTGTTGCTGCAGTGGCAGCTGCAGTGCCTCCGAGACCTTGCCCCAGTAGCGATGCAGGGCGCGGGCAATCTTTGCCAGCTCACCCTGGCCCATCCACCACTTCAGAACAATGTCAGGCATTCTCAAGCGTCACCTCCAGCGTCCCGATACGGGGAATGGTCAGGTTGTTCAGAATGTCCACCTGGGCAAATTCCAGTGATTCAACGCCGGGGAACTGGGCGTGCAGCTCTTGCCCCAGTTTCGAGAAGCTGAAGCGTTTGACCGGGTTGGTTCGGGTCGGTTGATAATCAGAGTTCTCTCGAAAAGCGGCCCGGATAAAGTGTTCAATCTGCGCTTTCAGGGCGTCCCGCGCTTCCAGCGTCATTGATGCCACAGGCCAGACTGACACCTGAATATTTGTTTCCACACCGGGCATGGCCATCACCAGTAAATCATCCCCATGGCCGTGCTGGCCGTTGTCCCGGATGTGCTGATTCATGTCCGCAATCATTGCCGCTGACGGTTCGCCGGTATCAAGCAGAATGTAGGCGTTGGCAGTGCCCGGTCCGCGCGGTGCGTTGTGCTCAAAATACACATTGTCATCCTGGATCCCGGCTCGTTTGGTCAGCAGCGCCCGATAAGCTGCATCAATGTGCCACTTGGCAATGGCTGACCACTGGTCACGGACCCGCAGGCGCAGCTCATCGTCGGATTCTTCATCCGCCCCGGCACTGTCCAGCCAGTCCGCGGCGTTGGTCGCCGCAGCAATACCGGAAATGGCTGTGGGCAGGATGTGGTAATACCCTTCGCCCAGGTTGTACGCCGCGCCGGGCAATTCCGCCTCAACCGGTGCCAACACCAGAGTCTGGTTTTCCGGGAGCTCCGTGTCCTGAGTGACCCGGACCCGGTAAATGTGACCGTTAATCACATCGGTCTGGATCCAGGTGCCGGCCGCAATCATCAGGGCCGGTCCCTGCGCGGCGGCACGCTGAAACGCCACATGGCCGGATGCCTTGCTGGCGCCTTTCCGTTCTGTCTGACAGGCCCAGGCTTGCTGGTCGAGCCATTCCCCGGCGGCCGTTGCCAGAAAGGTGTTCGGCAGCACATGTTTGACCATCAGCCGGTCAACCAGCCACACGGTGCAGTGGATCACCGCATTTTCAATCAGGCGCCAGAACGGGGAGAACGGCGAGTCGTTATTGATGATGGCCTCTTCAGCGGCCATCTCGGCTTTCAGCACCTGCTTCCAGCTGTCTTTATCCAGGGGCACCCCGGCATCTTTCACGATTTGGGCATAGTCAGGTTTTGGGATCTCAGCCATGACTGACCTCCAGTTCTAACGTGCCGAAATCCCGCGTGGTGGCAAACACCCAGATGGTGCCGGGGGTGGGCTCTTCGAGCCGGACGGTTCCCGGAACCAGGCGTACATCTTCTTCAACCAGCAATTCAATCTGGGTACTGATGTCACGGCGCTTGCTGCGGCTGCGCTCTGCAATCAGGGCTACAGCCAGACCGGATTCAATAATCGCGTGCTTGATGTCCTGCGCAATTACGGCCCGGTCCTGAATCAGTACCGGGTTTCGCCCGGCATCGAGCACGACATCGCCGTTCTCAATCAAAATGTCCTGATAGGTCATCCGGCAAACATCTCCATTTCGTTCGCGAAGTCCTGCGGGTTATTCATCTGTTGGGCATAGATACTGACGCCCCCGTAGTGGGTCGAGCTGCTCTGATAGTTCGACAGTGTTTTCGCCACGCCACCGGGTTGTACTTGTGCTCGGGGTTGAGCTTTTGCCACAGCATCAATCTTGATGTCCGGCTGTTCACCAATCAGGCCAATCTCAATTCCAGGGATCAGGTTGACCTGTTTAATCACCCAATTAATCATGTCGGTCACTTGTTTCCATAAAGTGCCGACCACACCCCAGAATGCCTGCCCAAATGCTTCAGTGGCCTCAATAAACGGCGCAAAGACTGAGGTGTCACTGAACCCTGAAAAAGCAAAATTCCACAACGCCGTAATGCCGGTAATTACAGAGGTAAAGGTGGCTGCAACCAGCTTGAGCACCTGAATCACCAACATGAATGAATTCGCTATCGTCATGCCAAATAAGCGGCCGACTTCGGTAAACGCGTTCAAGCCATCAGATGCTGACAAAAACTCAGCAAATAGCCCGAAAGTACTGTCCCAAAGGTTCGTCACGGCTCCCCATAAAAGGCTCACAGCTTTGAACACTTCACTCAATGCGCCCGATGTCTCGTTGCTCACGCCAAAGACATTCGAAAATGTTCCGCTCAGCGCTTCCCATACCCCCGAAAAGAAGGCAGCAATTGGGTCCCAATACTCATAAATCACAAACGCTGCTGCCGCGAATGCTGCTGCGACGAGCGCCACGGTTCCGGTAATGGGAGACATCAGAAGCATCAGGGTTGAAAAGGCCATTTTTGCGGCTCCAACCATGACGGTGAATGCGCCGCCGACAGCGGTCAGACTTAAAAACCCGAGCACTGCATAACCAATATATTTGGTCAGGTTGGGGAACAGTTTTGTCCACAACAGCACCTCCCTGGCGCCATCAGCAAGCATTTCGACCACAGGCAAAATGGAAGGGAGTAACGCCTGCCCGAATGCCGCACGTACAGCGAATAGTCCTTGCTCTAAACGCTCCCATTGGTCTGTCATTGCTCCGGCCATTTGCATGGCTTGATCAAGCCCTTTGACCTGGGAGAAATCTGCAATTTGCTTCCTGAGCTCCTTGGTTTGCCCATACAGCGTTGAAATGAAGGACATCGCTTCCTTACCACCGAAAGCTTTCTCCAATTTCATTTTTTCTAAAGCATCTAACGAGTCGCCATACTTGCCCTTGATGACATCAATGATTGAGGCCGCATCAAGCAGCTGGTTATTCGCGTCTAAGAAATTAAGCCCGAGTGATTTTCCCGCACCGGCGGCTTTACTGATGAAAGCCTGGTATTTGGTGGCAGCTACACCGCCGTCCATTTGGTTGCCCAATAGCCCAAGGATTGCAAACTGTTCACCTAAACCGGCACCTGCAACCGTTGCATCATTCCCTAACGCCCTGAAAGATTGAGACAGTTTCACACCATCAGTTTTGAATCGTTCCACCGCTAATGCTGTGTAACTACCCAGCTGATCGGCCCATGCATCTTTCCCAATGACCGTCGCCTGATCTTGGAAAATGCCATACATGGTTCCGAAGTAATCAGTTATCGTTTTGGTATCAGCTTTTGTTGCCGCAGCAGTAATCGCGGCTGTTCTCGACAAATTTGAAAGCTCATCACCCGTCAAATCCCCCATAGCGGATTTGATGTCGTAACTGGCCGCAACAAATTCAGTGGCAGATTTGCCATACTCCACGGCAAAATTCAGTGCAGTATCACTGAGCTGCTGAAGCTGCTCATCCGCAACCCCCAGAGACTTCACTTCTCCTAACACCCGGTCCATTTCAATGGCAGGCATCAGCGCTTGCTGCAGGGCAATCCCCGCACCGGCTACACCCGCCGCGCCAGCAACCATGGTATGGGTGCCGTCACGATAAGAACTGGCCATACCGCTAAACTGACGCTGGATATTCCCCAGCGGTTTAGAGATTTGGTCGATCAGTCCAACGGTAAATCGGAGCGGTTCGGGTAATGACATGGTTTATCCTGAAAATGCCTTGCTCACACCAGAGGCCATCGCTGCGGCCATGTTTTCCCAGTAGCGTTTTTCCAGCCAGGTCGCCTGGGCAAGACTGGTTTCATCATCCGTCTCACCCGGCAGCCACTTGCGACGAAATGCCAGCATCTGGGCAAGGTCACTGTTATCCAGTGCAGTGACCTTGCTGTTTATTTTTTTACGGAGATGGCGATTTTAGGCGCGTATGCCTGCATCAACGTCGACCCCAGCTGTATGGCTGCGCCTGGGTTCTCTCCAGTCAAATTTCTCAGGTATTCCTTCCCGTCTTCACCTACCGATTGCATGATGAAGTTGTGGGCGCCATCGGAAATATTGCCCTGCGCAATCTGGCCCATGTATTCCGCATACAGGTCCGGGGTGGGTTGAAAGATGACGTCAGTACCTGCAACGGTTAGGGTGATTGTTTTGCTCATGGTTTTACTCGCTCCAGTTTTTCATCCAGACGGTTGAACCCGTCGGTGAGGCGTTGTTCAAGGCGGTCAAAGCCTGCTTTCAGCTCATCCCGCGTAGCATAGTTTTCAGCGACATAGGCGCGCTGTTCAGAAATTGCCAGCTTGTTGGCCGCCGTTTGAATAAACAGATAGCCAATGCAAGCCGCCAAAATTGTCAGGGCCACACTCAGCACAGGGACAATTGCACTTAAATTCGTCCGTTCCGGTGATGTCTGGCGTGTGGTGTCGGTCATCTATCCCCCTGTTTTCAGGTGTTTGGTTTTATCAACACTGCCTTTGCTGCTTCCCAGCCAGTAGGCAATGGCCGTCGAAAATGCGGTCAGTACAGCGCCCACAATGATCATCAGCACGCTGTCATAGCGTTCCGGCATTGGCGGACCGAACAGCAGCGCGGTAAACATCAGGGCCACCATGCCGACCATGGAAATTGCCAACGCGCTCGGCATCCAGTGATCTCTATGCTGCTCACGGGCGTGCTGGGTATCCGCCATTGCAATGCGGGCGGATTCCATCGCCAGCCGTCCTTCTTCCAGCGACAGGCGTTTCAGCTCCTGTGCGTGCTCCATCTCAATCTGCTTAAGCTTGAGAAAGGCATCAGGGTCATTCTTAATCGCGTGCTCAATGGCATCCGGGGTGTTATCAACACCCAGCGCGCTGGCAATCAGCCCGCCGACTGCAACACCTGCCGGGCCACCAATCAAGGTACCGACCATGGGGGCTGCGGTGCCGATTAGCTGTTTCACTTTGTCCCACATGCTGTTAATCCTTTTGAATGGTCAGAACAGCAGGCGCTCCGGCCAGCTCATCCATCAGGTTGTGAAACGCTGCCGCTGAGTTCAAAACCGCCCACTCATTGCCGACAAACCCAAAATCAACACCAGGGGCCAGGCAGCCTTGCAACTGCGATGGAGAGTTAGCCTTGTGGATCAGAATGTGAGTCCTCTGGCTCGGCCCGTAACGGGTCACTCCCAGGCTTTCAGCTTCCAATGCGTAGCAGTTGCCGAACTTCGGACTTTGATGCGGATAAAGGGTGTACGTGCCTTCCGGCACACAGGATTCCCCTTTTTTGTTGTTTAAAAACGGACGCTCAACCATGCAGCAAACGGTGCTGCCATCTTCACGATGAAGCGTTCCGTATGTGCCGTGTTCAAAGTAACGACGTTTCAGAATGAAATTCTTCACAGCTTCCCCTTGTCTGCGAGTTCCTGGCATGGGGTGCAGTACTGACACCCTGGTATGTGTTGACGGCGTTTTTCCGGGATGGCGTCGCCACACTCCGCGCACTCCGTCGCGCTGGTCTGGTTGTCCGTCTGGCGGGACGTGGCACCCAGCTGTCGGTCCAGCGCCATTTGGTTGAATTTGGCTTCGATAGCACTGGCATGATCAAATACGTCCGGCATTCGCTATCCTCAGAAAACCAGATCTTCGGTTTCGTCATCACGCAGGTACGATGTACCGTTGATTTTGATGAAGTCCGGACTGGTAATATCGAATGGGATTTTGTGCACCAGGGCGCTGCCGCCGTTACTGTCAACATCGAGCAAGTCAGAAATCTTGATGCGAACGCCGAACATCTCGACTTTCAGCTCATCCTTATCAATCTTGCCGTAACCCATGGCATCGAATGCCGGTAGTGCGCGCCAGGCGCCTGCATTGGCTGCGGCCTTGTTCAGCAGGTTGAACTGCGAGGTGGTCAGCTCCATTTCGCCCGATGCTTCTACATCGCCATCCACGTAGCCATCCGGCACGCCGTTGGTTTTAGACACCGCGCTGTTATCGGTAATCGACAAGGTGAACTTCTGTGCGCTCAATCGGATGTCGCCCAGATTGAATCGCATATTTTTTCCGGAAATACGCATTAAGCCTCCGCATCCGCTGGGTTAGTCAAATCCAGTGCAATATTCACTGCGATATGTTTCGGGCAGTTATGCGGGCGGGCCATCAGGCCAATGATCACTTTGGTTTTGGTTTGCCATTGAATCGTCACATCTTCTTCCCGTGGCTTCATGATTTCACCGGGGAAAGTGATGCCGCCAATTTCGGTGGTCTTCGACATTTGACGCATGTCTGCACTGAAATACTGACGATTGCGCTCAATAGACGCCGGGGTGGAATTCAGGATTTTGTCGCCAATCCGGCGAATCGCTTTCACTCGAACCCGGCGGTTCAGCTTGTGCACTGGGCGCACGTATTCAATCACCTGATAATCGCCGCCTGGCGCTTCCAGCGTGGTGGCATCCCCCCAGTAAATCCCCGGAAAGTCCGCGTACCACTGCGGCACCGAATAACGGGCGGTCGCCAGTGCAATAATGGTCGCCATATCCAGTTCTTTACCGTCACTGTCGACAGGCGTATCCCCTATTCCCAGCACATTGCCGGTTGCCACTCGCATGGGCGTATCGGCGACGGTGACACTGCGGTCACACAGTCGACCTGCCAGCACCCCGATATTGTTGCCATGCAGCTGGGGCACCGGCACCACCATGTTGGCTGCCACATCCTTCACCAAGGTGACCATTGAGCCGGTATAGGCCGACCAGGTTTGCGCCGCTTTATCAATGCCCGGTACGGCAGCCAGAAAGAACACCCAGCGCCCCAGCTTGCTCACCAGTTCGGTGTGCTTGGCCTGCATGGCATCAAATCCGGCTTTGTCTGTGGTTTCATCCACAATCACAATGCCTTCGAAAGAGCCGGTCAGGTTGGCCGCATCCACCGCGTCTTCCCAGGTCTGGCCGTCTGCCAACGCATAGATAGCTGCGGTCCAGTTTTGCTTGCCATTGAGCTGCGCGGCGATCACATTGCGGCCCAGGGCATCATCTGCCACCACATCATCCAAGTTGGTTGCTGCAGACACATGGGTCAGCTTGCCCTGCAGCTCAGCTTTTGACGTACTGCCGATAAAGAGCAAATGACGCTCGATTTCCGGCACGTCGCCTTGCCCTAAGTTGAGGTTGTTGACATCAACGGTTCCGATTGCCATTTACTCTATCCTTTGCTTGTCGTTATCTGCGCTGCCTGGCTTTTTCAATGTTCTGTACCAGTCGAGCACGCACACGTTCTATTGATGTTCCTAAAAACTCACGTTGTGGGTTTTCTATCGTCCAGCTCTGCTTACCTTTTCGAGACCCCGTCCGCATCATGCGGATAATTACGCCCGCCTGGCCTATCGTCATTCGTTTGGCAATATTCCGCTTGCTCAGTCGGTTATAGCCGCCACCTTTACGTTTCAGCTTGTAACCCAATCGCCTCAGAGCGATGGCCTGCTTATCTGTGGCAGGCGCTCCGTAGTCCGGCTCACCAAAACGACGATTCATTTTTTTGATGTGCTTTGCAGCGCTCTGATGCTCGATAAAGCCCAATTGGTTGGCAGCGGCTTTACTGCCTTTCAGTTTACGTTTCCAGGTCAGGTTCAAAGTCACCCGGTCCTGCACATAGGGTTCCATTCCCTGGGTAAAGCTGGCTAATACCGGGTCTTCGCCCTGCTTACGCTTTTCAAATGGCTTGCCGTTCACATCCTTTTGTCTGCGAATCCGGCTTTTGGTCTGGCGAATCTCCCAGCGGCCCAAATCTTTCAGTAACCAAAATCGCTTCTTAGGAGGGAGCGCTAACGCTTCTAACGCCTTCCTTGCCGAAACCGCATCACTGGCATTAAGCGTGATTACCGGTTTCATTGTTTATCTCGCTTTCTTCAGCCACCCAGATATCTACCGGATTGACTTTGTAACGTTTGCCATTCCATACAATCAGGCCGTTTTCGTCCGGAACAATTTCGATCGGTTCAGCAAACGTAATTCGAATCAGCACATCAGCTGTCGCCTCATTGTTTTCTTCAACTTCAATTTCAGGATCACGCAGGTCGTCCAGTACATCCCGATCACTGTCGTATTCATCCAACCAGCACGCCAGGAGGGCAAACAGGTTTTTGGGATCAATCTTGAGGTGCGGGAACCCTTCAATGAGCAGCCCCGCATCGTACTGCCAGTAGGCAACTCTAAAGCCTTCGTTCCCTCGGTCTTCACCGTCCACAATGACCTGACCGCCTGCCTGTGTTGCGTGTATCTTGCCCTCGTGCACCAGCACATTGAGGCTGTCAACCAGATAACCGTGCAAGTGCTGCAATTTGGTCTCCATCAAATCAGCTCCACACCATTAGCGCTGCGTCCCAGCAACAAACAAATATCTCTGATTGACTGGGCGCGGAAACGGGCAGCCTGTTCAGGAGAATCTTCCGCTGCATTCTCTGCCACTTCTCGGCGATCCTGAGTCGCGAACTCCGGCAACAAATCGGCATGTGCCCTGCTATACACTGCGCGTTTGTAGGCAAACACTTTGTTTCCGGTTATCTTTACCGGGTCAACATCTTTCAGTTCGTCATTTACTTCCATCGCGGCAATGCTGACAGCCATTGCCAGACTGGTTTCTTCGAACACAAAAGCGATACGTCGCAATTTGCGAAACTCTTCGGTTGAAAGTTCAGGCCATTCCCCGTTGCTAATCGTTGTGTTCTGCTGTGAGATTTGTTTGCCGCCAAAGCTCATCGTTGCCTTTCCTTAATGAGTGCGCCTCTGCCCACTGGGTCGACGGATTCAGACGAGTGAAACACTGTCTTATCCTCGCCAGCCGAGGCGCGGCGGGGTTAGGAGCCGTTATAAATTCTTGCCGTCCTTCAGGGCGTTGATACGCTGAGGGATACGGTCCAAGACACTTTTCACGCCAATCTTGTCGTAATACTCATGTGCCTTTTGCAGTAGTGCCTGCGCCTTTTCCAGAGTGTCGATGTCACCCACAGCCGCCGGACGTGGTTTTCCTTCGTCATCGCGCAGCAGGTAATATCCGGCGAACTTGAACCACTTAGCGCTGACCTTTTCGTGCAGCCGCCAGTCATGCATCACCTTCTCAAACACCTGGCTGAAGTAAGGCTCAATGCTGTGGCCGCGCTCGGCTTCGCGCTCGGCCCATTCCAGAACATGATCGGCACAGAAGGTCGGCCAGTCGCGTTTGATGTTCTCCGGTGTCGGTAAGTCCATTTCAATAGCTTTCAGGCACCAGGCAATCGCGGTTTCCAGATCACCGATATCAAACAGCCACAGCGTGAGGGTGGTGAAAATCGGGTTTTCGTAGTGCTCACCAGCGGCCAAATAGGTTTCTGCAACCGGGCGGTACTTGGGCACCAGCACATCGCGTTTATGGACGATGCGGTCAGCAATGGCGTTGAAGTTCTTCAGTGCCTTCTTGTCGTTTTCAAACTCAATCAGGCGCAAGTGCAGGCTGTCGGTGTTCACCGTGGCGGCTTGCGCCACGGTTTGTGTGCCCGACTGCAGTAACTGGTCTCGCTGACGTTTTAACGGGCTAACCATGATTCACTCCTACGCCGCAGGCTGAGGTTCAGCGACCGTGACTTCTTCAATGGCCGCGAACTTGTTCAGGTTGCCCACCGCATACCCTTCCATGCGGATGTGGTTGTTTTCAAAACGCAGGCGGTCTTCATTGTTTTCCTGCTTCCGCCACTGTGTGCCTTCCTGCGTCAGGATCTGCAGGTTTTTCAGATTGGTGACCCAAATCATTTTTGGCGGGAAGAAAGGCGGCGTGTAAGCCTTCTTACCAGCGATGGTCTTCGCCAGTTGCTGCGCCGCTTTATGTTCGGTTGGCGTGTCTGCCGCTTCCAGTAGACGGTGCTGCTCGGCGGCAACCAGATCAGAGCCGACAATCACAACCAGGTCCGGGTCCTGACGGTGCTCCGGGGCAATGGTGGTGTTAATCAGGTCTTGCGTGAGTGAATCAAGGTTTTTGTAGGAATCAGCTGTGGCGCCTGTCGGGTCAAGAACAGCGGCAGCCAGTACCTGCGCCGCTTTCTTTTCCTTCACGATGGTCAGCCAGCCTTTATTGACGTCCTGACCTAACGGGTTGGCAACCGGATTGGTGATCGTCGCAATGGACGTACCATTGAAACCGACCCGCAGCATGTCCAGTGCAAAGCGGCGTGAGATGGCATTTTTCATCATCTTCAGCCAGTCGCCTTTCGAGCCCGAGTTCGCCCACTGGGTCATGGTTTCCCAGAGAATATGCGCACCGGAATCGGTTTTGGTCAGTTCGTAGGTATTGCCGCTTTGTCCGACTTCAACACTGAACCGGCCTTCAGCACGGCCCGTTGACAAGCCATCATTGCCTACATCGATCACCTGGCCTTTAATCTGCTGAACCGGCAGCAGTGCAATCATGCCCAGAAAGGCATCCGACTGCATGATGGCCTGGCGCAGTTTGGTTTCCATCGGTGGTGTGATGTTAAACATCCGGGCGCCAGCCGCAGCACCAGCGCTTTCAACGGTGGCGTTGCAGAACTCGTGCAGAAATTGAGTAGAGACAGCATTCAGCATTTAAAACACCTCCATTTTGTCTGCGTCTGAACCTTCACCCGCAGGGCGCTGGCCGTCGGCTTCGACATTCAGGGCGGCAAACTTCTGCTCAAGACCTTCCATTTTGTCAGTCAGTGGTTTCAGGCCGTCCTGCAGTGCTTTGGTGAAGCTTTCGGCAGAGAAGTTCTGTATTTCAGTCGTCGTCTCTTTGCCTGCATCGCCCCCTTCTTCAGGTTCATCGACCTGCGGATTCTGGGAAAACTTGGCTGTCAGACTTTCTTCCAGCTCCGTTTTCAGTTCGGTTTTCATGGTGCTGAACTGTTCTTTCAGCGCCGCTTTCAGTTGCTCTGGAGTCACGTCGGTGTCCTCTGATGCCGATTCGGGTTGTGTTTCTGATGTGGGATTACCAGATTGGAAATGAGTAAACAGTGTTGAAATAGCTTGAACTAAGGCGTTTGGCTGACATTCAGAAAAATCCAGCTCTTCAAGTTGATCACATTCAATGGCTTTGACTTGTCCATTCCTCTCCGAAAATTCAAGCCTCGACGTGCCTGTAGATGCTGGGGAGTCAGTCACAGCCAGTCCTCTCAGGTAGCATCGCCCTTCGCCTTTGTAATCTGGGTTTATTTCGATCGAGGTGAAAAGTTTCTGCCCAAGCTTATTGGCTGTCAGAAGGTATTGATTTGGCTTAATCTTTGCGAACAAGCGCATTTTTCCGTTCAGTTCTTCGGCTTTAACAGCTTCAACCGTTCCCCAGTTATCGCCGAAACCACCGAATCGAAAATGTTCCGGCCAAATCATGGCTGTGTACTCCTGAGTAGAATACTGCTCAGCCATTTCTTTAAACCACTGGCGTAGAAGTTTTCGGCCATCAACTGTGGCACCTTCTGTCGCTACAATTTTCCAATCACTGGTTTTCGCCATCTTTCTACCGTTATTCAGTTCGCGAAATCGCTGTTTACGTATCAGGTCACGGCAAAGATACGACTTTTAAAGCCAGTGTTCATGCTGGTTTGTTCTTGGAAATTCGGATTTCAGCCGTTTCAGAATGCATCCGAACGGTAAGCGGATTTTTTCGCAGTAAACGCCAGTAAAATGCGGGCATGGCATACTCATCTGAAATTCGCGAGGCGGCAAAACGTCTCTACCTCCGGCGCTATACGCCGGATGAAATCCGCATGGAACTCGACCTGCCGAATGCCCGCATCATTTACCACTGGGCAGACAAACACGGCTGGCGCGACATGTTGCGGGAAGAAGAAGTGGACGAAGCAATCGCCCGCCGCATTGTGCTGCTGACCGATCAGGCCGAGAAAACACCCGGCCAGCTGAAAGAGTTGGACATGCTGATTGAAAAGCATGTGAAGCTGAAAAAGCAGCGGGCTCAGTCGGTGAAGCAAAGCGAACCGCAGCAAAGCTCAGGCAATGAAAGGACACCAGAGCAAAAGGCTTATCTGAAAGCAGCAAGTGACAAAGCTGGCGCCAACAGTAAAAAACGCGGCAAGAAGGCAAAGAACGACATCAGCGAAATCGGGGAAGCCGACTTTACAGAGCTGCACGACAGCCTGTTCAAATACCAGCTGACGATGCGGGACAACCTGCATCAGCGTATCCGCAACATTCTGAAAAGCCGCCAAATCGGCGCAACTTACTATTTCGCCGCCGAAGCACTGGAAGACGCCATTCTCACGGGCGACAATCAGATTTTCCTGTCGGCCTCCCGTGCGCAGGCTGAGGTCTTCCGCAGCTACATCATCCAGATTGCGCAGGAATTTCTGGGCATTGAGTTAAGCGGTAACCCGATCATCCTCAGTAACGGGGCAGAGCTGCGATTCCTGTCGACCAACAGCAAAACCGCCCAGAGTTATCACGGCCATGTGTATATCGACGAATATTTCTGGATCCCGAAATTCGACGAGCTGAACAAACTGGCTTCGGCCATGGCGACGCATAAGAAATGGCGGAAAACCTATTTCTCGACGCCGTCATCCAAAACCCATCAGGCGTATCCGTTCTGGACCGGGGATGCCTGGAAGAAAGGCAAAGACACCCGTCAGAAAATTGAATTTCCCGGCTTTGATGAATTCCGCGACGGTGGCCGCCTGTGTCCCGATCGGCAGTGGCGTTATGTGGTCACCATTGAAGATGCAGCGGCAGGCGGCTGTGACCTGTTCGACATCGACGAACTGCGCGACGAATACAGCGGCGACGACTTTGCCAACCTGTTCATGTGCGTATTCGTGGACGGCAGCAACAGTGTGTTTAAGTTCACCAAGCTGGAAAAAGCCATGGTGGATGCCGCCCACTGGCAGGACTTCAAACCGCATCAGAAACGGCCGTTCAGTAACCGTGAGGTCTGGCTGGGATACGACCCCAGCCGCACGCGGGACAATGCCTGCCTGGTTGTCGTCGCACCGCCTGCTGTCGCGCTGGAAAAATTCCGGATCCTGGAAAAACACTACTGGAAAGGACTGAACTTTCAGCACCATGTGGCGGAAATTGAAAAAGTATTCGAGCGCTACAACGTGACTTATCTGGGTGTCGATACCACGGGCATTGGTGCTGGCGTGTGGGATTTGGTAACCGCCAAACACCCCCGCGAGGCCCATGCGATTCACTATTCAACCGAGAATAAAAACCGCCTGGTACTGAAGATGATCGACATTGTGGATGCCGACCGTCTGCAGTTCGATGCGGAACACAAAGACATCGCTATGGCCTTCATGGCAATTAAGCGCGAAAGCACCAAAAGCGGTAACGCAATGACCTTCAAAGCCGAGCGCAGCGAAACCACAGGCCATGCCGATGCTTTCTGGGCCATCAGCCACGCCATCATCAATGAACCGCTCGACCATAACAGCAAACGCAAATCAACCTGGGCTACCGCAGCATGACAGAAGCACTGATCACCACCGCCGCCAATGACGAACACCTGCCAGAAACCCTGGCAAGTTCCTATTCCATTGGCTCTGATATTGAAGTTGTCGACAGCAACAGCTGGCTGACGGAATACACGGATCTGTTCTATAACGATGGCGAGGACTACTGGGAGCCGCCCATTAATCCTGAAGGGCTGGCACAGCTTGCCCATGCCAACGCCTATCACGGCAGTATGCTGATCGCCCGTGGTAACTATGTATCCGGCCGTTTCAAGAGCGGCGGAAACATCCGCCGCCGGCACATGGCTCAGTTCTGCCGTGATTACTTTCAGTTTGGGCAAGGCGCCTTGCTGAAGTTACGCAACCGTGCTGGCGGCGTTATGGGGTATTACCCATTGCCTGCGATGTTCATGCGGAAACGGAAAAACGGCGATTTCTGGCTGCTAGAGCGGGAAGACCAAAAGCGGCCTTATAAAGCAAAGGATGTAATTTGGCTGCCCCAGTACGACCCGAAGCAGCAGGTATACGGATTGCCCGATTACGTGGGGGGCATGCAGTCGTCTCTGTTGAACAAAGATGCCACCTTGTTCCGTCGTCGGTATTACAAAAACGGTGCGCACATGGGCTTCATTTTCTACGCCACAGACCCGAACCTGAGCGCTGAAGACGAGGAAATGATGAAAACCAAGATCGCCAGCAGTAAGGGGGTGGGCAACTTTCGCAGCATGTTTGTGAACATCCCGAACGGGAAAGAGAAAGGCATTCAGCTGATTCCGGTAGGCGACATTGCCACCAAAGATGAGTTTGAACGTATCAAGAACATTACCGCGCAGGATGTGCTGGTTTCGCACCGGTTCCCGCCCGGCAAAGGCGGCATCGTGCCCACCAATGCGGCAGGTTTCGGCGACATCGAGAAGGTCAGCCGGGAGTACGCTCGCGATGAGGTTATCCCTGTCTGTGAACTGATCATGGATGAGGTGAACAACGACCCGGAGATCGCGCCGTACCGGGATTTACATTTGCACTTCAACACAGAGCTTGAAAAAGCATCTTAAACGTCCGCCGCAAATCAAAAGAGTTATTATCATTAAATTTCATACAGATAGAGATGCATGCCGAAACCAACCATTTTTAATGATTTACTCAATTGCTAAGGTATCAAAGTCAGATAATCTGCCCCCGATGAAGACACAGCATTGTCCCATCGCAGTTTACCCCCGGCCGCAAACCGGGGGATTTTTTTGCCTGCCTCAACAACCCCTTTGATATCAACGCAGTTTTATTTAAATGGGCATAGTTTGATGTTTTTTTCATCAAAGAGCTTGCATCACACCAAAGTAGCGAGTAGTGTTACGTTACAGGTTACAACAAACCTCAAACACTGAGATGTTCGTAATACTGTTGGAAAATAGAAACTAAAGCATTGATATTTAAATTCTTGTATCTGGCAACTAGCATTTATCAATTAACTTATTGAAATTATGAAAAAAAATATATGGAGTCTTATCATGTCTATCTGTCATAGAGCTTTCTATTTGTATCCGGAGGTCGCCAATCATGGCTATCAAAGATTTTCATCACAAAGGACTGGAAAAGTTTCACTATAATGGGGATGAGTCAGGGATAAATTCTCAGCATGCTAACAAACTGAGAATGATATTGGATGCTATTGCGGCATCACATCATCCTCATGATTTAAAGGCTGTGTATCAACACAGGTTTGCAGAAAAAAAGGGGGCAGGAAAAGGCGTTTACAGTGTCAAGGTTAACGGAAACTGGCGAGTTACCTTTGAAGTTGCTGATGAAGGAGCTACATTCCTTGACTATTGTGACTATCACGGTAAACAGATAAAGTCCCGCTCCTGAAAATAAGCATTGTTGCAGTATTGCAATGTTTAGGAGTCAAACATGAAGCAACTAAGAAAGCCATCTCATCCAGGCGAGTTTTTCAAAGAAGAAATTCTTGAAGAGAGAGGGATTTCTGTAACTATGGCTGCCGAACTACTCGGAGTAACAAGAAAGACGTTGAGCGCATTCATCAATGGACACTCGAAGTGCTCTCACACAATGGCCCGACGTTTAGCCGAAGCCACGGGCACAGGCGTTGCCTTCTGGATTAACATGCAGGCAAGGCTGGACACCTGGGAAGCAGAGAACATGGTTCTGGAAACAGAAGTTAAGCCACTCCCTCTCGAAGTCGCTTAATCTTATAATTGCGTGGTGCATAAAGCACTATACCGCAAGTAACATTCAGAACAGAAAGGTCGCTTGATGCGACCTTTTTAATTTCTATGGACACCAAACCCAACTAACCTTGGGTTTTAAGTCTAACTAGCTTACTCAAAAGTGAGTTTGTCTCTCAAAGACATTGAATCAAACGGATAGTAGAAATCATCCGATAAAGACAACCGATTGATTTCTTTTTCCGGCAGTGAATTCAAGATGGTCTGCGCTTTGCTTTCGATAGGGCTATTCAGCTCAATCCAATCTTTCAGACCTTTCATGTCACCCGTTTCGCCTGCCTGCTTCACCAGAGCCCAAGAGTACTTTTCTCTCTGCTCTAATGTACAGCGGTCCATAGCTCTTTTCGATAATTCAAAAAGAACCGCACGCTTCTGATCTGCACTCAACGAATCAAACCAGGCATCCTGGACAACATCGACTGGTCGATTTTTCATTTTCAAGCAGCGAGCTGTTTGCTGATTTACTTCCTGATAGGCTTCTTCAAGCGTATAGCCTGCGTTCGCAACAAGAGGCAGCAGCAACAAAGAACTAGCGGCTAGCTTTTTCAACGCACGACCAAAATTGCCTTTCTTTTCCATATGTATCTAACGCCCTTGATTCTGCAATCATGTTTACACGGTTTCGGGTAATTGTCGGCACTGCCAGCAGTGCATTGGCAAAAGTATCCCAATCATAATCTGAGATAGTTTCGATTCGCTCGTGAGGTTTCATTTTCTTGGAAAAAATCTCAACAAATGGAGCTGCGACCATCATTGTCGCCAACATATCACCAAGCTCAAGCTTGGAATTGATGATCTGGATATCCCGAACGCTTTCTGCAGACAACTCTAACCCATCAATCTTGCAATAGTTAATAATTTTCGACATAAAATCCTCTCAAAAAAAGAAAATAATATCAATCATTTATATCGTTCGACAGATGTAAAAACAGCACTTTTCACTGTCAAACTGTGGTTTATAACCGTCATTTCAACTATGACTCTTTACTGTCAGATCAATTACTTATTTACTGTATAAACATCCAGCCCACCTGATATACTCACAGCAAGAAATCAACATATCAGGTCAAAAATATGCGGGTTTATTGCCAATGTGGATCGGCGTCATCAATCAGCCGTTCTGTTCCTCTTTCTGCTGATACAGCAGCGCTTTACTGTTCATGCTGGGATCCAGAATGCGGGCACTCGTTTGTGTCTGAAATGGGATTTAAGCACACACTGGAACTGCCTAAAAAAGTACAAGAGACGCAGCCGAGCGGATACGCTCAGGGTGGCAGGGTGTATTGCGGTTGCGGGAACGCGGCTGTGATCAATAAAACGAACCGATTCTCTCATAACGTGGCGGATGTGGGCGAGATGGGACAGGCATATCTGTTCACGATGTTAATGGTGGGAAAATTTTTGAGTTATTATCTCTATTTAGGTCTTGGCTTCTCTTGCAAAGATACGAGAAATACGCTTATAAGCCATTTATTACAGAAATGAATTTTGACTATGTTATTGAAGGTAAATCTTAATGTATTTTTCAATATTTTGGTATTTGTTCATATTTGCTAATATAATCCTTGATTTGTTTGGCATATATTATAACCTTCCACTAATACTAGGACTTTTCCTTGGTCTGACTGTACCGATTACAATCGTTTTCTATCTTGTTCAAACCATTTGGAATCTGTACAAGCGTGACTGGAAAAAATTGATGTTCCATCAAATCTGTATGGGAATAATTGCTACATCTTTCTATATACTGATGTATTGAATAGTATTCAACGTTGACATATTCCATCACATACAATGCCTCAAATAAGGCATTTTCTATTCGAAAGGTTTTGTCGGTTATTGTTAAACTTAAAGAGCTAGGGTTTAATAAGAATCGATTTAGAGGTGTGATCACATATAAAATACAAGACCATTTTGGACTTGATATACCCGATGTTAATGGTGGGAAACATTTTGAGTTATTATCTGAATTTAGGTCTTGGTTTCTCTTACAAAGATACGAGAAATACGCTTATAAAGCATTTATTACGCAAATTAATTTTGACTATATTATTGAAGGTGAAATTTAATGTATTTCTCAATCTTTTGGTATCTGTCTATGTTTATAACTTTAGCTCTTGATTTTCTTGATCTATTTTATTATGACCTTCCACCAATGATAGGAATTTTTATTGGGCTCACTGTACCGATTACAATTATTTTCTATCTTATTCAAACTATTTTGACTATGTACAGACGTGACTGGAAAAAATTTATGTTCCATCAAATCTGTATGGGAATAATTGCTCCATTTTTCTATTTTCTGATGTATTGAATAATATTCAACGTTGACTTATCCCACCACAGGCCATGCCTCAATGGAGGCATTTCCTGTTCGGAAGGTTTGGTCCGTTATTGTTAAACTTAAAGAGCTAGAGTTTAATAAAAATCGATTTAGAGGTGTGATCACATATAAAATACATGACCATTTTTGACTCGATGTTAATGGTGGGAAAAATTTTGAGTTATTATCTCTATTTAGGTCTAGATTCCTCTTACAAAGATATGAGAAATACGCTTATAATCCATTTATTACGGAAATGAATTTTGACTATATTATTGAAGGTGAAATTTAATGTACTTTTCTATTTTTTGGTATTTTTTGTGTTTCGTTTACTTAACTCTAAACTTTTTTAATGTCATATTATACAACCTTCCACCAATAATAGGTTTTTTTATTGCATTGATGGTGCCTTTTACAATTTTTTTCTATTTTGCTCAAACCATTTTGACTGCGATCGAACGTGACTGGAAACATTTTTTTCTCCACCACGTATGTATGGGGATAATTGCCCCAACCTTTTATTTGCTGATGTATTGAGTCGTATTCAACGTTGACTTTTCCCCATTACAGACAATGCCTCAAATGAGGCATTGTTTATTCGAATGGTTTGTAAAATTAGTGGTTAACTGTATAAACATCCAGTTCACCTGATATACTCACAGCAAGAAATCAACATATCAGGTCAAAAATATGCGGGTTTATTGCCAATGCGGATCGGCGTCTTCAATCAGCCGCTCTGTTCCCCTTTCTGCTGATACAGCAGCGCTTTACTGTTCATGCCGGGACCCGGAATGCGGACACACGTTTGTGTCTGAAATGGGATTTAAGCACACACTGGAACTGCCTAAAAAAGTACAAGAAACGCAGCCGAGCGGATACGCTCAGGGTGGCAGGGTGTATTGCGGTTGCGGGAAAGCGGCCGTCATCAATAAAACGAACCGGTTCTCTCATAATGTGGCGGATGTGTACTGCAGTTGCCAGCACTGCGGGCATCGCTTTGTGATGGCGTTGGCCTATGCACACACGCTAAGTCCTTCGGCCAAAACCACTCATGAACTGGCTATTTCACTCATTAAGGCCTTACCACCAGAGGCGCGGCAAAGCCTTAACCAACAACTATCCATGTTTTAATATCGAAAACAATCACTCCCTTCAATTTCGGCGGCCATTTCAACAATGCTCAGTATGGCCGCCTGTTTCTTTGCATCCAACTGCCCTTTCATATCGGCCATAATCAGGCCAGCAATGTAGGCTCCCGCCTGCCTGGCCCTGACTGATGCGTTGCTACTCGCTACCCCGTCGATCACTATCTCCAGCGCAGCCAGCGTAATATCGTCCTGTTTTTGTGTCTGGTCCATCTTTCGCTGGCCCATTATCTCTTCCGCTACAGACATTTACGCCTCCAAACTCACTAACAACTGTATATTAATACAGTGGTTTTCAGTGTTAAACCAATTTCTTAATTTCCTTGCCTGGAGTGATAGAACAGTCGAGTGAAAATGTGCTTTGTCTCTCATCTTTTCCTGATCATGCAGAGAAAGACAGCGATTCAGGCTAGCGAATAAAGTAGTCCGGCAGCTCGGGAGGGTTCCAGACGCCACCACATTTAATGCAGTGGTATTCCTGGGTTTCATGGTCGTAGCGGATAATACCGTAGTGATGACAGCGGGTGCAGACTTCAAGCAAATCACCTTTGTCCTGCAAAATAGATTTGTTCAGCTCTTCCTTGATCTGGCGTTGTTTTCTGATATCAATCGCGCCCGGCTTTCTGAACAGGTCCATGTCGTTCCGGGTACTCAGGCGCTTGGGTCGTTTGCTCATGGGACATTCTGAGATGTAGGGTTACTCAGAGTATAGCGGCTGGGATAAGTTGAGCGCCGCTCTTCAGGGGGCACATCGCCAGATGCGCCTTCCCGTTTCAGCCGCTCTCTGTTGTCTTGAATCTGCCGCTGAATCGCCTTTAGCTCTGCTGCGTTAAAGCACATTGTTATTCCTTATCATCAAATCAACGGCCAGTCGTCATCGCTCTGCCAGCTGGCAGGAGATAGCAAGTCGGGCTGGTCGGTATCGGGTTTATGTTTGGGTGTTGTCTGTTTCTTAGGTTCGTCCCAACCATCCCAGCCGCCATAAGGCTGGGGTTTGGTGGCGAAAGTGGTTTCAATTTCAAGTGGTACCGAGCCGGATTGCCGGTTCAATGGTCCGGAACGCAAGCGATAACGGGCGCCATCATTGGTAAACAACGTTTGGCCAGCCAATAATCGGCTGAGATTGTTGTCGGTGTCGGCCAGAGGGCCGATGGTTTTACGGATCACCGCTTTCAGATCATCGACAAACCTGTCCGGCCGAGCACCCGTACAGTTATTGACAGAACTCCGAGAGGCGGCAGAGCCGCCAGAGACAAGAGCGCCCTCACCGGCTGTTGTGCCAGTTGCCGATTTCTTGCGTATGGTCCAGTTTCGTACCCGCGTAATTTTGGTTTCCGAGGACTCCCCATTGAAGATGTCCACGCCTTTCACGCGGCTGACAGCCTCGCCGTATTCGTTCCCGAATGGCGTGACTTCGTAATGGGTGGTAATTGGGTGCTCTTTTCGCTTAGCGAACGGGCCACCCTGCCCCATAACGTACCCCTGCCAGTTGCCCTCATCTGCTGCTTGCAGCGTTTCGGCAATCTGATCATTCAGTTTGGCTTTAGGCTGATAGCTATCGACCAGACGTTGGCGAATCTCTTTACCTTGCATTAAATACGCAGGCATATGCGGGCCGACGTAATCATGGTTTCTGTCGGTCCACAGTTGATTCAGTTCATTACGGTTCAGCTCGAACAGGTACTGAGCAAAGCTGTTGCGGTCGAGGTTTGCCAGCCTGCGCAGTTCCCGCCACACAGTAACCGGTGCACCACCAAAAAACTGAAACTGACGAATGCTCCAGCGCGACGCCCAGGCTGTCACGTTTTTCGCCATGTCTTGCACGGGCTTGCCCGTTTCCTTACTCACGGCGTCATCCATCGCGTAGCCGTCGATATTCTTGCTGATGTACTTCGCGATATAGCCCGTGGCAGTGCCTTTGTCCGGGTCGATAGTTTTCACATCGCAGCGGGCACGGTGCAGCAGCTTGCCACTGCGTTTAGAAATAAGCTCACCGCGGTCTTCTTCCACCGCATAGTCAATAAAAATGGCCTTGGCGGCCTTTACATCTTCTGGTTTTAACCACAGCAAAATGTGCCAGTGCGGCGTGCCATCGTGATGCGGCTCGGCAACGCGAATACCAAACCAGCGAATATCAGCCCGGGCCATTTCTGCGCGAATTTTTGCCCAGGTGCGACACAGGTACTGCTGCGTGTCTCGCGGGCTGGCACCGTTCCAGTGTTCAACAAAGGTATTTCTGGCGCCTTTCTTTCGGCGCTTGCGGCTGTTGTGGTATTTGCTAGGCGCAGTGAGGGTATAGAACTGCCCGGCCAATTGCAGGTTTGCGGCTAAGTCTTCACAGCCGCGAACCCGTGTCATCAGCTCATGACGGCGAATGGCTGGGTTGGCGACCGACTTAAGCACCATGTCTTCCAGCTGTGCGGTTTCTTCTGTGTCTTCGTCGAACAGTTCGTGATTACTGATCATGTCCCAGTTACGTTTACACTGGGCTTTGTGTTCTTCCAGACAATCACGGCTGCAGTATGGCGTGGCGAGTTTAGAAACCCCACCCATGGCAATTGCCAGGTGTTCCCGCATGATATTGCGGGCACGCCACAACTTGTTCTTCCACCAATTCTCTTTACTTAATTTGCCGATACCACACTCAGCATCTTCCGGCAGTATGGTTTGCTTGGTAACAGGCGGCACAATGCCGAAGCTTCGGCACATTTCGGCCAGATGTTCGTATGCCTGAACGATGGTCACTTCATATTTCACTTTGGGGTTTACCGCTTCAGACAGATCACGCAGGCACTTTTCAAACAGCACTGCCACTTGCGCGGCCAGGTTCCCCACTTCATCTTTGCTGAGTTCAGCCAGAATACGTTCGCGGCGGTTTTTAGCGGGTTTCTTCATCAGCTGTTCTAACGTGCCTTTTTCAACAGCGTGCTGATGCTTGAAATTGCTCTGATCAACGTCGTCGTTCATCACAGCAATCTTCTGAATGGTTGGCAGGTGCCTGTAGCGCTGGCGCACCATGCTGATGCGGTGCTGCAGGTCTTCACCCATGTAGGTACGCAAAAAGATGTTGGCTGCAGCACGGCCTTCCGCTTCAAAAATACGGATGTACCGATCGGCAAAATAACGCGCCAGGTAATCTGGCAGATCACCAAAATACTGACGACGCCATTCATGGTCGGCAGGGTTTAGGTTGTAAAGCCGGCGCTCGCTGATGGTCATATCATCCGGCGTGCGATCGGCTTCTATTTTGGTGGGAATTAGTGCGATTGGCTGAGGCTCAGCAAAATCTAACGTCTGCTGAGCCCAGTTCTGGCAGGCAATTGAAGCCTTGCGGATGTATTCCGGTGTTGAGTAAACATCACTCATGACGTAGAGGCATCAACAACAAGTTTGCCAATCGCGTCATTCGCCCAACGTTGAACAAATTCTTGATTGATTTTCTCAGCCATAGATTCTGGTAATGCTACGGCCACACTCCAGCCAGACAAATCTGGCGGAGACAATGTTAATTCAATAGCAAAGTCACCATACAAGTAGTTAAAGTGGCGAGGCGTAACAGTCACAATGCCATGACTAGTTTGAAAAGTTTGATTACTCATACCGTCACAAACTCCTGTGCATCCACAATCAAGAAGCCGCCTTTATTGGGGCCTTTGCTGATCACGCCTTTCATGAGGTGTTCGCATTCAAGGGTTACGCAGGCTTCGCGTACTGCTTCACCACGGCTTTCGAATTCACCCAGTTCGATATTCATAGGCTCTGCGGTTTGTTGATGGCGGATGATGCCGCCATCAGGACAGAGGAATACGGCAAGGTAGTTCATGCCACGACCTCCCCAAATTTGTTTAGGAAGTGATTGGCTTCATCCACCCAGCAGCGACCCGCATCAACGGTGCGTTTGGCATCGTCGGTGGTGCAGCCAGCTTTCTCGATGAGCGGGTAAGCCGCTTCGGTGCAATCGCAGTTTTCCTGCAGGCGGTCGCGCAGGTAACCGATGAGCCGGATTCCCTGCAATGGTGTAGTATTCGACAACGACAGCACACACCAACCATCCGCAAGGCCGTACTGGCCGCCTTCAAGCACATGGGTGATTTGCGAATTCATTTCCTGCCCGGTGTGATCGCCGTTATCGTCGATTTCCAGCATGTTCAGGACATCACCAACCTGATAGCTGTCGCTCAATATGACTTCATGGGTTTTACGCCCAGCTAAGATTTCAGTGAAGTTAGCCGATTGGATCATCACTTCGTGAATCGTGAAATTACTCATGCCTGCACCTCCGCGTTATCTCGCGCTTCGGCGACCAGCTCGATCAGCTTGTCTTCAATTGCCAGCAGGTTTTTGATGTCGTCACGTTCGAAATAAAACGATGCATAGAAAAGACGAACCTGACGCACATCAGGTTGATATTGGGTTGTGACTGGAAGTACTCTCACATACAACTCATCAGCATGCGGCGCATAACTCACATGAATATGCAGCACATCCTTGCACTCCATCGCCAATTGCATGATGCCTACGGCCACATCATGCGAATTGCGGTTCCGAATGGCTTCAGCCAGCTTTTCAGAATCCATTGCCAGTGAGACCGCTTGTTCTTCCAGCGAACCGGTACGCGGTTTCACCTGAACCAAAGCCTGTCGCACAATCGCTTCACAACGGCTCAACAGCTTTAAATTGTCTTCAGAATGGCGGGTCACTTCTTTCAGTAATTCAGCGGCTTCTGCTTTTGCCTGCTGCGCTTGTTCCAGTATCGCTTGTGCATTACTCATGGTTTTCTCCTAACCAAGGTGACAAAAAAAGCCCGCGCCAGGCGGGCAAAGGGCGACAACAATTAGCTACAGAAATTGGAAGGGTTCAGACGACCGACAGGGCCAGCCATGTTTTCAAAACGGGTAACCACACCTGCCATCATCTTCAGGCCAGTGGCAATTTTGGCGGCCTCTTCCTGGGTGAAGTCATCGAAACTCATGCTGACATGCAGCTGTTTCAGGCCAGCACAAAAGCAAAGCATCCGGCGCTGTTCTTCATCCAGCGTGCAATAAACCAGTTTCAGCTTGTTGCGCTTGTGCTCGTGGGTGAACAGGCTTTTGGCTGCGGCGATAGATTCCAGTGCCGACTTCTTCGGTGCATTGGTTGTCACCACATGCACATCGGCCACACTCTTTGGCTGGCCGCGCAGGAACGGGTGTACTTCAGCGGAGTGCGTTTGTGGTTTCAGAGCGGTTTGGCTCATGGGTGTCTCCTTACGAAAGTCCGGGAATGGGGGCACCGTTCGCCAGAAAATCCGAGCCGAACTGCATGAGCGGCTGAAAGGCGGTGGTGCGGTTTTCCAAATCGTTGATTAAAAGCACAAGGTTGCTGATGGCAGCCTGAGCTTTGGCTAAGGTTTTTCGCTTCTGGCTACGAGGCAAACGGTCTGCACTGCACAAGCGCATTGCATCGCCAGACAGTTCGCCAGACAGCGAGCTGTTGAGTAAGGTGCGTTCCAGCAGGTTCTTGTCTTCTGCTTCGGTGGGCACCGGCACAGTCACCACGCCCAGATCGGCAAACAGCGTATTCAGAATGGTGAAGTCACCCGACTCTTTGCACAGCATGGCGAGATCAACCGGGCACAGCTTATGCGGTTGCTCGGGGTTCAGCTTGTTTCGCAGCATGGTGCCGCTGGTCACGCCAATGCGTTTGGCGAGCTGTTCCATGTTGTGGTTCAGGGCAAAATCACAACAAACAGCGTTGTAATCTCGTTGTTTGCGCTCACGTAATCCGCACATAGCGATTTACTCATCCATGAAAGACACTGTTTAAAGACATATCGGGACAAGAATGACAACCCAGGCAACGGCATCCAGCCATGTCGGGCAGTATTCTTTGGTCGGGTTCAGGGAGGACAAACGCATGACTTAGCCCAACAACTCTTTTGCTTCACGCGCGGCCATTTCGTGCATGGCATACATGTTCAGCATGGGCTTTTCGTAAGGCTTTTCTTTCTTCTTGATGATGTACACACCGTTCGAAACTTTATGCTTGATGGTGCCTAGGGGTTCGCCACTTAAACGCGAAAATTCTTCATAGCGCATATATGGGACGAGCGGGGGTGTATTAAAGGAAAACATGGTGCTATGCTCCTGAGTTGGTTTGCTTTTTTATCGGGTTTCTTTTGCTTTGGTCGGCGGTGAAACTCGATGTCACAGGGATGATAGATCGCCAAAGGGGATTTAATCAAGACTCAATTGAGATTTGGCTGGATTATAAATCCCATTTAACGATCTGAGTCAAATATTTCGCTAGGTGAGAATGAACAGCAGAAAAAAAATCCTTGCTCCAGACTATTTGAAAGGTCATGACTTCACTCAGAACCTAAAACGGATTCTGGGATGTAAAGATTTTTTGGAGTTATCGGAATTATTAGATGTGCCCAAGTCTACTTTTAGCACTTGGAACTTGCATGACCGAACCTCACATGAGCTCATGGTTAGAATTCATTTGGCGACGGGAACGCCAATCCGTCAGCTTGCACTGGGTGAAGATGTCGAAGAGGCAGAACAAAAGTATGAAAAGCCAGTTGATGATGTAGCTGGTAGCCATACTGCTGTCGAAAAAAATCCACCTGAAGTAACCCAACTTTCTACGGTTGTGATACAAAGTTTTTGTCTGGCAAACGGGCAACTTATCGAAACCGGGGATATCGCCTACCCCATTCGTCGAATGAACAGCTTCAACCTGAAAGCTGAACACACCATTGAAGTGGAAACGAACGAAGCGATCTACTTAGTAGATAAATCTTCAACTGATGCTGTTTCTGGTGTGTACCTGATCGACGTGGACGGCCTGCTGTCGTTCAACCGCATTCAACGTTTTCCAGGTAAGAAACTGGCTATCGCCTTTGGCGAGAGCACAATTGAAGCGAAACCAGAAGATATCAAGGTAATCGGCAGGGTTGTGGTTACTTTGAGGAAGGATTGATTTTTTTAACTGGCTAGGGAAGCACCATGGAGAGAAACATGAGCCAGCCGAGATCATACGAGCCCGTTTCAAAACTAACTAAATGGTTCTGTTATACCGTCGCAATTGGGTTAATACCGATTGCACTTCGGTTTCTGGCTTGCATCTTTATTGATGGTATAGATCAATTCACAGCAGCAGATTTCATTGCATTTGGCTTTGTTTTACATATCTCAATATTCAATGAGATAGAGCATTTAACTGGTGATGAGACCTGGAAGTCTACAAGTAACACTATCTCCATATGTGGCATTGCTCTCTATGCTTTCCTGATGTTTGCTCTACTAATAGTTGAATCTGGATTTGACAAGATAAAAGTAGAACAGCTCACGCAATCGACAATGATTTTGGCCTGCTGTTCATTTATACTTTGTTTCGTCATTTTCAGAAGATTGACTGCAAAGGCGAAAGCATCGCAGCCAACAAAGTCAGCAATAGGAGAAGAGCCATGCTCGCAGACATCATAATCAGTGGAATTACTTTGATTGCGGTTGTTGCAACACTGATCTTCTCAATTTGGACTTACGTTGATACAAAACGTAAGTACTCTCATGAACAATTTATCCAAGAACGAAAAGCTAAAAGGGATGAAGCGAGGAAGCGCTTCAAAAAACGGACAAGGCTGACAAGAAAATGATCAAAAATTTTATCTACTTAGACGAACCTAAACTTTACTCTTATTCATCACAATTATTTGAAGGCGTAACTGAATTTGTACTAAATGAAGATCAAATAGTAAATGAAGACAGCGAGACATCTAAACAGGGAGTCACATCAGGCAGAGTTATTGCTGATGTAATTCGTGAAACTAGCTCTACAACTTCAAAAAAATTCCTTCATGATCATTCATTTAATATATTTGAGACAGAACTTTTAAAATCAGGTTCATTAATTAATGTAGCTAACGATAATCTAACCTATTCCGAGATATGTGCATCTAATAAATCCTTTGTTCGAATTAGAGCTCAAGGAAAATTTGTTGATATTCGCGAGATTCAGTATTTCTTACAAAACCTTAATGAAACTACCCTCTCTTTAATACACCTAAAATTTACTGAGCAAATACAGTATTTAGAAAAGCTTAGATCTGAAAACTCAAAATCTAATGAATTTAAAAAAATTCAATCCCAATTAGATAAAACAATAAATCAAGCAGTGGCAAATCAAGAGAACTTTCTACCTGAAAAAGTTACTAAAAGTTTAGTTCAAGTACTCAACTTATTTGGAGATGATATTATTCGATTTCAACAAACTCTAGGTGGAACTCTATTCTCATCATGCTTAAATAATGAACACCTGAGGGATTCATTGAAATCAATTTACAGAAAGTATTCAAGAAAAACTGCAAAAGACTTTATTGTTCTTGGGGCGATAAGTAATATTGGCGGTAAACATAAAACTAAATTCTCAGTACCAAGTGAAAACGACAATCCTTTAGCTCACATATATTCACTTGCAGAAAACATGTATGATCTTGAGCAAACTTTTGGTGGCCGTGCTGAAAATGAAATCATAATTGAACCAATTGCTATTTATACTGAACTGTAGTTTTTATTCTATAAGGTTAACAACATGACTTTACAGATCGCTCTAACATACTATTGCCCCAAAGTTGGTTGCATCTCGAAGTTGGAACAAAGATGTTCAGGTAACTTTGACATACCCAAACTAATGACTGGCAAAAGGCAAGAGTTGCCCCCCGCCATTTTGGGCAGTTAGAACAAGAGCGCAAAACCCAGACGCTCCGACCTGTGGCTATGCTTCCTCGCCTCGTTTCTGACGTTGACGAATGGGGTGAGTTAGCTAACCAGATGCAAAGCATATTGAAAGACAATATCAAGATGGATACCTCACCTGATTATGGCGGTCTGCCAAAGCTTGAACTCGTGGCAAGTCGATAACTTTAGAAGCTTCTAAAGAAGCCGAATCCACTTGGTGTTTGAACATCAGGGGACGTTTTCTTGTTCAAGAGCCCCCAGCCACCGAAGCCATTAGCGTGGGCAGAACATCCGATATCCCAGCCTCTTGGTTGGCCTTCACATAGAGTAATCAAGGTATCGTCTTTAATGACATACCCGTCTATCGTTCTGTCAAGGAACATACCTCTAAGGATTTCAACTTTCGTGTCTGACAGGTTCATATCAAGGATTATGTCACCGAGCCCAGCTCGTACTTTGATATTTTCGCCTTCATAAACGTAATCCCAATTACCAGTGGCGACCATTAGTTCCCCTCTCACCAAAGCTAGAAGAATGTCACCTCGAACATTCGTCACCTGAAGGGAAACAGACAGCCAGCCTTCATCGCTGTGAATGGTGAAGTAACTTTTACCATTGATCCAGACAGGATGATGATCGCCGTTTCCATTTGGATACCAACCACTCACGACATTGTTGCCCAACAGAGTAAGCAGTTCTTGAGAGGGCTCAACTTGGAATCCCGAAGTATGGGGACGAGTGGAATTAAACGGCTGTTTCTTTGCCGCTTTGATGCGTTCTTTAGATAGCTTGTTGGTGGTTTTTGCCGAATGATGGTTGGGGCACAGCAGGACTAAATTGTCCGCAGTGTGCTCCTGAACGTCGGCATATTCCTCAATATGGTCATATTGAAAGAAAGGCATCCCACAAATGGCACAACCGAAGCAGCATTGCTGTCTGACTTCTCGTTTTATTGGTTCTGGTATAGCGGGTCTATCTTCAGCCATTTTGACTCCCTTTAGCTATCGGTTTTTTACTGTTCCATCATATCAGTGACTGAATATTGATCAACTTCTTGTATGCGCGTGTAAGCTGATGAGTCGCTTGGTAGGAATAATGAACAGACTGAGTTTTTCGACTTCATTTGCCATACTTCAGATAATGCAAAATACTCAGAGTGTTCTTTGGTACATAACTCATTTATGTCCAATGACGAGTTTGTATAGCTCATTGTACGATCTGTTAAAGTCTAAAGTGTCAGAATTCAAATGAGCCACCACTCATTGTATTTCTTCGTCCATATCAAACATTGTTTCACAACCCGCCTCAATTTATACTGTTTTTTTATACAGCACTCTGGGCAATTTTCCATGTCTATCCGAAACCTCAAAGATGGCTCCAAGAATCCGTGGATTTGCGAGTGCTACCCCAGTGGCCGCAATGGCAAGCGGGTGCGCAAACGCTTCAGCACCAAAGGCGAAGCCGTTGCCTTTGAACGCTTCATCATGCGGGAAGTAGACGATAAGCCCTGGCTTGGTGAAAAGCCGGATCACCGCCGCCTGGCTGACTTAATTGAGCTGTGGTTTCAGCTGCATGGTAAGAAGCTCAGTTCTGGCCACAGGGCACAAACACGTATGCTGGCAGTGTGTAATGACCTCAATAACCCGATAGCCAGCCACATCACGACAAAAGAACTGGCGCACTACTTTTCAAACCGCCCAAACCGGGGCCTGGGTCGGACCGGTAAAGAACTGGCAAACAACACCATTGTAAACGACATCGCCAACCTTCGGGGCATGTTCAACCAACTCACCAAACTGGACGAATGGGGTTTGCCTAACCCATTTGATGGACTCAGTTCTGTCAGAAGGTCTGAGACAGAATTGACCTTTCTTACAACAACTCAAATATTGCATTTGTTCGAAACCATCAAACAAAGTGACTGTTACAACGATCTGAAGCTGATATTTAAGATTTGCCTCGCAACCGGAGCCCGTATCAACGAAGCCGTTTTGTTAAAAGGCTCACACGTATTTGATTGCAAAATTACCTTTGTGAATACCAAAGGTAAGCGAAACCGTACTATCCCAATTGCTGAAACGCTCTACCAGGAACTCAAACCAGAACACAGCGGAAGACTGTTTTCCTGCACCTATTACACTGCTTATAAGTGGTTAAGTATAGCCCTGCCCGATTTACCCTATGGGCAAGGCACGCATGTTCTACGGCATACTTTTGCCACTGAGTTTATGCGTGCTGGAGGGAACATTTTGGATTTGCAGCATGCGCTGGGCCATAAAAACATCAAGCATACGATGATTTACGCCCATTTCTCACCCGATCATTTATCGTCTGTCGTCCGGTTAAATCCGCTCAACCGCATCGATATCTAGTGGCGACAAAATGGCGACAAAACTCAGGATTTTTCGGTTTTCATCGGTTTTCTTCAGATTCAGAGATTATCCTAATCCCTTGTTATACCTGTGATAGCAAGGGATTCCGGGCTTTCTCAGGCAGAGTAAATATTATAACCCTTCTCCTTAATCGACATCGCAAACTCAACCGCCTGCTGGGCACGCTCCTGGCCGACGATCTCGTCCAGCGGTTCTAAATGTTTGGTCGATGTACAGTCGGCATCCAGCCCGTTCAGGGTGCAGCTGCGGTACAGGGTATCGGATTTTAATACTTGAATGGTCATACCCTTCCCCTTCTTCTCTTCACTGATAATGGTTTCAGTGTAGTCAGCAAATAGTTACTTTTTAGTGACTTAGCTTGGTTTTAGGGCGTAAAACGTTTGATTGTCTGTTTTTTGTGCGATTTTGGATTCGGGGAAATGAAACCGGCTTGGATTTGGTTGGTTGATTTTAAATCGCCCAAAAGGTTTAAGCCGTAAGAAGACAGGCGAAGCACAGGCCATTTATTCCAGAACGACTGAATCGCTGCGGTCCTGATTCCCCCTCGCAACACACCGGGAAATAACGTTGAGTCGATCATTTCAGCCTCCGCATTGAAAGTCCGCTCTAAAAGAGATTTTTTTGTATTGGATACTGCTGATGGCGGTGAATGCCGCCATCAAATTCACTTAACGATGTAACCTTTACGTTTGCCATTCAATCAGCGGAAACTGCTTCAGAAAGTGGTTTGCTTCATCCACCCAGCAACGACCCGCCTCAACGGCACGTGTCGCATCATCCGTGGCATTGCCCGTTTGCTTGATAACCGGAACCTGCGCTTCAAGATAATCGCAATGCTCCTTGAGCCGATCCCGTAAATAACCAATCAGGCGAATCCCTTGCAACGGCGTGGTATTTGCCAGCGAAAGCACACACCAGCCGTTCATCAGACCAAAGTGATCGCCCCGCTGCACATAGGTGATTTTTGCATTCATTACCTGCCCGGTATCATCGCCGTTATCGTCAACCTCTCGCAGAATCAGGACATCACCAGCACGATAATCACGATCGTTCAAACGCACTTCATGGGTTTTACGTCCGGCTAAGACTTCTCTGAAATGAACAGGCTGTACTTTCACTTCATGGAGAGTGACTTGATTCACGATTGCACCCCCGCTGTCAGGTGCGCTTCAGCAATCAACTCAATCAGCTTATCTTCAATCGCCAGCAAATCCTGAATGTCATCATGTGCAAAATGAAATGAATCATCAAATAAACGAACTTCACTTTGCCAGTTTTCATAAGGGGTATTTTGCGGACACACGTAAATATACAGCCAGTCGGTATGGGGCGAATAGCTCACGTGAACATGCAGCAAGTGTTTACACTCGATTGCCATTTGCAGAATGCCTAAGGCCACATCATGAGCACTGCGATTTAGGATCGCCTCGGCCAGTTTCTCAGCGTCCATAGCCCCTGTTTCTGCCGGTTCTTCCTGAGAGCTGAAGGAAGTTGTCCCCTGAACCAGTACGTGCCGCACAATGGCTTCACAGCGGTTTAACAACATCAGATTTTCTTCCGAGTGCCGGTTCACTTCTTTGAGTAATTCAACGGCTTCTTTTTTTGCCTGCTGGGCTTGTTCCAGTATGGCTTGTGCATGACTCATGCTTTTCTCCTAACCAAAGTGACAAGAAAGTCCGCACCAGGCGGACACATTGCAACATCAATTCACGGGAAAACTTGAAGGGTTCATACAACAAAGAGGACCAGTCAGGTTCTCAGAACGGATGACGACGATCACCGCTGGCTGCCTTCTTCTGCCTCTTAACAGGTTCAGGCCCGTCACAATTTCAGACCTGTCGCAGCTTTAGACCGCTCAGCGACGATTCATCAAGATATTCAGCCACACGTAACTACAGGCCGCGAAGGTCCGGACGTATTCCAGCGGAATGCCTCTTTCACAGCGAAATACATTTTTACAGTGAAATACCTTTATTTTTCAGAACGGGCCCATGGAATCCCTTCTGAAAGTCCGGTAATGGGGACACTGTTCAAAATTTTATGCTGAATGATAACTGGTGGCTCGCCACAAAATCATGGAAATTTGTCATCGTACAGATCTGCGAGATGCAGGGGTGTATTAAAGGAAAACATGGTGCTATCCTCCTGAGTTGGTTTGCTTTTTTATCGGGTTTCTTTTGCTTTGGTCGGCAAGATACCCAAGGACAGAACGATGATAGATCGCCAAAACAACAACCTCAATGAAAATTTGGCGATCAATATCAAAAATAACATCATTGGCGATATGGTAAAGGGAAAGATTCTGCCTTTTGACTACTTAAAAGGTCATGCGTTTACTGAGATGCTCAAGAAAGTGACCGGGTGTAAAACATTCCTGGAGTTGTCACAGATATTTGACGTCAAGAAACCAACATTCAGCACTTGGAATTTACATAACCGGACCTCTCATGAGCTGATGGTGCGTTTACATCTTTCAAAAGGCATTCCCATGCGCACACTAGCGCTCGGTGAGGGGCTGGATAGTGAACAATTCATCAACAATAATTTCGTTGGTGAACAAATCCCGTCTTTTGACTATCTGGTTGGTCAGCAATTTACGGAACTGGTCAGAAGTGCTGTGGGGTGCAGAACATTTCTGGAACTGGCTGATATTCTGGATGCCCCGAAATCAACCTTCAGTGCCTGGAACCAGCACAACCGTAACTCGCACGAGCTGATTGTCCGGTTGCATTTAGCCAAAGGCATTTCTGTTCGTTTGCTGGCTCTAGGAGATATGAGCCATATCACAGAATCAGCGTTCTACCCTTCCCTGCGTGTCAATACAGAAAACCTGCAGGTACAGGAATCCGCATCAACGTTCGGCAATCATCCTCTTGCCACGGTTGTACTGAAGAGCTATTGCCTGACTAACGGACAGCTGATTGATACCGGAGACATCCCCTATCCACTTCGACGGATGAACAGCTTCAACCTGAAGGCTGAACACACCATTGAAGTGGAAACGAATGAAGCGATCTACCTGGTAGATAAGTCTTCAACTGATGCTGTATCAGGTGTGTACCTAATCGATGTGGATGGCCTGCTGTCATTCAATCGTATTCAGCGTTTCCCAGGAAAGAAACTGGCGATCGCCTTCGGCGAGAGCACGATTGAAGCAAAAGAAGAAGATATCAAGGTAATCGGCAGGGTTGCGGTTACTTCAAAGAAGGATTGATTTTGTGACTAGCTAGGGAAAGCTAATGAAAACTAGAATTCTTGCATCACTCGCCGTATCTATCGCACTTACTGCCTGCTCTGAAAACAAACCTGATTTTCAAGTAAACACCATTAAAGTCTCCGACTTTGCCTATGAGATAGGTGGTAAACCAGCGGTAAACATCAATCTCGCACAAGACGAAAAGAACTTTTGTGATGTAACTATATGGCGGGCAGATGTAAAACAAGGCTTCGACACCACACTCAAGCAAAAAAGCTCCGGTAACATCAGCTCAACTTGCATCATCAACGGCAAGACGTTCATGCAATCGTCAAAACATCCTACGATTGCAAGCCTAACAATTGATGAACTCGACGCACAAAATAACAAAGCAGTACTGCGTACTTCATTGAAGCTGGTTGACATCAAAACACTAGATGAATTCTTTGAAGTAAAAGATTTACGACTACCGATTGATGGTGAGCAGTTTGTGAATTTGGTTGAGTTACCAGAATAATTTAAAAGTGCTCTGCTTTGGCACGACCTCACAGATTGCTCCAACACACTAATGCCCCAAAGCTCGTTAGATTTGCAATCTCTACAACGTTCTAGTCACTTCGTTTGCCCATAATTTTGTTAATGGCCGCACATATATGAGATTGAACCATGTGTACGGTTATGTATGCAGCTATGCTGGATAGGCGAGGGCACGGAGCTTTGCGTACGTGATAGCGGTAGCGTACCTAAATTGGCTGCTGAGCTAAATAGCACGCTAATGCCCCAAAGCTTGCTAGCACTCGTTTAGTGAATCGAAAATTGACGAACTACTTGCCCTAACAGTTCTTATTTATTAACCCTGTTTTTAGCGCCTCATAATTAGTTTGCTCGTTTTTCAATCTGAAATTATCAAAACCACTTAACAATTAATCACATAAACTTACACAAAATTAGTTAATAAGTTTGGAAAACACGCATGCGCACTAATAAAATGTTACACCTCTTAATGAGATTGTATGGACACTAAGAAATTACGAATTAAGTACAATAATGACTGGCCAAAATCCTTCGACTTTCCAGTGGAGGAGACATTCCTGAATAGGCTTAGGTCTAAGGGGCTTCAACAGGCATTTGTCTCTTGTGATTTAGGCTATTCGGATAATTACCAATTTCAATTTTATCTAGGTTATCTAATTGATGCTCTTGATATGCTTCCTAAACGTCCTGATCTAGCATTTGATCATGTCTGGAAAGCATTAGACTCCGAATTTTTCCTTGTACAGCAAGAGATAGGAAACCAAAACTGTTCCCGATTTGACGGGTTCGTTGATCGTATCCTGAATGATGGAAAATCTTCAGCAGTATTTCTAAGTTATTTGCCTTTAATTCCATACCAGACATGTGAGTATGCTGCGAAAAGAGTTATCGAGGCATCTAACGAAGCTGATAACCATGCCAAAACATTATTCTCTAGGGCTAAGAGTTCGCTAGGGGCTAGTTTCGTCGAAAAATTTGTAACCAAGTATCCACCAGGAGCAAATGGCAAGCCTACACCAGCAGATCAAAGAAAGGCTGGCCGGCTATTCAGGTTAATTTTTAGCGGTAATGAAGTTGATCTTGCTGGCGATAAGTTTTTATTTTCAGATGAGGAACTATCAAAGTTTCTTATAAAAGTAATCTTGGCTAACTCTAGGAATGAGAGGTTTCATGGTGGAGTTTTTCCACCATTCAGAAGTAGTTCAGCAAAATTGGCCACATATGCCCATGCTTATTACTTGCTACACATCTCATATGGGCTGCTACTCGATGTGTTCCTATATCGGGATCACGGCGTCATTCAATCGAATGACGTGGTTTCGATTATGAACAATAACTTAACAATATTTAGCCTCCTTTTTGGTGAGCTGAGCTAGGTGTAACAAGCAAAACACTCGGACGTAGCAAAGCTGCGACGGTGTTTGAGGCGTTATGTGTTTGGTAACATTTGGTTTTAATTTGTGTATAAGGAATATAAATGAAAATTAATAATCTAGGATTATTTCGTGATGAATTTGGAAATACATACGAAATAATAGAAGAAGTTTCGCAGAAGACAAGTCGACCTCTTAATGGTATTCCAACTACCCATGATGGAGCAAAGGGATACAGAACAGCTTGTGGAATTCCTGTGAACGTCAAAAATGGTGTTTATTGCACTTGGGATAATGTTGTATTAATACCTGTTGAATAAAAACATAACAAGCCATTACAGTAACGAGACGTTAACCCTATTTATTAGAATTAGGAGTAAATTTTGGCTAGGAAATTAGTGATTTTTGGGAATGGGCTAGGAATGTCATTAGATCCTGCTCATTTTTCTTTAACCTCTGCGTTGGAAGATATCTGGGAACGTGAAGATTTCTTAACTTTAGAACAGCAGCAACTAATAGAGCGTTGCCTTGGACGTCCTGGAGCGCCTCAAGGTGAAGATGAACTAGATTTACTTCATCAAGCAATAACGCACTGTAAATCACTAAACTCAATCGGTGACGGTGATATTCACTGGCTTACGGAAGATGGTCAATCATTTCCAGAAATAACTGCTACTTATATCCATAAGGTAGCGACCAAACTTCATAACTATAACGGTACGTTGCCTCAAGCTTTTGAGGACGCATTGGTTGACTTTATTCGGGAAACCAAGTCTCACGTTGCAACATTGAATTATGACAAGCTTTTGTACAATTCGTTTATCGATAATGACTTAGTAGATGGCTATAAAGGTAGCCTTATCGATGGAATGCTTGGTCGTGGTTTTTCAGCAGATGCTTTAGAGCGGAAGTTCGATAATAATTTTGGTTATTACTTGCACCTCCACGGCTCACCTTTGTTTATGGAGAATGATGGTAATATTGTTAAATTATCGAGAAACAGTCTTCATTTAGGACGAGATATACCAAGCAAGGATATTGTGCTAACTCATGTAAAACATAAGCCTTCAGTTATCGCTGCGTCCGATGCCCTCTCTACATATTGGGATTATCTTCAATTTGCTTTATCCGAGGCAGAGGAAATCATTCTATTTGGATATTCAGGGTTTGATACACATTTAAATATGCTACTAAAACCTTACTTACAAAGTACTCCCTTACGAGTAGTTGAATGGTCAGGTGCTGGAGAGCAAGCCGACCGTGAAACTTATTGGAGTGGTTGTTTAGGCAAAGTTGTGGTGGTAGAGCGACTAGACAATATATCTGACTTTGTAGCTTGGCAGTAAGCATCGGGTTAACAAAGCATTTAAGAGTGATTCCCAGCGCTTGGCATTTTCAGTTCAAGGTTGGGTTCGTGTTTATGGTGGTATGGTTTAGTTTTGTGGTAGCGTTACTCACACTTTAATACGGTGTTAACTCATAGAAATTTTAATCTGAAACTGACGAGTTAGAGTTAAGAATTTAACTTGGAAATGTCCAAGGAAAAGTTTGTATGGCTCATTGTACGATCTGTTAAAGCCTGAAGTGTCAGAATTCAAATGAGCCACCACTCATTGTTTTCTTCGTTCATATCAAACATTGTTTCGCTGTCTGCCTCAATTAACACTGTTTTTATATACAGCATTTTGAGTGATTTTCCATGTCTATCCGAAACCTCAAAGATGGCGCTCGAAGAATCCATGGATTTGTGAGTGCTACCCGAACGGCCGCAACGGCAAGCGGGTTAGTAAACGCTTCAGTACCAAAGGCGAGGCCGCTGCCTATGAACGGTACATCATGCGGGAAGTGGACGATAAACCATGGCTGGGTGAAAAAACGGATCACCGCCGCCTGTTAGACTTAATAGAACTGTGGTTTCAGCTACACGGTAAGAAGCTCAGTTCTGGCCACAGAGCAAAAATACGTATGCTGGCGGTGTGTAACGACCTGAATAACCCGATTGCCAGCGACATCACCACCAAAGAACTGGCAAAACTGGACGAATGGAGCTTTCCAAATCCGTTTGAAGGGCTGAACTCAGTTCGGCGCTCTGAACCCGAACTCACCTTCCTGACCGAGGCACAGATACTTCACCTGTTTGAAACCATCAAACAAAGCAACTGTGATGAAGAACTGAGGAAGATATTCTAGATTTGCCTAGCCACCGGTGCCCGAATCAACGAATCTGTGTTGCTGAAAGGTACGCACGAATTCGACTGCAAGATCACCTTTGTGAACACCAAAAGGAAGCGCAACCGTACTCTCCCTATTTCTGATTGCCACCACACAAAAAACCGGGCCATCACAGCCCGGGTTCTGTCGTACTTCAGGACATAAACTTCGCGAGCACTTCCGCTTCCGTCAGATTCTCGGTGTCGTTGCTGAAGGCATAGTAGGCGGGTTTCTTGTCGATGAAGATTTGCTGATCCATCTCCAGTTCTTTTTCCTGATCCAGCAAGCCAGCCGGAACCATGTACTGGCCGGTTGGCTTCAGGAAATAGAACAGGTGTGTGCCGCACTGTTTGCAGAAGCCGCGTTCGGCCCATTCAGATGACGCAAAACGGGTGATATTTTCTTCACCGGTAAAAGTCACTTCGGTGCCCGCAGCTACAGAAAGGTACGGGCCACCGCCCCACTTTCTGCACATGTTACAGTGACAGGCTTCTGCATGTTTGGCGCCGCTGGTTGAGTTCAGCCCGACCTTGCCACACAAACAATGCCCATGAATATGGTGAAATGTTGTCGTTTCAGACATGATGATCTCCTGATTGAAATGCCTCAGATAGCATAATGGATTTACTGTGATAATTCCCAGTACTGATTCACACCACATTCAGAAACAAACGCCGGATCATGGCTGACCAGAATATAGCTGCCCTGATGCTGACTCAGCGCCTGTGCCATCAGCGATTTTCCTTCCAAATCCAGATGATTATCCGGCTCATCCAGCAGTAAGACCCCTTCCTGATACTGATGGCTCACCACCAGCATCGCCAGCCGCATCCGTTCGCCGCCGCTCAGGGTCGAGACTTGCTGCGCAACCCGATCGCGCCGGAAACCAATACAGGCAGCCAGGGTTCTCAACTCGCTGGCCGGATACGCCGGACACAACCGCAGCAGGTTCTCCAGAATGCTGTCGGACAAGTTCAGCAGGGAAAAGTGCTGGTCGAGATAACAAACCGAGCCGTGTCTTTGTACCTGACCGCTTTTTGCCGGTAACTCACCAAGCAGGGTTTTCAGCAGGGTCGATTTCCCAATCCCGTTATTTCCTTGCAGGTGAATTTTATCGCCGTACCACACACTGCGGCTGACTGTCGGCATCTTCCCCCGCACCAGACCCAGTTCAGTGATCGTCAGTAAACGCGCACTTTGCTTTCTGACCGTTTCAGTACTGAAGCTGAGCGGTTTGGCTGGATCGACTTTCGCCTGAAGCGTTTTGAGCTTTTCTCTGGCCTGGGTCAGTTGCTGATCCTGCTGCTGTTTCCTTGAAGATACGGCGCTTTCGGCACTGTTTTTCTGAAAGTCCAGCAGAAGTTTCGACTGACTGCCGCTACGTCTGTCCCGATTGCCGGAGGCCGCCCGTTTTTGCGCTTTCTCTTCATTGCGCTGATGCTGCCGGGTCAGGCTGGCAATCTGCTGCTTCGCCTTCGCCAGCCCGTTGGTCAGCGCCTGTGCCTCCTGCTGTTTTTGCAGGCGGTAATCAACAATATCCCGTCCGTAACACGTCAGCCCGGTATGACTGAGTTCATAAATACAGTCGGCCAGTGTCAGTAATTGCTGATCATGGCTGATCAGGAAGATCCCGCCGGAATAACCCGCGATCTGTTCGGCCAGCCAGGTTCTGCCCGCCTGATCCAGATGGTTGGATGGTTCGTCCAGAATCAGCAGTCCGGCTTCGCTTTGAAAACAAAGCCATAAACGCAGACGTGTCAGCTCGCCGCCGCTGAGGTGCGCACAATGTTGCCAGGGATCATCGGGGAGTCCCAGCGCTTGCAGTTGCCGTGAAAGCTGAACCGGTAAATCCCACTGGTCGTCCACGGCCTCAAAATCAGCCGGGTCGCAACTGCCCGCTTCGATGCGCGACAGCGCCTGTAAACAGGCATCCACGCCCAGCGCTTCTGCGACTGTGCCAAGTGCCGATAAATCTGCCGTCTCTGTGAGCTGCGGCAGTGCGACAATATTGCCTTCTGCCGTGACTTTTCCTTCATCAGGCTGACGCCAGCCGCTCAGCACCGCCGCCAGCACCGATTTACCGCTGCCGTTTTTCCCGACGAGCGCCGTGACTTCACGCTGCAGTGTGATTGAAAGATCAGAAAATAATGGCTCGCCTTGCGGGAGCAAAACCGTGAGTGATTGTGCGTGCAGTAATGTCATATCGACCTCCTGTGCAAAAGCAGGGCGCGGCATGACCGTCAGAAAATGTATTGCAGTTGTGTCTGTTCAAAGCTTTCTTGAAATCGCAGGCAATCAAATGAAGCGATTGATAAAAAAGCAATTTGCACTTGAAGCGATGCGTATATAAAACAATGCGCAGCCATTGAAAAATGGCACAGACAAAGACGGTTAACGCCCACTAACCCTGCGGATCCAAAAAATAAGTTCAAAGGATGTCAGGGGGTTAGTGATTCATCGTGGCGTTAACTCCGGAAGAAATGATGCGCGCATTAAACCATCGGATGCATAAAATCGCAAGCCGCGCGAATTCGACTTCATGTCAAGACCACAGTTTCTGTGCAACAGCCCGATCTGGTTCACAGAGAAAACAATCAGTAGCGGCGAATCCAACGGAACTGGCTAATATTAGCCAAGGAGATCAACACGTTAATTCGTTTCATGGCACCAGCAGTGGAATGTGCCGGTATCCGGGGTCGGCTGGCCCCGGCAATAGCAAGGAGCTTTACAGGATGTTGAAACGTACCCTCAAAACCCTCATCGCCACCGCGACCCTCAGTGCTTGCCTGACCGCAGGCGCACAGGCCGCAGAAAACAGAAACTATATTCTGGCGACGGCTTCCACCGGTGGCACCTACTACCCGGTTGGTGTGGCACTGGCAACGCTCAGCAAGGTCAAGCTGGAGCCGGCCCATCACTTTTCACTGTCGGCCATCAGCTCGGCGGGTTCCGGTGAGAACGTTAAACTGATGAATGAAAACGAAGCACAGTTTGCGATTTTACAGGGCCTGTACGGTGCCTGGGCCTGGAACGGTGAAGGACAGTTTGCCAGCAGTGGCCGTCAGGACAAACTGCGCTCCGTCACCATGCTGTGGCAAAACGTCGAACACTTCGTGGTGCGTTCTGATCTGGCAAAAACCGGCACCGTGGGTGATTTATCCAACCTGAAGGGCCATAAATTCTCGATTGGCAGCAAAAACTCCGGGACGGAAGGTTCGGGCCGCCAGATCATGAAAGGACTGGGGGTGAATCCGGACAGCTTTAATCTGGCCTATCTGGGCTACGGTGCCAGTGCCGATGCCATGCAAAACGGCACGGTGGATGGCATGAATACCCCGGCAGGCGTGCCGGTCAGCGCCGTGACCCGGGCATTTGCTTCTCTGGGGAAAGACATCACCATTCTGTCATTCACCGATGCGCAGGTGAAAGAAGCCAATCAGAATTATGAGCTGTGGACGCCTTATACCATTCCGGCCGGAACATATCCGGGCCAGGGAAAAGACGTTCAGACCATTGCGCAGCCCAACTTCCTGGCCGTTCGGGATGATATCTCCGAGCAGGATGTGTATCTGCTGACCAAAACCATTTACGAGAATCTGCCTTTCCTGAACAGCATCCACGCGGCGACCAAAGCCATGGCGATTGAAAAAGCCATTGCCGGACTGCCCGTGCCGCTCCATCCGGGTGCAGCCAAATATTACCGCGAAGTCGGGATTAACATTCCTGAACGTTTAATTGCGAAGTAAGCTTTCGGCCAGTCTTCTCCGGGCTGGCCATCTCATTTCACACCCCATGTTTGACCTTATGAGCGTACAGGATGACTCAAAACGCCGATCAACGCCCTGAACCAGAAACCGAACAAACCACAGAGCAGGAAGCGCTGCAGCAGTTCGAACTGACCACGCGCAGCGATATTCCCTGGCTGACCCATTTTGTCACCGGATTTGCCGTGATTTTAGCGCTGCTGCATCTCTGGTTTAATACCCTCTCAACCCTGCCGGAATTGTGGGTCTCAGCAACACACTTTGCCGGTTTTGCCGTCATCTGCGCGCTGCTGTACCCGGCCCATGCCCGCTTGCGGCACAGCAAAATTGCTTTATCCCTCGATATCCTGATAGCGCTCGGAGCGCTGGCCTGTCTGGTGTATATCCCGCTGGCCGAAGATGATTTATATGCCCGCGGCGTGAAGTTTGTCACCGCCGACTGGGTCTTCTCGCTGCTGGCGATTGCTATCGCACTTGAACTCATCCGTCGTACCATCGGGCTGTTCATTCCGGTACTGATTGTGATTTGCCTCAGCTATGTGGTGCTGTGGGGGAAATGGGTGCCGGGCATGTTTCAGTTTCCCGGTCTGAGTATGGAAACCCTGCTATACCGGAGCTTCTACAGTGCCGACGGTATGTTCGGCCCGATCGCCCGCATCAGCTGGAGCTATGTCTTCATGTTCATTCTGTTCGGCGCCTTTCTGGTGCGTTCCGGCGTAGGGGATTTCATCATTGATCTGTCCAAAGCGGCAGCAGGAAAAATCATCGGCGGTCCCGGATTTATTGCCGTGCTCGGCTCTGGCCTGATGGGCTCAGTGTCCGGCTCCAGCGTTGCGAATACCGTTTCAACCGGAGTGATCACCATTCCGATGATGCGTAAAGCCGGTTTTCCTGCCCGCTTTGCTGCAGGCGTCGAAGCAGCCGCATCGACAGGCGGGCAACTGATGCCGCCAGTGATGGGTGCCGGTGCCTTCATCATGGCCTCATATACTCAAGTGCCCTATGTCGATATTGTGGCGGTTTCTGTGGTGCCTGCACTGATTTATTTTCTGTCCGTCGCCTTCTTTGTCCGCATTGAAGCCAAGCGCAGCGGCGTGCACAAAATTGACACCCACAGTGAACCGTTTCTGAAAGTCCTGTTCCGGGGCTGGCATAACCTGATCCCGATCGGAGTCCTCGTGGTGCTGCTGGTGAAAGGCTTCACGCCCACTTATGCCGCTGGGATTTCAATCCTTTCGGTAATTGTCGCATCCTGGCTGTCCCCCCATAAAATGGGCCCGAAAGCCATCATCGAAGCGCTGTCAATGGGCGGCCGGAATATGGCTACGACTGCTGTGCTGCTGGTTGGCATCGGACTGGTCGTCAATGTCATCAGTACCACAGGGATCGGCAATACTTTCTCGCTGATGATTAATGAATGGGCTGGCGGCAACCTGCTGGTCATGCTGCTGCTGATTGCGCTGGCTTCGCTGATCCTCGGGATGGGCTTGCCCGTCACTGCCGCTTACATTGTGTTAGGCACGCTGTCGGCACCGGCGCTTTATCAGTTAATCGCTGAAAGTCAGTTGCTGGACTTACTGGTTCAGGGCCAGTTACCGGAACAGGCCAAGGCGATTTTCATGCTGGCTGCTCCCGATCAGCTGGCAGCGCTCAATGCGCCGATGACGATGGAAAATGCTCAGAGTCTGCTGGCACTGGTACCGGCCGATTTCAAGTCCATGCTGCTGGAACAGAGCCTCGGTGCAAGTGCCGTCACGCTGGCATTACTGTCAGCCCACCTGATCATTTTCTGGCTGTCGCAGGACAGCAATGTCACCCCGCCGGTCTGCCTGACCGCGTTTGCCGCAGCGACGATTGCACGCACACCGCCGATGCGGACGGGTCTGACGGCCTGGAAAATCGCGAAAGGACTGTATCTGGTGCCGTTGCTGATCGCCTATACCGCGCTCATCAGTCATGACTGGGGCGAAGTGCTGCTGATTGGCGGATTTGCCGTCATTGGCACTTATGCGCTCATTGCTGCGATCGAAGGTTATCTGGAAGGCCGGTTGAATGTACTCGGCCGTCTGCTCCTGACCGCAGATGCGGCTGTCCTACTCTTGCCCGGTATCGATTGGTGGTGGCGGGTCGTCGCGGCCGTGATTTTCGCTGTGCTCTTTGTGTATACGGCACGAAACGGCACCCAAGGCATTCAAACAATGTCCGGCACCTCCGATACGCCGTCGTCCTCAAACCAACAAAAGGTGATGCCATGACATCCGTGTACGATTATCTGGTGATTGGCGGCGGGATCGTCGGTGTCGCAACCGCCTGTGAACTGCAACGTCGTTTCCCCGAGTGTAAAATTCTGCTGGTGGAAAAAGAAACGCAGCTGGCCCGCCATCAGACCGGCCATAACAGCGGTGTGATTCACGCCGGGGTGTACTATCCCCCCGGCAGCCTGAAAGCCCGGTTCTGTAAAGCCGGGGTCCAGCGCACCCTTGCATTCTGCCGGCAGCATGACATCCCGGTCGAAAACTGCGGCAAACTGCTGGTCGCAACCAATGAGACCGAACTGAGCCGGATGGAAGCCCTGTTTGAACGGTGCGGAGAAAACGGCATTGACGCTGAACTGCTGGATGCGGCGCAGCTTCACCAGCGTGAGCCGAATATCACCGGACTGGGCGCGATTTTTGTCCCTTCCACCAGCATTGTGGATTACCGTTTGGTGACGGAAACCATGGCGCAGCGCTTTCAGGCCATGGGCGGCCAAATTGCGCTGCACACAGAAGTGATTGGTATAACTGAAGACGATCAGGTCATCGAACTGACATGCCGTCAGCCCAGCGTCACCAGTGCCGAGCCATTTACTGTCAAGGGACGCTTTCTGGTCAGTTGCGGCGGCCTGATGGCCGACCGGCTCACCCGCATGCTGGGGCTGATTACCGATTTTCAGATCATTCCTTACCGGGGTGAATATTATCGCCTAGCCGCACGGCATAATCAGATCGTCAGTCATCTGATTTATCCCATCCCCGATCCTGATCTGCCCTTTCTTGGCGTGCATTTAACCCGGATGATCGACGGTTCCGTGACCGTTGGCCCGAATGCGGTGCAGGGCTGGAAGCGGGAAGGCTACGGACGGTTGAATTTCAGCCTCCGGGACAGTGCTGAGATGCTGTCTTTTCCCGGTTTCTGGCAGGTCACGGGTAAACACCTGAAAACCGGATTGCAGGAGTTCAGGGATGCCTGGTGGAAAGCCGGTTATTTAGAGCGGGTCAGGAAATATTGTCCGAGCCTGACACTGGCGGACCTTGAGCCGTATCCGGCAGGGATTCGGGCACAGGCTGTGCTGAAAGACGGAACTCTGGTACATGATTTTCTGTTTGCAGACAGCCCGCGCAGCCTGCATGTGTGTAACGCACCGTCACCAGCCGCAACGTCCGCCATGCCGATTGCCGACTACATCTGCGATAAAGTTGCTGAAAAAATGCCGCCAGTGGTTCCAGTCATCGATTCTGCAACGAACTGAGTGCTCATAAAAATACACCCCGGTAATCATACCGGGGTGTTGATGTGTTTCTGTTCGACTGTTCAAGTCGCTTGTTTACAGACTCGCCATGGCGCCTTTTCCGACACCTTCATAAGCCACAACATCCAGTCGCTGGTTTTCACCCAGCTTCGGTTTCACTTCGGCCGCGATAAAATGCGCCAGCAGTTCAATGGTGGTGTCGGTATGGATCATGTCAGTTTCGCTCTTGGCAATCGCCAGTTCAAACAGACCTTGTGGCGCGGTATAACGGAAACCATAGTGCGTCTCGTCCGTCGCACCTGCAGCATGCTCGCTGAGGTTCAGTGCCGTCACGCTGACCTGATCTTCCGCAGTGCCCAGGTAAATATCCGTCCAGCGCTTCGCCCAGTCGGCTTCCAGCTGGCTGTCCCGCTTGCCGTCAACATAGAGTTCAATCGGCGAGCGGTGACCGTGCGCAATACGCTGGCAGTTGCCGTCATGCTTTTTCAGACCATGGCTGTAATGATAGAAAGCACCGTCAATCTGTTCATGACGCAGCACCAGTTCCAGCCCCTGAACATTATCCGGCAACTCTCCGGCCAGCACTTGGTAAAGATGCTCGGTCACGGTGTCGATGGTAATGGCTTCGGCTTCAACTAAGCAGAATGCTTCTTCAGGACAGTGCAGGTGAATACTTTTCTCATCGCGCAGCAGATCAACCGTGGCATAACCTGGGGTTGTTTCCGCAATCTGCACTGACGGATGGTTCACAGGCACCAGCAAACGGTGATCCACGTATTCATCCACCAGCTTTTTGATCTGCTTCTTCACACGGCCAAAATCCAGCACCATGCTCATTTCATTCAGCTCGCCAGACATCACCACATCCAGTATCCAGCTGTCGCCCACCATGCCGCGGGCCGGGCACAGGTATGAGGCATCAATAACGGTGAGATCTCTGACAAATAGCTTCACGCTGACGTCCTTACTGAAATGATAGTCGTTTACGGAGCTGGGCATTATACGCGGACAGCCGGAGGAGTAAACCTAAACACGCTCCGTAAATCCGATGCTCAGTAGCGATAATTTGCCGCCAGAAACAGGGAGCTGACACCACGTTGCTGCGACTGAAAAGTAATCGCATTGCCCTGATCGTCTTGCCCCTGCCAGTTTTTCATCTTACTTGGCAGCATACTGTGACGAAATCCGGCTTCCAGAGTCATATCCGAAGACACCCGCCATGCCAGGCCGGTCTGCATCCCGAAAATCACCCCATTCACATGATAGTCACTCTGATAATCCGAGTTTGATTTCACGCTGGCATAGCCTAAATGCAAGCCGACATAAGGTGAAAAGTCTTTGTGATATAAGAAGAAATAATCTGTCGCCAGCAGGTGGAGATTCGCCAGATTTTCATAACTCAGGCCGGATGACGAAAAGTCGCTGTCGCTGTGATGTCGTTCAAAACTGTAGTAGATCCGACTGCGTCCTTCCGGTGTGTAGTAGCCAAAATCCACACCCCAAAATCCGTTGCCACCGGCATCTTTTGCGGTTTCGGTCTGACCAGACACCGTGGCTTTATCGGTCAGTCCCATCAGACTCACGCCGCCCCGCAAACCAAAGAAATACCGGCTGTCTTCTGCCTGCACAGTGTCAACCTGCTGTTCCGCACTGCTCATCGTTGCATCCGACGCAGGCTGTGCAAGATTAGCCTGCACACCGGCACTGAACAGACACCCTGCAAACATCGCAGACGCAAAAGGAACAATAGAAGATGTTAGAAACTGCAAAGCTGCCTCCCTGAGATCACGGCTCGCCGGACCGTTGCCCGGTATTGCCGCATCATAGCAAGTCCCTGAATTCCAGACGAGCAAAAATCCGAGTCAAAACAAGAGACAGCATCACTGGTGCTCTAATCCTCCCGCAACCAGGCCAGCGCATCCACCGGGGTATCGAAACATTTCACTTCCCCCGAAATAAACCAGCTGCCGACTTTCGCCATCACATCAATCCACTTCTTGTCACCATAAATAGCGATACGGTGAAATTTTTTGCCGTGTTTCAGGCCCAGTTTCAGATCATCCCACGCCGCTTTGAGCTCCCAGCCCTCAAACTCCGAGCCATCAAAATACACATTCACTTTCGGATGCTCGACGCCCGCCAGGGCTTCATCAATCAGTGGCGTGATCTGCTCATAATCTTCGTGAGTCAATTTACCGACCGCTTTCAGTTCCATGAAAAAATTATCGTCATGTCTGTCTACTTCAAAAAATAAACCGTGCGTGGTTTGCATACGGGCCTCCTGTTGCCGACGGCTGAGGAAAGTGAAAGATCAGGATAAGTGTAGCGGGCATCAGGAAAAATGACGGGATTTGAATCAATTGCCGGGCCATCTGGCCCGACAATGCAGCAAAAGAATTACGCCGTTTCGGTTGCGTTGCGCAGCTCTGCTTTCAGTTCTTTTTTTAGGATTTTGCCCGTGGCGTTCATCGGCAGGGCCTGACGGATTTCAACCTGGCGCGGATATTTGTACGCTGCCAGCTGGGCTTTCCCCCAAACCTGCAATTCAGTCTCAGTGATGGTCGCCCCTTCCTTCAGAACAACATAGGCCTTCACGTCCTCCCCATACTGCTGAGATGGAATACCAATCACAGCCACCATCGCCACATCCGGATGCGTCATAAACACTTCTTCAATTTCGCGGGGATACACATTGAACCCACCACGAATGATCAGGTCTTTGACGCGATCAACAATAAACAGGTTGCCATGTTCATCAAAACGTCCGATATCGCCTGAATGGAACCAGCCATGACGCAGCGCATTGTCGTTCTCTTCCGGACGGTTCAGATAACCTTTCATGACATTGTGACCACGAATAATAATTTCACCCGGCTCGCCCTGCGGCACCGGCTGATCATTGTCGTCCACCACGCGAATCTCAACGCCCTGAATCGGCTGTCCCACAGAACCAGGCAACCGGGGCTTATCCAGATGGTTAAAACTGGCAATCGGGCTGGTTTCTGACAATCCGTATCCTTCGAGTACAGGAATGCCGAACCTGCCCTCAAACGTCCGCAACACTTCGACCGGTAAGGAGGCACCACCGCTGACTCCCAGTCGCAGACTGGACACATCGTGTTCGGCTTTGCAGAGATTCAGGCTGATATACATCGTCGGTACACCGGCAAAGATGGTCACGCGATGCTGTTCAATCAATTCAAGCACCAGTGCTGCATCAAATCTCGGCACCATCACCAGGGTACAACCAAGGCTGACCGGCGCATTCATATTGACGGTCTGACCGAATGTGTGGAACAACGGCAGCGTCAACAGGTGGACATCGTCCCCCCGCATCTGCATCAGATTTTGCGCTGCCAGCGCATTGATATACTGGTTGCTCTGTGTCAGCTCTGCGCCTTTCGGCAATCCGGTGGTCCCCGAGGTATACAGAATAACCGCCGTATCTTCGGCACTGCGGTATGCACAGTCACCATCAGAGGGCTGATTTTTCATCAGCGCAGACAGAGTTGGCATGCCCTTGTATTCCTGCTGCGACTGATCCGCAGTCATCACCACCATATGTTCACAGCCACCAACCTTTTGAAAAGCAGCAATCCCGGCATCCGCCATCGGTAATTCTGCCGTGCCTTCAAAACAGAAATAGAATTTCGCCTGTGCATCTTCCAGGTGGTACTGAATTTCCCGCTCACGCAGCAGAACATTCAACGGTACAACCACTGCACCGGCTTTTTGAATCCCGTAATAAACCAGCGGAAAATATGGCAGGTTCGGACAACTCAGCGCAATGCGATCCCCAGGCTGGACGCCTTTTGCTTTCAGGCCGTTGGCAATCTGACTGGCAATGGCATTGAACTGAGCGTAAGTGATCTGAGTCTCGCCACAAATAATGGCGATTTTATCAGGTTGAGAAACAGCATTTCGTTGTAGTGCAGCGGCAAGATTCAGCATGGTGTTTTCCTTGTGATGTTCTCTACACAACCATCTTATTGTCGGGTCAGTTGACACAACCCGGAATTGATACAAAAGATTTAATCGGACGTTCGACCAAAGTCAACGAGGCGATTTGATTTTGTTAACAACTTGTGAAGCCAACGCAACTTTACGCCTGATCGTCAGGATCAGGAATTCAGTTTCTTCTCCGTTTTCGCGAGCCGCTTCGACTCCTGTCGGGTCGGCGGAAAGCCGATCGTCTCTCCTTCAGCTGTCAGGATCGCGATCCGCTCCGGTCGTCCCGATTCGTGAATCCAAAGCTCACCAATACAGCTGGTGTTCACCAGACGTCCGTGTCCCGGCGTATCCGGATCCCGCTTCTCGATCTTCATTCTCTTCCGCTTCGTCAGCCAGTTCAGCGGTGAAGAGGGCGTATATAGCAACCGGTCCATCCGCTCGCAAAATCGGAGCAATCGTTCAGGAAAGGTGTTTTTGATACCGCTGGCAGTCACCTGATAAATATGCGGGCTGTTGCGTCGAAAACGCAATTTGATGTCATAGGCAAAAGAATAGTGAACATCACCCGACAGGATCACAAAATTGGTCGGTGTTTTGGTGTGAGTGAAAATACTCAGCAGCGTATTGGCCGCGCCCGGATGAGCCATCCAGTTTTCCGCATCCACCATCAGCGGCTTGCCAAGCCAGGTCATGATCCGTTGCAGGGCTTCAATGAATTTCACACCAAAAATCGGGGCTGGTGAAACAATAATGACCGCAGATTCGTGCATCAGGGCCTGTTGCATTTCTGTCAGGGCTTCCCAGTCCATCAGACCCGAAGGTTTATTCATTTTCGACTCCGACCGCCAGCGCCGGGTGCGTGTATCCAGCACCAGAATCTTAGGCTGCGTCGCAATCTCGTAATGCCAGTGCTCAAACTCGTACAAGAGGCTGATCATCGCCTCATGGTTCTCATCACTGGGCTGCGAGAAAAATGCCCGGGCCTTGGCAGCAAAGCGTTCGTCAAACCGGGACGGGTCATTCCCCCATCCCTGACACAACCAGTACCCGAACAGACTGTTGCCGATGATTCGTCGTGAAAAAGCATTCTGATAGACAGCCTGCTCCCAGCCTACCGTCAGGTTCCAGTCATCCGTGACATCATGATCATCAAAAATCATGTAAGTGGGAATATGCGCCATCAGACGCTGGACCTGATTCAGACCTGAAATAAATCCGTCAATTTCCGTCATTTCCCGATGCCACAGCTGTTGCCATTTCTCAGCCAGCACCTGCGTGCCACACTGAAAACCCTCTTGTGCCAGCCTGCCGTGATCCACCAGCCGCCAGACCTGCGGCGACCACACCAGCAGATACATCGCCAGAAATTCGCTCAGACCAATCAGGTGGTTTTCACAGTCAGTTGAACTGAAAACAGGACGACAGCGTTTCGGCAGCCAGCTGAATCCACGGCTATCTGACAACCAGTGTCCGGTTTCTTCGTGAACAGGCAAAACCTGATCACGGCCGTATAACTGATAATCACTGTGTCGCAGCTCAGACAAGGATGCATAAGGCGCATCGGAAAAGTGCTCGTCGGGCAAACCCAGCAGATCAATCACCTGACTGATCGCATCCAGGGTTGGCCCGGCAACATGATCGGCATAGATTTGATCGCCGCTCATCATCAGCAAAGCCGGACGTTCCGAAACAGCCAGCGCAGCCACCTTACTGTCTGCTGCTACCAGACTGTCTTTTCCGGGGAAATGCGGATTTCTGCAGGAACCATGCTGGATATAATCCGCACGGGATTTGATCATCAGCGACAATCGTTTCTCGCCGGGATAAAGTAGTTCGGGGATCAGGGTGCTTACCGGCCCCTGCTGAGTCTGGATTTCATAGGCCAGTTCACAATCGACAGGGAACTCACCTTGAAATTGCGCCATCACAATCCAGGCAGAACGGCCGACCTGAATCTGTTGTTCAGCTGTCAGCTCTGCCTGGAAAAAAGCGTTTTCCTCCTTGGCATGAAAGAGCTCAAACTGCCCTTCCAGTCTTGAGGTCGTCACCATCCACACCGTGACCGACTGGGCATCACATCGCCGCAATACCGGACCGGCGAGCACCAGCGGCAACTCAGTCTCATCCTGAGCAGGTAGGCTTGACGAATGCTGTGTCTTTTTCTGATGTTGATTACTGACTGTCATCTATCCCCGAATATCTGTCTCTGGACAACAGAAGGCATTGTAACCGATACACTTTCGTCTGATGCAAATTGATTGTCAAAGCCGGGGACAGGTCATGTGAAGCGGTACGCAGCGGGTGATTCCCGGCGACACACCGCCAGACGTCACAGGTGGTTGAGGATAATGTATCCACCCAGAACAAAGAGGGACATAAAAAACAGCCGCTGAAAAACAGGGACAGATAAGCGCTGACGGACCTTTGCACCAATAGCCATACCCGCGAACGCCGGCAGTAAAGCGACGAGAGAAAGACCGCTGGCTGAGAGTGTCAGTATATTTTGCACCCATAGTCCGAGCATCAGCCCTGCAGAAGAGAAGGTGAACAAAATCCCCATGGCCTGCACCAGTTTTTCTTTGGGCAGCCCAGCTGATTGCAGATAAAACACCCCGGGCACGGCAGAAGATCCCGTCAGGCCGGTAAAGATGCCATTACAGGTGCCCATTGCCACACCAAACGCCGTCTGCCACTGAGGCCGGACAGACAAGCGAAAATTCAGCAGCCCGGTCACAGCATACAGGCTCAGCAAAATGCCTAAACAAAGGGACATGTAGCCCGTGTCGATCATCAGCGCCAGCCAGCACCCGGCTCCGACTGAAACCGTAGCCGACAGGAAAAACAACCAGTACTCACGGCTGAGCGACCGGGCATGTGGTCCGGTAACAGCCTGATAGATGTTGGTCAGAAATGCGGGTAAAGCCACCATTGACATTGCGGAATGAATCCCGATCACCGTCGTCAGTAACCCCAGAACAACGGGTGGCAGGCCGAGGCCCACCACACCTTTGATCATGCCGGCAAACGCAAAGACCAGCATGATGATTACGATGGTTGTAACATCATATTCCATCAAACAATTTCTTCCGGCATCAGAGGGTAAATCGCAGCAATGCCCTGCTCTGCAAAGTATCTCAGTGCCGTCACCACATCCCGGTTCTCCTCATCGGTGAGTACCTCAGGTTTGTGCTGTGTAAAGTGATCGGCCAGCGCCAGGATGTCTGCTTTACGGTCCTCAATGTATACCGGCTTTTCATCCCCGTTTTGCGGTCCCGTTTCCGACAGCAGCGCCTGCATGGCGCGGGTGTCTTTCACGAACTCGATATCAAAATGACCGAGCTGCATCAGTACATACCGGCTAGCCACTCCCTCCGGGGCACCATTGGCAAATCGGTGTTTTACCTGAGCCGGGATCTGAAACACTTTTCCCTGAGGCACAATAAACAGCTTTTCGAGCTCAGGCAGTTCAATACGAATGGTACCTTTCGAGCAATAGATCATGTCAGAGACCGACTGGTGAAAATGATACGGCACCGCCTCATGATCCAGATTAAACAGACTGACGCGAATACCGTCCTGATAATAAAACTCTTTCATTTCCATGACTGCATTTCCTTAAATTAGTTCTGCCAGGCAGACTCAGCGACCAATGGTGACGATTGACGGGCACAATAGGCAGCCCATTCTTCTGACAACCACATTGCCGCTTCAACAAACGCGGCTGAAAAATTCCGCTCATTCTGCCAGTAACGGGTCAATACGCCATACGAAGCAATCCATGGTGACGGGACCACCCTGCCGGTTTCCGGATCCCGGCACATCACGCCATAAGATTCATCGCTGTCGAGCATAATCCCCCCGGTCGAATAATGACCTTCCCGGTTTGCCAGCAGCTCTTCACGTTCAGCCAGCGCCGACACCAGTCTGGACGGATGCAGGGACAACCGGAAATCCTGTCCGGATGCACGAATTACGGCATCAACCAGCCTTGTGCTCTCCGCGTCTCCGTCTGTGAAGGTGACTTGATACTGGCCACCATGAGCCACAGGATTACCCGATATCTGGTAGCCCATTTTTACGGATTCCAGCTTTCCGGATTCAAACAAAGCCAGCAACTTTTCAGCGTTCAGTAAAGGAATCGGTACGGCAATCCGGATAAAGTGCGTGTCCAGCTCCCGGTCATAGATTTCTTTCTCAAACGCATTCAGATGACGATAGAATTTCATCCGGCGGGCTTTGAGAAGAATTGTATGAACCAGATTATTCTCATGCGGACAGGTCACATCATACCGGAGCTTTTCAAAGGCATTTTCAAACTTCGGTTCGACAATATCCTGCCAGCCGATCTGACCTGATGTCGCCGCCCTCAGTTCCTGATCAATCATCGACAAAATATCATTCAGGCCTAATTTTTGACCGAGTACCCGTTCAAGCTCGCCGAAGGTCTCTTCCGTCAGATACTGAAACTGATACTCGACCGACGCGCCCCGAACCGCAGGGAAAAAACCGCACCGGCTGCCCGCAACAATCTGAATCTGAGCCTCTGCTTGCGACGGGCTATAGCCTGTGATATGCCCGCTGTCTGAAAAATGGAATGTCCCGGATTCGGCCAGCGACATAATGGCATCGATTCCGCTCGGTCCCATCCCTTTGACAAAACACGTCAGGGTTTTGTCCCGGACGGCTTCAGACCACGCCGCCACGCTGGCCCGGAGTTTTGAATCGGGATAAGGACTGTCAAGAAAGTTCCCGGCAGTCATTTCAGATTCAGTATCCAGCGGCACCCAGTGACCGGTCGAAAGAAGCAGCTTGTCGATCCCGGTGATGACTTCTCTGCTGCCATCATCCACACGTTCAATCACGAGACTGAACCGCTCTGACTGTCTGTATCCATCGATTGCACAATAGCCGTTATAGGATTGAATCCGGATCCCATGACGACGGGCCTTCGAAACTGTTTCCCTGAACCGCTCTTCCAGATAGACCCCAAATAACGCCCGGGGATAAAATCCTTCCGGATCCGGTTCCCATGTATCCAGCGGGACACCCGGATGTGTCTCCCGGATCAAAGCCGGAAACTCTGCGGCCAGACGCTGGCGATGCTCACCCAGCCAGTCATAAAAATCATCTCCGGCAAGCGACATTTGCCGGGCCTGATTATTACAGAGATGGCCGGGTAACAATTCGTACGGTGCGTATGGATAGCCGGGACCATTCACCTGACGCGACTCAATAGTCAGAATTTCCACGGATGACACAGGGCGCCGATCTGCGGTCAGGGCATTCACGAGATGAAACAAAGCAGCCGTACCGGAAAACCCGGTCCCCACAATACACAGCCTTGTTGGATTGACTTCAGACATAATCTCCCTCTTTGAATCATCTCCCGGATGCAACAATACATCCGGGAGAAACTGCCGGAATCTACAGGCTCAGTAGTGCATCCCTGATCCGCTCTGCTGCTAAATGCAGCGTCGACTCAGATCGCCCCGTATTCAACCGAATGAAATGCTTCAACTGAGGTACATTTTCAGCAAAGTGAAGTCCCCCGATCGAAGCCACACGGGCGCGCTCAAGAAGGAATTGTTCAGCGCTGTCATAACCCAGTTTTTCTATCTTTTCACCGTAACCGGAAAAATCAGCAAAGATGAAAAATCCGCCTTCCGGCACAGGAACGTGAACATGGGGAATTGCATTCAGCGCTTCGACAAATCCCTGAAGATTCATCCGGGAATTCACCGCCCTGGCCATGGCAACCTCATCCATATATTCCTGCATCGCCTCATGTGTGGCGACCTGAGCATAGGTCGCAGCAAAAGAGTTCAGATTGACCTGCACTTTCGCCATCATGGCCAGCTTATCCGCCGTGCTGCAGATATAACCGACACGATCACCATGCATGCCATACGTCTTCCCAGGTCCGGTGACCAGCGTTGTGCACTCCCGCATTGCATACGACACGCCGTTTTCCAGCGTCACGGTAATATCGGAAATTGTGGCCGGGCCATCGAGAATATGGGATTCGTACGGACAGTCGAACAACACCTGAACCGGGGGCTGCCCCAGCTCTGCGCGACGCAGATTGTGCCGGGCAATCACTGCAGACAGATGGCTCAAATCCTCGCGGCTGTATATTTTGCCGGAAGGGTTCAGACAATCCCCGAGAATGATCATTTTCGTGCGTTCCGTGATGGCCTGATCAAGCACTTCAGGACTTAGCGCTTTGTGATAAAAATCGCGGACCAGCACACCTTTCAAGACGCCGCCGTGTAAATCAATCATATCGGCGTAGTGCGGCCAGTTCGGTAACGGGACAATCACTTCATCTCCCGGGTTCAGCAGCGTGTGAAAAACCACGGTGATTGCACCCTTAATGCCGCCCGGCGTGACCATAATTTCATTGTCCGGGGAGTAGCGTACCCCTCTGAGCCGGAAAACACGGTCGCTGATCGATTTCCTCAGAAACTCAAACCCGGTCACAGGGGCAAATTCATGAATCGCCCGCGGCTGTTTCTGAATAAAATGAATGACTGCCTCATTGATACGGTCATCGGCCAGATCATCCAGCGTCCCGATACTGAGGTCGATAACTTCTTCACCCGGACGGGCATTGGCATTTAATGCTGCAATTTTTGCCTTGGTTCCGTGTGTCACCGATTCACGTAACTTCATTGCAGAGTCTGAAAAAATGGTCTCAGGCATAACTACTTTCCTCTTGAACTGAAACAGGCAACGCATCAAGTTCTGCAGATTTCCGGTACATGGCCAGCCACATCGCCTGCTGTGCTTTAAACATCTCTGTTGCACCGTAAATGATTTCATTCAGATCGCTCTGCGTCAGGCAGTTATTCAGCACACAATTTCGCGCATCAGCGGCATGTCTTTCTTCGACGCCGTTGTCGACATGAGCGTTGAAATACACCTCAACTTCTTTTTTATATTGCGCCTCATCAAGATGAGTCCGGCTCAGACGGAAAGCTTCCCTGAATGCCGTCAGCATCCGGTCAGCGTGTGTTTCCAGAGCCATAACAACGCCCAGCATGCGCGGATAGCTGTCTGAAATCAGTGCCTGAATCCGTTCACGATAGGCCAGCGTTTCGGGAATAATATCGGGACTGTTTTTCGCATCCTGAACTTTCAGGGGCTCCAGGTTATACTCCCGGGCGCCAAACAGGTTCAGGGCATTTTCCATAAATATTTCATGGCAGTGGGCTTTATTCCCCATCCCGGTCTCTTCACCCAGAATGTACGAAAACAAAATCAGCGTATCCATATCGTTCACCGCCGCAGAGCGGGCACAAACATGGGCGATTCCTTTCACAGTCAGTTCAGTCCGGTAAAAAAAATTGGCCCGGAATAATTCATAAGTGGCAGGCGTCCATGGATACGTTGCCAAATGCTTAAAATAGGTATTTTCGAATATCGGATGATTTTCCAGCTCCGTCAGAAAGCTATCCAGCTTCCCGCTCAGTTGATGACTTCCGCTTGACATTGTTTGCTCCTTGATTTCACAAGTAGTCGGGCTTGTTATCTATAAACCTCTTATTTCTTTTTGTTAACAAATTGATAATCAGATGCTAACAACACGATACTAACCACAACCAAAGAGCAGTTAGTTTAATATGCATCACAATTCTTATAATCCCATGGAAATGGCAAACCCAAACTCAGCGAAATTGTGCGGCTGCTCAAAATTCACACACACTGCAAATCCCCCCGAGTTCAATCACTATCCGTTAAAATCTTCACCGAACATCAGCAGTAAACGAGAAGGAAATAACAAACAAGCCATTGAAATTAAAGAAATTAATATCATGTCATCTAACGTTCTTGCTGAACGAACCTCAGAAATGCGGATATTGCAGGTATGCAGGTATGCAGGTATGCAGGGGCATGCGAAACAATGTGACAATAAATCAAATAGGCTGTGCTTACGGAAATTTCAGAACAGAGACATTCAAATACTGCACGAGATGCAGCCAATGATCTGAAAGAAAAGATAATGAAAAACACGTTCACGATGAGTGGTCAATTATTTATCTTACCACTTTAGGGAATTAAGACTTTCATTTTTTTGGTCTTGCTTCAAACAATTTATTTAATAAAAAAACGGATATGAACTCATATTGTGATAATAACCATCCTATTTTAAAGTGTTTCTCTGAAACAACGCGCATGGAGGAAAAAACCTCCATTGGCTAGAACAAAAACAATATCCGTCAAAGGTTAATATCGATGAGTATAACAACACCCAATCAGGTCACGATCAATGACTTGCCTTCTAAAGTAAAAATTACATTACCGGAAGAGCCGGATTCGGGCGGCGCTTCACTTCTCATGTATCTTGGTATGGGAATATCTATCGTTGGTGTGCTATTCATTCTCTTTGGCCCAAGAGAGATATATTACAACGCCTATAAGGGAATGACATTTATCCAGATACTGCAAGCCTACCCTGGTCCAATTGCCAGTGTCGGATTTTTGATTTGTGGTATTGCAAACTATGTCTCCAATTCTGCTTTACAAGAATATCAGACCGGTGTCGTTGCATCACTCGAAAGTGCGATTCAAATTACCGACGAAGATATTCCTGAAGGATTCAAGTTAAGCATTGAACAAAAAGAAGAAGACGACAAAGATGTTTACTATGTCAGCTTAATTGAAGCAACTGATGAGCCGAAATCAGACGAGAGTACTGAGTCAGCAGCTCTGGAATCAACCGACAAAAAGTAAAAACCAAGATAAACTGCGTCTTTTTCTAGGGCGCAGTTTTATATTTAAAATTCAGCCCCCTTCCTATAAATCATATTTACCCCACCAAGAAACAAAGCTCTTAAGAACAATTACCAGCCCCATAACTTACAATATTTACGTGCTTTTTCAGTATATAAGATTTTGTGCTTCCTGCATTCCAATATATAAACCCTGAATACCTCACTAGTTATGCCATTTTTATTTTTATTTTTATTTTTATTTTTATTTTTATTTTTATTTTTATTTTTATTTTTACAACAAAATATCAAATAGACTTGATATCACAAATAATTACCATTAATTCAAATCATTGAAATTAATAAGGTAAGCAACCGCTCACCTTATTATAATAGTTTAACTTCATTTAAAACTATCTAGGATTGATGTCATCAAATGGCATTCTATCCTGAACATGCCACCAACGGTCAAAAAAACTATCCTCTTTTTTATATAAAACATCTAAATCATGATGACCATAATCATTGATGATACCAATCACTTTTTTCAGTTGTTCTGCAGTTAAAATTAAATCATTATATCCATGCGTTTGAACTTTATACTTATTATATAAAAACGGCTTTGTGACGATAAGACTATAAATCCCTAACCACGGCCATGCACTTTCTTTAGGCTCGGGTTCAGGAATAGAACCTAACTTCAAAAATGAAAGCGATGCCGCACCAGCACCAGCAAAAACCATCGGTCCAGCAACGAATAACAAAATCACTGCAATGGAGAGTCCCCCAATCATGCAATATTTTGCCATTTTTTTTCGTCTCTCACTACCAACTTTAACGCCATATGAGTAAAAGCCGGACGCAGTGATTTTCTGATAGTATCTGACAGGAAACCACTCAGCACCTAAGATCAACATGACGACAGGAAAAAAAACTAACAACGCTGCAGCTAAAAATGCGTCATATCTTTCAAAAAAAGCACCTGTGATTAGGTGAAATATAAACAATGGACAAAACAACAATGTGAAAAATGTAAATAGTGGCATTCCCCATTTACCATATCTCCCCCAATAATCAACCTCCCATTCCATGATGGCAGGCTCACTCTTTACAATTTCAGCATAAATTTTTGCACACTCTTTTTCTTTATCCAGATAATCTTCGAGATCAACATTTGAATTTATCCTGCATTGAACAACCTGGTATATTTGTAAAACGTCTTTAAAATATTTCATTGTCTAAAGTTTCAAAATCACCCAATCAGTCCTCCCCCAATTAAAAAGGAAAGATGAGAACTAACTCATCTTTTCAATAAATTAAAAGTCGTCTCTAAATGGCATTGTGTTTTGGTGATCATTCCATCGATCAAAAAAACTATCATCCATTTTATCAATGATATCGAGTTTATGTTGACCGTAATAATCAACGATATTTTTCACTTCTTCAATTTGCTCTTTAGTTAAAATGAGGTAATTCTTTCCATGTGTTCGAACTTTATATTTATCGTATAAAAAAGGTTTGCGCTCCTTAATGACACTATACACACCTAACCATGGCCAGGCACTTTCTTCAGGCTTTTGCTCAGGAATAGAACCCAACTTAAAAAATGAAAGTGAAGCAGCACCAGCGCCAACAAATACCATTGGTCCGGCAACAAATAAAAGGATGACAGCTATTGAAAGCCCACCGATTACGCAGTACTTCGCCATCTTTTGACGTCGTTCACTTCCCATCTTAACGCCATATGAATAAAATCCTGATGGTGTTATTTTTTGATAGTATCGTACTGGGAACCATTCAGCACCGAGCACCATGATCAAGATTGGTAATGGCACAACAAAAAATCCCATAAACATAATTTCATATATATCATCTTGATCTCCAGCCAACCAATATAGTGGAAAGAATGGAACAAAGGTAAAAGCAAAAAAAACAAATACTGGTAAACCCCATTTACCAAATCGGCCCCAATAGTCGACTTCCCACTCTAAAATTGCAGGTTCACTCTTTACAATCTTTGCATATATTTCTCTACACTTATCTTGCCGGTGTCCCCAGTGTTCTAGCTCTGTGTCAGTGTTGAGTTGTCGCTGAACCTGTTGGTATCTTTTTTTAATGTGTTCCATGAAACGACTTAATAGCTTTCCAACCTATACTCTTTATGGCGGACATTGACGTGATCTGATTAAGCCAACGAATCAAATTATAAGGTGAGTTTAACTCACCTTGTAATAATTTATTTTTTTGTTGTTGGCAATTGATGGCTAGGAATCTTTACTCGTCGAAATGGCATCGTCTCTTGATGCTCCCACCATCGACTATAATATATCCCTTCTTTTTTATCTAAAATATCGACTTCATGCTGACCATATTTCTCCAAAATATTTTGTATCTGTACTAATTGGTCTTTTGTCAGTATCAGATAGTTTTCACCATGCGTACTCACCTTATATAGGTGATACAAAAATGGCTTCTTCAACATCACTAGACTATAAATCCCCAACCAAGGCCAAGCACTCTCTTCTGGTTCAGGCTCTGGAATCGAGCCTAATTTCAAGAAAGAGAGTGAAGCAGCACCGGCACCCGCAAAAACCATTGGTCCCGCGACAAAGAGCAGAATGACTGCGATTACAAAACCACCCATCATGCAATACTTCGCCATCTTTTGACGCTTTTCACTACCTACTTTGACGCCATAGGAATAAAATCCAGATGCCGTTATTTTCTGATAGTAGCGGGTTGGGAACCATTCAGCACCGAGTACAATAATTAAAATTGGTAACGAGACAACCAAAAAGCAGACTAGTATGACATTAATTATATCTTCTACATCTTTTGCAAACCAATACATTGGAAACAATGGCAAAAACACATATCCAAATAAAATAAGGAAGGGTAGCCCCCATTGACCAAATCGGCCCCAATAATCAACCTCCCACTCCATGATCGCGGGCTCATTTTTCACTTGCTTGATATAAATATCCCGACAACTTTTATATCTGTCTTCCCAATTATCAAGGCTAGGGTCATTATTCAATCGAAACTGAACACGCTGATATTTTTGTTTCGCCTTCTCTAATTCATTCATCATTTTTACTTTTTACCAACTAATATTAGTGAGTTTTTTTGTTTTTCCCCAAGTTTAACCGCTGCAGAATAAGGTTGAGATTCTTTTAAATCGGTTAATGTTTCACCAAATGCACTTTCCAATTTTTCCACTGCTGTTTTTAATCCATATAGATGAAAGTCAGATGTCGTATTAACTGATGTTGGCATAATTTGCTTATCAAAACAATGCGGGCCAATATGAGAGCCGTTTTTCTTTTGGCCTTCTAAATCATCAGGATACCAAACCATTAACAACAAAGAGTTTAACTGACTATTTTTTGGACGAGGGAGCCAAAAACGGTAGAGTTGGTTCATCATACCTGTCTCTTGCCAAGTGCTGATATAATCAATCTCATCATAAGGCCTAGCAGGGATGCGTGGCGAAACACCAGTATTCAATATTTTAAATGGTCTTTTATTTACAACCCAATCCGGGATATATTTTTCTTTATTATCAACCTGAATAAATTCTACTGCTGAGTTATTTTTTCCATACCACAATGCATCAACCTTAACACATTTATTCCGTAATTCTATGGGAAAGTCAATCATTATCCAGTAACCACTGGCACTATACAACCCATCAGGAACCTTCATATTATAAGGTTTTACTTGTTGCGAGTAATCCTCGCCAGCCGTTGGCTGAATATAAATAATAGGTTTATTTTTTAGCCGCGTCAGTGCATCTAAAGCTTTTTGATATCCATCTTTTGAATAATCCCATATAACTGAATCATCACCGACAAATTTCGTATTTACCCAAGGTGTTTTAATTAGCCAATCAGTAACATCATCTTCACGAGTGAAGTTCAAATAAGCTGTGCACACTGCATAGACTATACCAGCAACTATTGCGGGACCAGCTATAATCCAGGCTGGAATAGTCGCCCCGAACATACTTGCTAATTGGAGAGCACCTGTAAAAGCTTGGGCAGCTGTCGATGCGGCTTTCAAACCATGAACATATTTTATGGCTCCTTTTGCTTTCGGCATGTCGTAAAAGACAATCTGCCATGTCTCTAATATCCCAGCAATCGATAATGCAAGGTTGGCAGCTAAACCAACGACAATTGCTCGTCTTAGAATATATCGAGTTTCTTTATCTAACAAATGTATTTCTTTACTTGCCTTAAACAAATTTCTTGATCGAAGGTTATCTAGGGCATCTTCTTCAAGATGACTACCATTGATTGCATCTAATACTCCTCTAGCTTCTGATAAATAAGTCGATTTATTCATACTCAGAACTGAGTCTGCGAAATAAGCTACGCGATATTGAATCGTAAGATAGTCCTTTTCATCCTTCTTATGTTTTTGGGATATATTTACGACGTCTTCTATCAAGGCTAAAAAGTTTAGTCCAGTAATTAGTAAATTCAGCCCTCTTGAACCTGAGCTTTCTACAGCGTCATAATATTTATTCGCTTGATTTACAATCAATGCCTTAAATATTTTTTTGAATTTCTTATCATTGATATCAAATAGATAAAATATATTCAACCTGATCTTCAATATCTTATTTCTTTGCGCTTCAATTTCTTCTGCCGTTGCTCTGACTCTCCCATCTTCCATCCACATCAACCACAGGGTTGAATTTAATTCCTCCTTTCGAAATGCATCAAATTTACTTTGCATACCTTTTGTAAGATAAATCTCACCATTTGCTATTTGGTTTGATATTATATTTGAGATCCACCTTGTTCCCCATTTCATTTCAGGGGATTTTTGTACCACATCTAGTGAAAGTCTAAGTTGTTCATTAAGTGAATGACTAATTAATCGATTAACAGAATGCAAACGTTGGTGGGAAAGTAAATTCACTGCACCCTTAGCAAATGAATTCTTAATATTTTTATATCGACTAAGAATGTTATTTTTATACCACTCCCATTTCATGAAAGACTCTTCTTTAAAAGCCCCCCAGAAACTTAATACACCAACAGTCAAAGCCGACTGATCCGCACGCGAACCTTGAAGATGCCACTGATGAGACTCCTCAATAAGCTGACTTAACTGGTCAGAATTAAAACCCATTTCGGCAAGATGATTAAACGCATCATTTGGCCCATGTTCAATATATAATCGAATGTACTTTTCAAGTTTATTTTTTAACTCCTGACTTCCTTGATAAAATATGCTCCCAACCAAGTTTATCAAAGGTTGGTCTGGGTTGAACTGATTTTTGTGCCTAATTAACTCATTACCTTGAAGTGTATGCTCAAACCCATATTGAAAATTTGTGACAAAAGAGACAAACTCATCGGAATGTTCTTCGCTCTCCAAATCAAAAGATAATAGTTCAGGCGATATTCCCAATGTATTGAGCATCACAAAAGAACATTTAGCAACATACTGAACCCAGTTATCATAGGCGACTTTCGATTCCGTAAGTCTCACAATTACTTCATTGACTTCTTTGAGTCGAATCCGTGATCGCCATTTTCTTGTTTGATCAATTTGTTCAATAAATTTATTTTTCCGAATATTAAATGGTTCTTTTGTTTCTAAACCCAACTCATTAGCATAATTATTTAGTTGTGTGAAATAGCTAAGATTTGGCTTGTACCCCATTTTTTTAAGGTCAATTTCTCTTTCATCAAGAATAGCGTTAGGTCCTCTCGATTCACGCAAGAAGTCTAACTTATCTATCATGGCCTTCGTTATTTTCGCATGAAGTAACTCCTTGCCTTCTAGCTCTTTCACCAGTGGATTATCTGGCAAAATTTTAGGGTTACAAAAATCCCCGACTGCTTTTGCCAGATTCAGCTCTTGTAGGTTTTTTTCCTGCCACTGCGACCGAAGATCATTAGCCAGAATAGTGAGTTTCAGGCTGTCTTCTGCCAGTGCAATGCCATCTTCGATGATCAGGATATCGGCATGCAGGGGTTTTTCCGGGTCAATTGTATCCAGATAGGGTTGGTTCGACTGAACCGGCGTGAAATGCTCTTTTTCTGCCTTAGCATCCTTATCGTTACTGCCGGGTTTAACATCGGTGTCCGCTTGATTCGTCGGCGTCGTGGTATCAGCAAAGCGGTGATCCTGAATGGCAGGGCCGGCATCAATGTCGGCAACCAGTTGAGGCAAGTCATTGAAGACTTCTTCTTCACCTTTTGTGCTGACCAGCCTTTGGTTGAAATCGTAAACGGCACCGGCATTTTTCGTCAGTGCCTGACGGAATTCCGGATCGCCCGTAAACTGGCTGCGCTGTTTTTCTGTCCATTCCCGTTCAGAAAAGACAATGTACGCCCAGCCATTCAGGCTGTGGCACGGCAGGTAAGGCGTTTTCTCGTCGTTGCGTTCAAACAAGCCCTCAGCATAACGAAATTCATGCAATTCATCGGCATGCGGGTATCGTGCCGCGAGATTGGTATTCGCAGCAACATAGTAAACATACACATAGCCTTCGCGCAGTTGACGAATGGTCAGCGAATGAGCGGTTTCACTTGCAAGCGGATGGGCATGAACCTTGTACTTTTCACTTAAGGCTGCCTGAATCGGGTGTTTGCCCTGCTTCTGCGCCAGAACCAGACTTTGGTTATAAGGCGCTTCAACCTCATCCAGAGCGTAGCGGCCCAGACAGAGCTTGATGGTCTGAATATCTGCTGCGGTCGTTAACGATGCCACGCGCACCACGGTTGCCTGAGGTGCCAGCAGGTTGTCCTGAGTCATCGGGGCGAAATTACCACCGAGCTTCGGTTGCGCATAGTGGTACAGCATATTCTCGGCAAGGTTGTAATCTTCTACCAGAACGGCCGGGAAGGTATTCCGCTGCACGCCTTCTGCCCGATTCTGAGGCGGATCGATTTTCAGCGTTTGACCGGTACGCAGACTGAACAGCGGGTCGGAGATATCCAGTCCGTTGATTTCAGCCAGTTGTTTCGGCGACAAGTTATAAAGCGCAGCGATACTGCTCAGGCTCTCATGGCCCAGCGCATCATTGATCGCTTTCACCTCGTGAATTCTCGGTTCGGGGTTTTGTTCTTGCGTTTTATTTACGATCACGACATCCCCGGCCATGACGTGATCAGTTTCGCTCACCTTCTGAAGATAAGGGTTGTATTCCAGCAACATGGCTTGCGAGATACCGGCGCTCGCCGCCACTTCATCCAACGTGGCGTCTTTTTTCACCGGAAAATAATCAATTTTCATCACCGCGCTTTCTTCTGCTGCGTCCGGTGCTTCTAACGGCAGAATCAAGGTTTCACCGGGGAAAATATGGTCTTTGCGATCACCGACCTGATAATCCGGATTCAGTTCAAGCAGCTCACTGAGTTTGATTTCATGGGCTTTGGCAATCGCAGTCAGGGTATCTCCTTTCCGGATGGTATACAGTTGCCCCTGTCCCTGATGCTGAACCACATCCACCAGATTTTGCTCCGCGGCTTTGCGCATCGCTTCCAGATCGAGCAGCGTGGCATGTTTATCCAGCCACGTCCCATCCATCTGGTCAAATTCCTGCTGGGTCAGTTTGTGCGGGGAATACAAAAGATGCTGCCGTTTCGCAGGCTGATCCTGAACCCGCCAAGGCAGGATCAGCGTACTGAGTTCATGGTCATCCAGTAATTCATCAGATAACTGACCCGCAACTGACTTCGTCGCCTGATACTGCCAGTTGTCATCATCTGGGGTGATTTTATATTCATGGAGCAGTGCATCGGCCATGAAATGGTAATAGTAACCAGAGGTCGGCAGGGCTAACCGGTGTCCAATTTCAACGGCCAGCTGTACCGGTATAAACGCATCATGCGCCTGATGCGTGTTAACCGGGTCTGGCATCACCGAATTAATGGATGTTTTCAGAACACCCGCACCGCTTTTCACTTGCAGCGACTTCGCTTCATTCACCCGCAGCTTTGACACATAAACGACTGAATCTTTATTTTCAACACGCTTCAAAGCTTCCGTTTCTGTTTCCGCTGCAGTGGGCGCGACGGTGATGACCTCATCTAACTTCAGTGCTTTGAATGTATCTTCAGAACAGGTCAGTTCCACTGCGTACTCAAATTTCGGTGAATCATTCAAGGGCTCTTTCAGATACACCACGGCTGTTTGGGTCGCTTTCAGGTCCTCCAGAAGGCACATCCCTAAATCCAGCCATGGCTTCTCGTCTGACGATTCACCTGTAGGTAATTGCACGCTGTGGATCGGTGCTGTATGCGCCTGCATTTCAAATGCCTTCGTTTCCGAGTACACCGACAATTCGTCCAGCGTGGTCGAGATTTGGGCAAGACTATCAGATCTTTCTTCCAGCTCATCAAGTTGCTGAACTGTCATCTGACGGGGTGAAAAAAGCACTTTCACGCCAGAGGTATCTTTCTGGTGTTCCCCCTGAATTTTGTAAGGGACCCAGAACTGAGGCAACGGATAGCCATCCGCCTCACGATGCTCATGTTCAGTGCTATATTTGGCTCGATTCCGGTAGTAAACAATGTCGATGTCGCGATATTGCCCGTCTGGTGTGATTTCCAGCTCTCGCCATACTTTTCCTTTCCAGAAAATATACAGATAGCCGCTTTTCAGATCCGCCGCATTCGCTTTATCTTGTTTCTCACTGAGATAGACCAGCGCCCGAACCGGGACCAGAACATTATCCCATTCAGCCATTGATACGGCTTTTTCCACAGGCTGGAGATTTTCTGCCAGCAATAATCGTATCGATGCCGGAACATCCTGCATCGGCAAGGATATATACAGATTTCTAGGTTCTGTATTCAAACCCTCAAACACAGCCAGACTACGATGCTTGGTCTGGTTATCTTTTTGTGGTTTGGCAATCTTTTCTGATTGTTCATCCGTTTTGGATAAAGACAGGGTCGAACTGTTGGGTGCCCATTGCCCCGCAAGTTCAATCACAATTTTATGTTCCGGTATCGGTTCCGACTTCGTCTCTGCAGGCGACTTGCTAGGCGACACATAGCTTTCCAGATCGGTCAGCGGCGTATAGTGCGCCTTCACATAACGGACTGGTGGTTGATTCTCATTCCCTTGATTCGGATCTTTTTTATCTGACGACATGTGAAATCTACTACTTTGTTATTTGGGGGAGATTGTTATTATTTTTTTGACTGTTCTTGAGAGAGGAAAAAAGAGACAGCCTTACATATGCCTGCCTGATTGCCAGGAAAGCAGCATGATTCTTTTAAAAAGAACAGGTTCCCAGAATATCAAAACAATATCTTGCGCAACAATGTTGATAACAAGTCAACGCGGGCGATAGGAACAAAGATCAAAAATATAAAATTATTTGTCAGATACATTTAATTTATCTGCATAAAGAAAAAAGCAGCCCCTGTAGGGACTGCTTTTGATCGGTATTTGCAAAGTACACTTATTTGGCTGGTTTTTTACACCTGTGGTGCCCCTTCTTTGGCAGCAACTTCAGCAGCAAGCTTGCGCTTGTCACGCCAGTTACTGAATAAAGGCATCAGTAAAGCAAGGACCGCCAGAATCATGATGGTTAATGTCAATGGACGCTCCCAGAGGAAGGCAAAAGAACCATCAGAAAGTGTCAGCGAGCGACTGAGATTTTTCTCGAGAATATCGCCCAGAATAAAGCCCAGTAACATGGGAGCCATCGGGAAATTCAGCAGCTTCAGGAAAGTTGCCACAACGGTGATTAACACCATCAGCTGAATATCGAAGGCATTAAAGCTGACCAGATACACACCGGTGATCGAGAAGAACAGAATCAGCGGGATCAGAATCGGGCGCGGAATGACCAGCAGTCGTGAGATGTACGGAATCAGCGGCAGGTTCAGAATCAGCAGCACCAGGTTACCGAAGTACATGGAAATGATCACCGACCAGAAAACATCCGGATTGTCGACGAACAGACGTGGTCCCGGTTGAATACCATAAGCAATCAGTGCACCCAGCATAATGGCCGTGGTGCCTGACCCCGGAATCCCCAAAGTCAGCAGCGGGACAAACGAACCGGTTGAAGCCGCGTTATTCGCAGATTCCGGTGCTGCCAGACCACGCAATGCACCTTTCCCGAACTTCTCTTTTTCCGCTTTCGGTGCCAGATTCCGCTCCATGCCGTAGCTCAGGAAAGACGCGATTGTCGCACCTGCACCCGGCAAAACGCCAACCAGAAAACCAAACACCGATGAACGGGCGATGGTCGGGGCCACATGCTTCACTTCTTCTTTGCTCAGCTTCATGCTACCCAGATTGTTCATGTCCATCTGGGCATCTTCTTGCTTGTGCTCACCGCGCAGCACCGTCATCACCACTTCCGTCAGTGCGAAGGTTGCCATCGCCAGCAGCAGGAAGCTGATGCCGTCGATCAGATCCACATTATCAAAAGTAAACCGCGGAACACCGGTCATCACGTCGTTCCCGACCGTTGAGATCATCAGACCGAACACCGTCATCATCAGGGCTTTCAGCACCTGTCCCTTGCCAGAGAAAGCGGCAACCGCCGTCAGACCCAGGATCATCAGGGCAAAGTAGTCACTGGACTGAAAGCTCAGCGACACTTTTGCCAGTGCCGGTGCCGCAAACAGCAGGATGATGGCCCCGACGGTACCACCGGTGAAGGAAGAATATGCGGCCAGAGCCAGCGCTTTACCGGCCTGATTTTTCTGTGCCAGCGGGAAGCCGTCAAATGCCGTCACCACTGTACTGGAACAGCCCGGTGCGTTAATCAGAATGGAAGACGTCGAACCACCAAACACGGCACCATAGTAGACGCCTGCCATCAGAATAATTCCGGAAGCCGGATCCAGACCGTAGGTAATCGGGATCATCAGGGCAATCGCAGAAATCGGCCCCAGGCCCGGCAGCATGCCGATAAATGTACCCGCGAAACAACCGACCACAACCATCATCAGATTGAACGGCATCACCGCCGTGCTCAATCCTGTCAAGATTCCATCAAACATCAGGTTATCCTCCAAGCAGGCCAGTAATGAGACGACCAGGCGCCAGATAAATGTCGAGGATCTGAGTCAGCAGGAACCAGAAACCGGCAGCAAATGGGACAGATGCCAGCAACAAAATCTTCGGGCGACGCTCACCCAGCAGCCAGAAGCCCCCCACCAGAAAAACAACCGTCGACAGCAGGAAACCAATCCATTCCAGTGCCGCAGCAAAAATCAGCATCAGCACCAGCAATTTCGCCATCAGCACAAAATCCAGTCCGGTCAGATCCAGTTTGTCTGTTTCGCTGCGGCTGGCTGTCAGCAACTGACACAATGAAAAGAAAATGCCCATTCCGGCCAGTGCCAACGGCAGAGATTTCGCGTGAAACGGCTGAAATTCATCTCCGGGGAACAAAACAATTTCACTGCCGTAGTATCCGTAGGCGATGGACAGGCACAGAAACACCAGCCCACCGATATGATCTTTTGTTATCGTCATGGTCATCCTCACCACTATCAGACCCGGCCTTCATTGCTAAGGCCGCTTTGTTACCACGCGCACCACCCGGGCAGGCGGTGCGCAACAACGTCATTCAGACAGGGATTATTTCAGGAAGCCCAGCTCACGCATCAGGTTGCCAATTTCTGTTTCCTGCTGAGCCAGGAAGGCAACGAATTCTTTCCGCGGCTTGTAGATTTCAGTCCAGCCGTAGCGATCACGTACGGTTTGCCACTCTTTCGTGTTGTACATTTTGCCCAGGACTTCGGCAAACTCATCCGCTTTCTGCTCGCTGATGCCAGGAGCTGCGAAGAAGCCGCGCCAGTTTACGAAAGTCGCGTCATATCCCAGTTCCTGCAGTGTCGGAACATCCGGTGCTGATGGAGAACGCTTGTCGCCCGTCATTGCAAGAATACGGATCTCACCGGCATCTGCCAGGCTCAGCGCTTCACTCAAACCGGTCGACAGCAGTGTGGTTTCACCAGACAGCAGGCCAGCCATGGCTTTACCACCCGCATCATAGGCCAGATATTTCAGACGGCGCGGCTCACCACCACCGGCTTTAAAGGCCATTGCAGCAACCAGATGGTCCATGCTGCCGCGGGCAGAACCGCCAGCCACCGTGATGCTGCTCGGGTCTTTTTTATAATCGTTCACGATTTCAGTGAAGCTTTTGTATTTGGAGTTTGCCGGCACAATAAAGGCAGCATAATCACCGACGGTCGCAGCAACCGGGGTCAGGTCACGGAATGACTGAGGGAACACTTTAGACAGCGAACGAATCACAATAGGTGTGGAATTAACCATCAGAGTGTCGGTGGATTGTTCCGCTGTTTTGATCAGGTAAGCAATTGCTTTACCGCCGCCGCCACCGGACATATTTTCGTATGAAATGGTGTCGACCAGATTGGCATGAGACAGAACTTCACCCGTACCACGAGCCGTGCTGTCCCAGCCGCCACCGGCACCGCCCGGGACCAGGAAATGAATCGTATCGACTTTCGCCTGAGCACTCATACTCAGTGCAGAAGCCATAATGGCAGCGAGTACAGACACACGTTTGCGGGATATAAACTGAGTAAACATACCTTTTCCTCGTTATTAGACTGGGTTCCATTGCCCTGGCCTGATTGACCACACCGATCTGTCACTCCGGTTTACCGGCTCAGGCTCTGATATTGCTTTGATACAGATTGAAAGTATGCCAGCACCGGAAATATGAAAAGATTGTAAAAATAATGTGAATATCGGGCTTAAAGTGTATTAAGTTCATATTGTTCACAGCAATTTCACCCCGCTGACGTTACACTGTTTCGCTTGTATTATCCGGTGGATGGAACTCACCTTGTCATGACTAAGCTGTTGTCTCTGCGTCATTTTCGACTCAAAACCAGAATGGTGCTGATTCTGGGTTTTATCGCGATCCTGCAAACCGGTGCCCTCGGCCAGTTCACCATTCGCTATCTAGACAGTGTGTTACATGAACAGATTGGCCAGCAGGCCATGCGGGTCGCCCAGACAATCGCTGCTTCGCCGGATGTCATCCGTGCCGTCTCTGAAAAAAATACCGTCTTCCTCCAGCCGCTGAGCATCCGTATGGCGCAGGCCGCGCAGGCACGATTTGTAGTCATTGGTGATGAAAAAGGAATACGGCTTGCACACCTGAATCCACAGCGACTCGGAAAATCCATGTCGGACGATGACACCGACGATAACAGCCAGGCACTGATTCACGGTAAGTCTTATATCGCGTTGGATCAGGGCAGTATTGGCTGGTCGATTCGCGGCAAAGCTCCCATATTCAGTGCTGATGGTTCACAGATTATCGGCATCGTTTCTGTCGGCTATCTGCTGACTGAAGTCGACCGGATTGTCAGCCGCCACCAGTTGTCGATGATTGTCGCGATTACGCTGGCTTTTCTGTTCAGCGTGCTGATGGCCCTGTGGTTTGCCAATCATTTCAGGAAAGCCATCTTCAATCTGGAACCGGAACAGATCGGCCGGATGTTTCAGGAACGAAATGCCACCCTGGAAACCGTGCGGGAAGGGATTGTTGCGATCAACCAGCACGGTATCATCACAACGTTTAACCATGCTGCCATCAAAACTCTCCAGCTGCCGGAAGACGAAGTTTATATCGGTCGCCACATTACCGACGTGCTGCCCGACAACGGCATGCTGGATGTGCTGAAAAGCGGTGAGCACCATTTCGATAAAGAAATCTGGCTGCATGATCACAACCTGATTGCCAACCGTTTTCCGCTGATCCAGAACGGTGAAGTCACGGGCGTTGTTTCCAGTTTCCGGCTGAAGAATGAAGTCGATCTGGTCAGCCGTAAGCTGACCCGAATCCAGCAGTATGCGGAAAGTCTTCGCAGCCAGTCCCATGAATACAATAATAAACTCCACACAATCGCCGGCCTGATTCAGATCGGGGCCGTCGGGCAGGCACTGACGCTTATCGGGCAGGAAACATCCAGTCATCAGAGTTTTATTCAGACCATTATGCGAGCAACATCAGACAGTATTCTCGCAGGATGTCTGCTGGGGAAATATAATCGAGCCCGGGAACTGAATCTGGAACTGCAAATCGATGAGAACAGCCAGATGTCAGACATCCCCCCGGCTTTGCCCCGGGAGCAGCTGGTCAGTATTCTTGGTAATCTGATCGACAATGCGCTGGAGGCCACCCTGCATCATCAGGGGGCCGGTGGTATTGTCATCCTGAGTATGAGTGATTTAGGCAAAGAGTTAATTTTTGAAGTCGATGATCAGGGACCTGGGGTTCCGGCCGGCGATGAAGATAAAATTTTTACCCGCGGCTATACCACGAAGAATCAGGAAGGACATGGCATCGGCCTGCATTTAGTCAAACAACTGACCGAGCATCTGGGCGGCCTGATTACCGTTGAACCGGCCGAGCCTTCAGGCAGTCGTTTTACCGTTTATATCCCGAAATCGCTGCGCCGGTCCGACGGTGCAGAACATGGAAGCGAGGAACACCAGTGACAGCACCCATTTCTGTCGTCATTGCTGAAGATGATCCGCAAATCGCGGAAATACAACGCAGATTCGTTGAAAAGACATCGGGCTATCAGGTCGTGGGGATCGCCCACGGCTTAGACGAAGCCCGGGACTTAATTGATGTCTTCCGGCCACAGCTGCTGTTGCTGGATAACCAGTTTCCGACCGGCACCGGTCTGGAATTGCTGCGCGAGATCCGAGCCAAAAATTATCACACCGATGTGATCCTGATTACCGCGGCGAAGGAAGTCGACACCTTGCGCACCGCGATGCGAAGCGGCATTTTTGACTACATTCTCAAGCCCGTGGTGTTTGAACGTCTGCAGTCAGCTCTGTTTCACTACAGTGCCCATCTGAATAAATTATCGGATATGGAATCACTGGTTCAGAGTGATGTCGACGGTCTGCTCCAGCCCGCCAATGCGGAGGCGAGCCCTCTGAACACTGGCAATGCGAATGCTCCCCGGCTGCCGAAAGGCATCGACGGTCTGACGCTGGATAAAATCCGCAATGTTTTTACCGGACCCGGTATCCATCTGAACGCGGAACAGGTGGGTCAGGAGATTGGCGCCAGCCGCACCACAGCCAGGCGTTACCTTGAATATCTGGTCAGCACAGATGAACTCTGCGCCGAAGTGTCCTACGGCAGCGTCGGACGACCCGAACGAAAATACCGAAACCCGCAATGAAGGGCGGTAAAGCGATGAAATCAAAACGGGCCTTCTGAGACCTCAGAGCCCGTTTCCGGTTTTTTAAAGTTGCCGCGCAGTTATCAGCACTTCAGGGTTCGCAATTTCAGTCGGCTGGCCGTTGTTGTAGTTCACCAGATTCACAAAAGCTTTCTCAAAGTACAGCGTATAACTCTCTTGCTCGACAAAACCCAGATGCGGCGTACACAGCACATTCGGCATGGCAAGCAACGGCTCTTCATCCGGGTTGACTGGCTCCGTTTCATACACATCCAGGGCAGCAAACCCGGGGCGCCCTTCGCGTAAGGCCTGAATTAAGGCACCACTTTCCACCAGCTCAGCACGGCTGGTATTTACGAACAAGGCATCAGGTTTCATCAGCGCCAGATCAGCGGCGGTTACACTATCACGGGTCTGCGCATTCAGCCGTAAATGCAGCGACAACACATCGGACTGGGCAAAAAATTCAGCTTTACTGGCTGCCGCACGGTAGCCCTGTCCGGCTGCAAGTTCCCGCGAGGTTTCACTTCCCCAAACCAGCACTGTCATCCCGAATGCTTCTGCAATGCGGGCAATCCGCTGGCCGATTTTGCCATATCCCCAGATCCCCATCGTCCGGCCGCTGAGTACCCGGCCCAGCCCCAAACTGCCCGACTGCTGCCATTTCCCCTGTTGCAGTTTCTCACAGTAAGCCAACAGATGGCGGCTGGCGGCCATGATCAGCGCCCAGCACAGTTCCGTCGGTGCAATGGGAGAACCTGTTCCTTCCGCCACCGCGACCTGATGCCGGGTACACGCGGCTAAATCCAGATGCTGGCTGATTTTTCCGGTCTGGCTGATCAGTTTCAGCTGAGGTAAGTGCCTGAGCAGTGCATCGTCAATCACGGTTCGTTCACGAATCAGCACAAGCGCCTCTTTGTCTTTCAGACGTTCGACGAGCGCATCCAAATCTGAGGCTGGCGTGGTGTATACCGTCACTTCATGTTCACGCAGCAGAGCATAACCGGGTAAAGTCCGGACAACATCCTGATAATCATCCAAAATCGCAACTTTCATGCTTTCCTTGTCCTCCGTTGACCAGAGGCGCTATTCAACCATGCACGGACAGAAAGCTCAATCTGTTGCTTATGACCACAAACTTCAATGAAAGCGTGACGGACAACATCGTTCAAACAACGCACAAACAAAACACATGCAAAATGACGTCCTCTTTTTCAGAGACTTAGCATGAAGTTGCTACGGAAAATGCCGGGCATCTGCTACTATTTCAGACTTCTTTGACCACAGACTGTCTCGCATGACACACACGTTAACTTCAGCACGATACCGCACCGGAATGATTACCTTCATTCTGGCGTCTGTCGTTTGGCTGAATCTGTTGTCTGCGATTGTGGTGATCAACCCTGATTATCATCAGAACGGCCGTCACTGGCTGACCGGTGATAAAGTTCTGATTTGTACAGTTCACGGGCTACAATGGGTGTCCGTCGCCGAGTTAACTCACCCGCAGGAAGAACATACTCAGGCACACTGGCAGAATCAATGCCCTCTGCTGAGCCCATTACAACCGCTCAGTACCAATCCGGATCAATTCCGCCAGGTCATCCTGACCGCCATCGTTATTTTTGCCGGTGTCCGGATCGCTTCCCGGGTCTGGGCCAATAACAAGCTGTATACTTTATTCGGTCCGAAACAATCTCCGCCAGGATTCAGCAATTCCTGAACATAACTTTCAATTGATTGCTGAACAATTTCTACATGGAGAATGCTATGAAAACTGAAAATACTGTGAAAATAATGAAAACTCTGCTGCTGGCTGCTTCTGTCTTCACTGCCGGACTGGCTCAGGCGCATGAATTTAAAGCCGGACAACTGCATATTGAACACCCCTGGTCCAAAGAAGTCCCGCCAATGTCATCTGTGGCTGCCGCATTTTTCTCAATTGAAAACCATGGCGATGAAAACGATGTTCTGCTGCGTGCTGAATCACCGATTGCTGAAAAAGTGGAACTGCACGAACACGCCCATGAAAATGGCATGATGAAAATGCGCCAGGTCGCTGACATTCAGGTGCCGGCGCATGACACACAGTTGCTGCAGCCCGGCGGTTATCACGTAATGATGTTCAACCTGAAATCTGTTCCCAAACTGGGTGAACGCTTCCCGCTGACCCTGTACTTCAAGCATGCCGGTAAAGTCGATGTGGAAGTGAAAGTGGAAAAAGCCGACTACCAGATGGGAAGCAACCAGCCGATGGAACATCACAACATGGATCATGAAGGGATGGATCATGACCACATGGAAGACGGCGACATGGGTCATGATGAAATGAACCATAGCCATATGGACCACGATGACATGCACGACAACATGAATTAATCTTCAGGTCATCATCCCTACCCCGTTCAAGCTTGCCGGACGGGGTATTTTTTTACCCGTTCGCCACGATGAAAACGGTCCGTTCTGAACCCCATCTTTGATCAGACAAAATCCGGCGTGACTCGCCTTACTGCTTCAGACCATGAATTTCTGATGACAACGGTCACTGATTGTTGATCTCTTGAATTTTCGGACTAATATATATGGAAATTCGAATATGAATATAAGTAAGATATTCATCAGTGCAGAGACAGGAGCAAAGGCAGATCAACCGCGCTGTTCGCACTCGTCACCCGTTCACCCCATTGAGAGTTCCATCATGAATCAAGAAACCACCATGACACTCAAGACCCGCAGTAAAATGCAGTTTCTTGACCGCTATTTAACGGTCTGGATTTTTCTGGCAATGGCCATCGGTATCGGCATTGGGGTCACCTTTCCGGGCATTGCGGCATGGAATGAATCCATGACTATCGGACAGACCAATATCCCGCTGGCGATCGGTCTGATCCTGATGATGTATCCGCCGCTGGCCAAGGTCGACTATCAGCTGCTGGGCAAAATCACTCGTGATAAACGCGCAATCACCTTATCTCTGGCCATGAACTGGCTGGTCGGCCCATTGCTGATGTTCTCGCTTGCACTGATTTTCCTCGGTGATGAACCGGGATATATGACGGGCGTCATCCTGATTGGTCTGGCGCGCTGCATTGCGATGGTCCTGGTGTGGAATGATATCAGCGGCGGCAACAGGGAATACGGGGCTGCACTGGTGGCCCTGAACAGCGCTTTCCAGATCCTGACCTACAGCTTTATGGCCTGGCTGTTCATTACCGTACTGCCGCCATTATTCGGTTTCAGCGGTTATGCCGTGGATATCACCATGCTGGATATTGCCAAAAGTGTTCTAATCTATCTGGGTATTCCTTTTCTGGCCGGTTTTCTGAGCCGGAAATGGCTGGTTCGCATCAAAGGGGAAGACTGGTACAACCGGGTATTCATTCCGCGTATTTCTCCTGTCACCCTCATCGCACTGCTGGGCACGATCGTGCTGATGTTCAGCCTGAAAGGGGAAATGATTTTCGAACTGCCAATGGATGTTTTCCGGGTGGCCCTGCCGCTGATGATTTACTTTCTGGTGATGTTCTTTCTCAGCTTCTGGGCCGGAAGGAAAATGGGGCTGCCCTATGACCAGAATGCATCCATCGCATTCACCTCATCCGGCAACAACTTTGAACTGGCGATTGCGGTCGCTATTGCCGTCTTTGGCCTGAACTCCGATCAGGCACTTGCCGGTGTGATCGGTCCGCTGGTTGAGGTGCCCGTCCTCATTGCCCTGGTCAACGTCGCCCTTCGCATGAAGCGCACTTACCCGGTCGCTGCAGTGCAACACTGATGCATGAGGGTCTGCCGGCCCTCTTTGTGAAAGTTTCATGACAATTGCATCGCTGAGATTGATCCATTCGGCCATCGCACTAAGATATACGGAAATTCGAATATGGTAATAAACATGCTCCCCCATCAATTTTTCAAACTGCTGGCAGATGAAACCCGGGTACGCTGCGTCCGCTTGATCGTGAAAGAACAAAGTCTGTGTGTCGCTGAACTGACAGAGGCTTTGCAGGTCAGTCAGCCGAAAGTATCGCGTCATCTGGCGCTCCTGAGGGCCAGTGGTTTACTGGTTGACGTGCGTCAGGGGCAGTGGGTGTTCTACCGTCTGGCCGATGACTTACCCGGCTGGATGCAAAAACAGATTCACGGACTGGTCGATTCGAACTGTCTGGAACAGGAATATCAGCAAGACAGTGAACGACTGGCGGTCATGAAGCAGCGTTCAGTGTGCTGCCCATAACAATTGAAAAATCATTTTGTAGGAAGAATCAGGTATGACAATCAAAGTCGGTATTAATGGTTTTGGCCGCATTGGCCGTCTGGCACTGCGCGCGGCGTTTGACTGGCCGGAACTGGACTTCGTTCAGATCAACGATGTCGCTGGCGACGCAGCGACGCTGGCCCATCTGCTGGAATTCGATTCAGTGCAGGGCCGCTGGCATCATGCTGTCCAGGCCACAGGCAACCAGATTCTGATCAATGGTCAATCCATTGCCACAACGCAGGAAAAGGACATCGACGCCGTCGACTGGTCCGGCTGCGATGTGGTGATTGAGGCCACAGGCGTGCACCGTAAAACATCGTACCTGAACAAATATCTGGCACAGGGCGTGAAGCGCGTGGTGGTTTCAGCCCCCGTGAAAGAAGAAGGCATTGCCAATATTGTCGTTGGTGTGAACGATCATATCTTCAATCCCGAACTGCACCGCATTGTGACTGCAGCTTCCTGCACCACCAACTGTATTGCACCTGTGGTCAAAGTGATCCACGAAAAACTGGGCATTGAACAGTCTTCGTTCACCACCATTCACGATCTGACCAATACCCAGACCATTCTCGACGCGCCGCATAAAGATCTGCGCCGTGCCCGGGCCTGTGGCATGAGTCTGATCCCGACCACGACAGGTTCCGCATCGGCCATCATCGAGATTTTCCCGGAACTGAAAGGTAAAATTAACGGCCACGCCGTACGGGTTCCGCTGGCGAATGCCTCCCTGACCGATATTATTTTCGACGTCAAACGCGACACGACCGCCGAAGAAGTCAACCAACTGCTGCAAGAAGCCTCGCAAAGCGAGCTGAACGGTATTCTGGGCTACGAAGACCGTCCGCTGGTATCAATTGATTACAAAGGCGATCCGCGCTCGACCATCGTTGATGCTCTGTCGACCATGGTTGTTGGCAAGCGCATGGTGAAAATCTATGCCTGGTATGACAATGAAATGGGCTACGCCACCCGGACCGCCGAGCTGGTTCGCAAAGTCGGCCAGGCATAAGGAGTAGTTTCATGACACATCCAACCTGGACTTTACCGATCAATGACCGCAGCTCACTGGTCCTGACCCCTTGCCCCGGCACTAAAGGCGTCTCCCTGTCAGACAGCCTGGCGCAGCTGAAAGCGCAGGGCGTTCAGGCCGTCGTCACGGCAATCAATGCACAGGAAATGGCAGAGAAAGACGTCGCGGAATTAGGCCAGCTCGTTGTTGAGGCAGGTATGCTGTGGGCACATACCCCCATTGAAGACGATGCCGCACCCGGTGCCGATTTCGCAGCACAATGGCAGGCAGTAAGCCCGCACTTGCATACTATGATTGAACAAGGGGGCGACATCGCGCTGCACTGTATGGGCGGTTCGGGCCGGACCGGTTTGCTTGCCGCACACCTGCTGCTGGAACTGGGCTGGCCGCTGTCCCGCATCATTGAAGCGGTTCAGTCGCTGCGTCCGGGCGCCTTCACCAAAGCTGTGCAGGTCGACTACATCCGTCAGGTCGCCTCAGAATAATCACAACATCGCCGTTTCTTCGCCCTGAGCAGAGAAGCGGCGAATCAAATGAGTATCTTGTCTATGTTTGCCAAGTATTTTGCTCAGTTCAGCCAGCCGGTTCGCCAGTACATGCTGGTCACTTTCAATTACTGGAATTTCACTGTCACTGACGGCGCCCTGCGCATGCTGGTGGTCCTTTATTTTTATGAACTCGGCTATTCCACCCTCGCGATTGCCTCTCTCTTTCTGTTTTATGAATTTTTTGGTGTCGTCACCAACCTGATAGGCGGCTGGCTGGGCGCCCGGCTCGGCCTGAACCGGACGATGAACATTGGGCTGGGCATGCAGATTATCGCCCTGCTGATGCTGGCGGTCCCCAATCCGATGCTGACCATTCCCTGGGTGATGGCGGCGCAGGCACTGTCCGGGATTGCCAAAGATCTCAATAAAATGAGTGCCAAGAGCGCTATTAAGACCTTGGTGCCGGACAACAAACAAAGTGCCTTGTATCAGTGGGTCGCACTGATGACAGGCTCCAAAAATACCCTGAAGGGCGCTGGTTTCTTTTTAGGAGGGTTACTGCTCAGTATCATGGGCTTCCAGCATGCCGTACTGGCGATGGCTGGCGTTCTGGCCCTTGTCTTTCTCGGCAGTATCATGTCGCTGAAAGCGGATCTGGGGAAAGCAAAGAGTAAGCCGAAATTCGCGGAAATCTTCTCTAAATCAGAAAGCGTCAATATTCTCTCTGCAGCCCGGATGTTCCTGTTTGGTGCCCGGGATGTCTGGTTTGTGGTCGCGCTGCCGGTTTACCTCGGTTCTGTCTTTGGCTGGAACCACAGTGCCGTCGGCGGCTTCATGGCGGCCTGGGTGATGGCTTATGGTTTTGTGCAGGGGTTTGCGCCCCGATTCACCGGAAAAGCACAGGGTAAGGTGCCCGACGGACATGCGGCCACACGCTGGGCGTTGCTTTTAGCCTTGATTACAGCGGCCATTGCTACGGGCGTTCAACTGGAATGGCAACCAGAACTGGTCATTATCGCCGGTCTGATGATTTTTGGTGCAGTGTTCGCGATCAATTCTTCGCTGCACTCTTATCTGATTGTCAGTTACGCCAAAGACGACGGGGTTTCACTGGATGTCGGATTCTACTATATGGCGAATGCAATGGGCCGGCTGGTCGGCACAGTCCTGTCTGGCTGGGTCTTCCAGATCGCCGGATTGTCAGCCTGTCTGTGGGTGTCTTTTGCGTTTCTGGCACTGACCACACTCATCTCACTGAAGCTGCCCAAAATTCAGGCTTATCAGGTGGTCTCTTAAATTTGCATGATCTGTCGTATCTGATACTTGATATGACAGATCTGTTAGCCAGTCTTGACTCGAGCGCAGCGTTCAGCCTGCCGGATTCATCACTCACAACGGGGCAAACGTATTTTATTCAGACTGCAATTTGTGTTTTGCTCAATGGTATGTCGCGCATCAATTCCGAATCAATCTCAGTATTTTCTGATGCGCGCCAGACACTCTTTGCGTTGCGAGCACAAAGAGTGCCCAGAAATGCTTTTTCTTTCTCTCGTGCTGCCCGGGCCGGTTATAAGCGCTCCCTGCGCCGACAACCTAAAAATTCATCCATGAATTTTTCCCTGGGATTGTCAATGACTTAGGTTCTCGAGTGTGATTGAACCGTTCCGTTTTAAAACAACCTGTTAGAACGCTCATCGCAAGGAAACAAAACTGACAGATTGCATTCGAATCTTATCCAAAACACACTCATTCACATCATCGAAGTAAACTGATTTCAGGCAATCGGTAAGTCGGTTCGCTGTCCCCACTCCGCCCAGGAGCCGTCATACACGGCTAGATTCTTGTAACCACACTGATAAGCAGCCAGAAATCCGATACAGGCCGTGACGCCCGAACCACAGCTGAAATACAACCGATCATTCGGGTGAATCTGTTGTTCCTCAAACCGGGCCCGCAACTGGTGCTGAGCAAGGTATCTTCCTCCTTCCAGAAAACCGGCAAAAGGTAAATTCACTGCATGGGGAATATGTCCGCTTCTCAGTTCCGGACGCGGCTCAGGCTGCTGACCTGAGAACCGTTCTGCTGCCCGCACATCAATCACGTGATGGCCCGGAAGACCGGCCACTTGCACGATGTCCGGCCAACCCGCAATCCACGCTGGCTGACGTTTTGCCTGCCATTTTGGCTGCCAATCCCGGCCAGCAACCGGTGGGGCAGGTACATCCATGACCGGTTTCCCTTCGGCCAGCCATCCGGGTAAACCGCCATTCAGGACATACACCTGCTGATGACCCATCAGCTTCAGCAGCCACCAGGCTCTCGGCGCCGAATAAATGCCTTTGGCATCGTAAATCACAATCACTGAGTCCGGCCGGAGCCCCAGCTGATTCACTGCCCGCTGAAATGCATCATCATCCGGGACAGTATGTGGCAGCGGTGATGCAGGATCAGAAAACTGCCCGTGAATATCAAAAATCACCGCACCGGGAATATACTTTCTTCGCGCTACCTCATTATTTTCACCGGTAATGCTCGCCATGGTCGCATCCAGCACAATGAGATGAGGGTTCTGACACTCACGCTGAAGCCAATCCGTTGAAACTAAAGCACCCTCTTGCATTTCCCGCATCTCCGCGCATCTGTTCATCATGAGTAATTTCTGCGCAGTTTAAAATTATCAGCTGATGAAACACCATCTAAAGCTGAAGTTTTCATTCATTTTTGTCTGAAAACTTGAGCACGAACGTATTCAGAGACAAAAATGACAATCTTCTTCATGAGAGCCGTTGAGTTCAAGGCGGCGATGAACATGTAACATCCCGGCTTTCAGCCCCATCTGATAGCCTTCATCCAGTGTCGATTTCCGCATAGATAAGCGCTTCACGCTGAAGTTTTCAGGCGGTGCGATCACCCGAATCGTAGCGTCTTCCGGCGGATTCCGGATGAAATCCAGCGATGCGTTGTAGTTTTCCGCGCGTTTCAGCATGGCCCCGGCAATTTGCGGCTGACGGGCAAACAGCTTTTGAATGAGCCACGGATGTTTAGCCGGTTTCATCTGATAACTCAGCGGATGCGATAAAATCACCGTGATATCCCGTGCGCCACGCCGATAGGCTTCTCGCACCGGGATCGAATCGGCAACACCCCCGTCTGTGTAGCATCCGCCGGAAAAGCAGGGTGTCGCTTTATAAGCCACAGGCAATGCGCTGGTCGCTTCAATCACATCACTCACATTGTCTTCACTCACGTGATAATAATCAGCCAGCCCGGTTTCGATATTGGTTGTTGCAGCGATCAGTGCCGTTTTGCCAAACAAGCGCTGCTGATCCAGGGGATACAAGCGCATAGACTCTTCCACCAGCCATTTGACATCCAGCAAATTGCCGCCGCGCAAGAAACGGGACGGATTAAAGAATCGTTTATCCGTTGCCAGCTGTGTGATGACCCGATAACTGCGCTTGGGCTGATTTGCCAGATATCCCAACAGGTTCGATGCGCCCGCAGAGACGCCAATCGCTAAATCGTAAGGATGAAAATCATCTTCCATAAAGGCATCCAGAACACCGCTGGCAAAAATGCCTCGCATAGCGCCTCCTTCAACCACCAGTGCTTTATTCTTTTTCATATGCATCTAACCCACTGAATTAATTTAAGTTGATGTTAGACAAGCACGATACGAATAGATAATTGAAATCACGGATTATTGAGATAGGCAGAAGTGATGAAGCCGCTGTGAACCTGATCAACCACTCAAATTTTTATGCCATGAGTGCATATCGTTACCTATGTCGCTATCATTTGGCACAAAACACCCGCCCTCAGTCGGGTTCCATGATGATCTGATGTTTTCAACGGCAAAACAGCGAGAGACGCATAAGGCGCACAGACAGATGAAGATAAAGAAAAGTTTACTACTTTCAGCAGCATTCCTTTCGGTCGCCGGATGCTCATCAACTTCGCCCTCAGAAGACAGTGATGATCTTGCGTTCAGGAAGTCCGAGCCTATTCAGCTATTTATGACGACCTGTGTAGTCGGGAGAAGTGGTTTACCGGCTGTAGAGCAACTGGCACAAAAAAACGGTTTTCATGTGGCGCCTTCAGATGCTGCACGGCATTACCTGTACGGCAATCCCGGAAAAGCCTGGGTGCTGGAAAATGAACGAGGCAGCTATGGATTAAGCATGCTGGCAACGAAGAGCCTTTGCTCCGTATTTGTTCATCAGGGAGATCCGGATGAAATCCAGGCCAGTATGGAAGCCTGGCTGCCGCCAAAAGACAGTGGTTTTACATATACCAAAGCGATCGTGTCAGATTCAGGAAATCTCAAGACGACCGCATACGACATCTACCAGGGTCCGAAAAACATCGAAAGATGGGTGATAACCATCAATTATTCCCAGTCTTCCGGGTTAGTTGCCATCTTATCGTATACAGGTAACGACGTGTGATCACAGAGGCTACCAACAGGGGCTGTCGGACTTCATGTTATCGCTCATTTTCGATGCCTTGACTCCTGAAGCTGTCATCACACCGTACTCTGAGAACTTTCATCTATTTTTTATCCGGCAAAGGCGAACAGACAATGTATCCAATCAAATCCGGGGCTTGCTTATGTGGTGCAGTACAATTTGAGGTGGAAGGCGATTTTGATGCATTCTTTCTGTGCCATTGTCAGTATTGCCAGAAAGATACAGGTTCTGCCCACGCTGCAAATTTGTTTTCAGCCACGGCAACCCTGCGGTGGCTGTCCGGTCTGGATAAGGTAAACACCTTTACCCTGCCCTCGACACGACATCAGAAGAGTTTCTGCACCGTATGCGGCTCCGCGCTGCCGACATTACAGGAACAGGGAAACCTGTTAGTCGTCCCGGCAGGCAGCCTGAATCAGGCCATTGATATTCGCCCGACCGCACACCTCTTTCTTGCCAGCAAAGCCAGCTGGGAGCATGATCTCCAGCAGGTCACCATGTACAGTCATCTGCCTGAATAACACCATCAAAATGCAACCAAGAGCATAATGTGATAATTATTCCAGTCCAATGCGCTGCCTTTGTCACACGGGCTGAATGCTGAAATACTTGCTGTGTTTTCAGTTCAACATTTAGATGTATTGATAAGGACTCACAATGCAAATCAAAGAGACTCACACAGGCCAGGTCCTGTCTGTTCGGCGCCGTCTGATCATTTCTGAAATCGGTCCGGCCAGTGTCGACAGCTGTCGGATCATTCAGGACATCATTGATAAATCCAATCTCCATGTGACCGGTCCATGGCATTTTATTGCCTACAATCTGCCGCAGGACAACCACACTGAATTCGATATTGATTTCTGTCTGCCCGTTTCCGGCGAGTGCGATGAATATCTGAATGAGGAGGTTCAGGCCAGGGAATTAACCCGTTTCCAGTGCGCCAGCGCTGTCTACGAAGGATCATTAGATCATTTATTTGAGCAAGGTTATCAGCCGCTCGTAAAAGATATCGTCGAACAGGAACTCAGTTTCACCGGCGAAAGTCGTGAGGTCTACCACACCTGGTGCGGGCCGGACTCCGACAAGAATGTTGTAGAAATTCAGATTGGCGTTCAATAAAGCCTCCGGTTATCCGTGATGTCAGATTGACAGCGCCAGTGAAAAAGTTACCGTATCGGCTGAAATCAATCCTGACATCCAGATACCCATATGCGCAAAACCGATAAAAAAACTGAAAACCAGCTCAGAGTGATCCTGACTGATGTCTGCAATCATGCACTGGAAACCTATCCTGGTTTTCAGTGGCTGACCCACCAGGTGAATTATTCGAGCTTCCCGGATAGCCTTCGCATTGTCTGTGTGTTCGATATCCGGGAAAACTTGTCACACTTCCTGGCAGAACAGGGAAAACCTGCGCTGGATACACTGATTCACCAGAAACTGAATGCTGCAGGCATCCGGTTAAAAAAACCTGCCAGCCAAATCCACTACGATACGGAGGAAAGCTGTGCATTGGAAAACAACGGTCAATGGGCTGAGCGCTTGCGCTGATTTAGCGTCCTGAACGGCAACGCTGGAAAACACACACAATTTTCATCCACTGAATCTGTCCCGATTTCATTGTTATCTGTCCCACGGGCCACTCACACCCTCAAGGCCGGTACCCGGATAATGACTCCTGTTCCACATCAATCTTTTATAAGCAATGTCATTCAGGAGTCAGCCATGAAATTCACCCAAGTCCGAAACGCCACGCTCATCATTGATTTTGCAGGAAAAAAATTCCTGATCGATCCCATGCTGGCAAAGAAAGGGACCTATCCGGGATTTGAAGGGACCCCTAACAACCACCTAAGAAACCCGTTAGTCGATTTACCTTTTTCCCTCGAAACCCTGCTCGATGTCGATGCCGTCATCGTCACCCATACCCACCCCGATCACTGGGACGAAGTCGCCAAACAAGTCATTCCGAAAGACTTGCTGTTTTTTGCTCAGCATGAGCAAGATGCGGCAATCATTCAGCAATCCGGCTTCACCAATATCCGGGTTCTGTCTGAGCACACGGATTATGACGGTATCACCCTGAGCATCACCGGCGGCCAGCATGGCAGTGATGACGTGATGGCGGTCATCGGTGAACGTATGGGGGAAGTCTCCGGTGTCGTTTTCAGTCATCCGGATGAGCAAACACTTTATATCGCCGGCGATACGGTCTGGAACGCTCATGTTCACGCCAGTATTTCTCAATTTCAGCCGGATGTGATCGTGCTCAACAGCGGTGATGCCCAGGTCATTGGCCTTGGCCCCATCATCATGAACAAGGAAGATGTTCGCAGTGTTTATGAGGCCGCACCGAATGCAACCATCATTGCCAGCCATATGGAAGCAGTGAATCATGCCGTGCTGTCCCGCCCGATGCTGCGCGACTATCTGACAGAGTTCAGCATGACAGACCGGACGCTGGTGCCGGAAGATGGTGAGTCATACACTTTTGCCTGATCATCTCCTATGATGTGCCCTGTGATCATTCAGGGCACATTCGTCCCGAGGACAGGCCCACAGCAAGGAGCAGCATGAAACATGGCATTACCCACGGTTGCAGTGATTGCATTTCATCAGTTCAGTCCGTTTCATTTTTCCGTACCCTGCATCATCTTTGATGACATTCTGCCGGACATGAAGCTGTTCAACCTGCGGATCTGCGCCGGAGAAAGCGGCCCCCTTCGTTCCAGCCACGGTCTGACGGTTGAACCGCCGTTTGGCCTGGAGGGCCTGAAAGACGCCGACATCATTGTGGTCCCGTTCTGGCGAAAAACCAAAGCCCTGCCCGACGAAGCCTTGCTCAATGCCCTGCGTGATGCCCATGATCGCGGCGCGCAAATTGTCGGCCTGTGTCTTGGAACCTATGTGCTGGCCTATGCAGGCTTATTGGATAACCGCCGCGCCTCAACACACTGGGAATTTGAACAGGATTTCACAGAGCGCTTCCCCAACATCACGCTGGATACCAATTCCCTCTACGTCGAAGACGGCAATATTGTGACCTCAGCCGGTACCGCTGCCGGGCTGGACTGTTGCCTGTATCTGCTGCGACAGCGTTATGGCAGCGCCATTGCCAATAAGGTCGCCCGCCGCATGGTGATTCCGCCCCATCGTGACGGCGGACAGGCACAGTTCATTGAACGCCCGGTACCCGCCACGACGCAGGATGCCCGGATGAACAGCCTGCTTGAATTTCTGCGCAGCCACCTGCACCAGCAACATGATCTCGACAGCCTGGCCGACCGCGTGATGATGACGCGCCGGACGTTTACCCGGCAGTTCCATAAAGCCACCGGAATTTCTGTGGGCGAATGGCTGTTATCGGAACGGCTTCAGCGTTCTCAGGAACTGCTTGAGACAACCACCCTGCCCATTGATTCGGTTGCCAGTCAGGCTGGTTTTGCCTCGGCCACCTCGCTGCGGGATCATTTCAAACGCAAGTTCAGCGTCACACCGAGTGAATGGCGCCGGTCATTCCAAATCGCATCTGTTTGACGTTTCCGGGCAGCCGGGTATTCACCAGGTTGCTCAAACGCACAAAATTGATCATGAATTCAATCACAACAGTGAAATCAATCAATTGCACAAGGTAATATACGTCGCAATTGGCTCTGCTATCCGTCCGGTGTTTCCAGTCATGTCAGGGTAAACCGTCAGGGAAATATCGCCGGATACGCTTCCATTTCCACGGGATCAATCAAAAGGTATTCGCATGTATCAAGGAAGCTGCCTCTGCGGTGGTGTTCAGCTGTCAATCTCCGGAAAAATCAGTGACATCATCCACTGCCACTGTTCTTTGTGCAGAAAGTCGACCGGCTCTGCATTCGCCACCAATGGCTTTGTGAACCTTGAAGATTTCACCATCACCCAGGGACAGGACTTACTGAATTCTTTTGAATTACGTTCCGGCAGAAAGCGCTATTTCTGCCGTCATTGTGCGTCTCCGGTTTACAGCTCTAATGCCGCCGATCCGGCCCGAATCCGGCTCAGACTGGGCATTCTTGACAGCGATATCACCGAACGGCCCATCTCCCATAATTTTGTGACCTCGAAAGCCAACTGGGATAGTCTGGGGATCGACCTCCCTCAGTACGAAGCACATGAACCGGGCCGGAAATAATCGAACAATTGTCTAAACATTTCACAGACCAAAGGAGATGGCCGTGTATCAACTGTTTTATTACCCTGGAAATGCCAGCTGGGCACCGCACATGCTGCTTGAAGAAATCGGCACAGCGTTTGAGCTGATTCTGGTCGACCGAAAATCTGAACAGCAAAAATCGCCCGAATACCTGAAGCTGAATCCGACCGGTCGTATTCCGACCCTGGCGGATCATGACCAAATCATTGTTGAAAGTGCGGCAATTTGCTTGCATCTGTGCGATAAACACCCGAAAAGCAAGCTGATGCCCGACATCGGTGACCCGGACAGAGCCCGCTTTTATCAATGGCTGTTTTACCTGACAACCACCCTTCAGGCGGAGCTGATGCTGTATTTTTACCCGGACAAGCACACCTTACTGCAGGATACAGCCGCAGCGATTGCCAGCGCGCAGGAAGCCCGGATCACAGACATGTTCGCGTATCTCGATGATTCCCTGAAAGGCAGGGATTTTCTGATTGGCGACCGGATCAGTGTCTGCGATTTTTTCCTGTTTATGTTGTCGCACTGGGCCAGCGAATTTGCCCGGCCCCCCCTCTCCTTTGAACATTTAGGTAGATATTTAAAAGCGCTGGCGCAACGACCGGCAATCCGGAAGGCGTGTGAGACGGAAGGCACCTCTTTAACGGCATACCAGTAAGTATTCTGAATCAACAATTCTCCAGGATCAGGACAGACCGATGAAATTTTCTGACGCTGAAAAAGCAAATATGCTGGCACTGAAAGGTGTCGGAGAAACCGTTATCTCACGACTCGAGCAAATCGGTTTTTGTTCGCTCGCCCAACTGACAACAGAGGACCCGGCGGACATCACCAGACAAATCTCTCACATGATGGGTTCAACCTGCTGGCACAACAGCCCGCAGGCAAGACAAGCAATTCAGGCTATTATCAATTTAGCGAAGGACAACCAAAATTAATGAACAGCGCACAGGATTTTTCAATTTACGATCAATCATTCCGCTATAAACAGGATGAGTACTCACTGACCCGGATTCGAAATGCAAGAGTGAAGATCAATACCCTCAAAGAGCACCTGCTTCGGATCATCTCGATTGGTTTGATTGTATCCAGTGTTGTCTGGGTCATTTTCCCTGACGGGTTTAGCTATCTCATCGCTCCGATCGGTATTCTCTTCGGTGCACTGGGCGCATTAGTATCCGGTAAAAAATATGAGCTTCAAATTGAATTCGAACACACCGACGAAACAGGTTTGCAATGGATATCCGTTGCAAAAGGCAATAAGTTGGCAGAAAAAAAAGTATTTTTAGATCAGGTGCATTCGATCAAACAGAAAGTCACATCATCAATTTAAGTTGAACCCAAACGATGATTCCTCTGCGGCAGACGCATCCATCCCTTCCTGCCGCAGAGAACATTCAAGATTTGCCCGCATTGTACGAGATCATTTTGAAAAAAGTTTCCTATTTAGTCCGTGTCACCCGTCTGCCGGCAGACCTGAGGTCTGCATTGCAAAGCACGGCTCATCCCCTTTATCAAACCGCACTACTCTACGCCAGACTCATGCAATCAAATTTACTCTGGAAAGTCTGGGCCATTGATGAAGAGGATCAGATCTGGCTGGAAGTGAATGATTTGGACCAGGACGGCGAGCCAGCATTCCATACGCTCAAACTTGATGAAGGCACTTACCAGAAAATTGATTATGAAGAATACAGGATTGAAGATCTCAGCCTTGAAAAACCTGAACACACAGAGACATCCCCATGGACAACAAGCCTGGAGGTTCAGTCCGCAATTGCTTGGCTTCCCGCGTATTTTAAAGACAGACAAACACAGATTGCTAAAATTCTGAACGCTGGCGGCTGCCGGGAACTGTGGATGCAGGGAGATATCTATCTTTACCTCAATGATGACGCTCTGCGCACCAATGCAACTAAATATAGATTCGATCTGTATAAAGAAGACCAATTTGCCATTGAGCTGAAAGTGCTCGGCGGCCAGTATCAGAGTAAAGTGGTCAGTTTCCTTGAAAACGACTTTCGCAAGCTATTATCCAACACCACGGTACAAGATAAATATGTCGTGCTGGTGCTGGATAATTCATCACCTGAAACAAAGCTTTACAGCCGATTATTCAGTTATGCACATCCATCCGGATCGCTCATCAGCCAGTTAGATTTTGGCGCATTTTGCGTCCGGATCTGGAAAGTTGCCGGGCACACGCCGGGCTGAGTCCCGGTCTTATCATTGAGTTCTCATCTGGAAAAGGTCGCCTCAGATCATCAGCATAAAACAACATGATGAGAGAAAACCCCGTGAAAAAACGTTTGATAATCGGTCTTGTCGCGCTCCTGACCGGGTGCGTGAATATCGCCATTGATGATCCTGCGCCTTCAGCACAAATTGAATTGCCTCAAAAAGGCAAGTCAAATCTGGTGTCTTTTGAGAGCTTGTTTACGGAGGATACTGAAGGGCATTTCATCAGTAAATACCCTCTTAAAATTGGGGCCGTTCAGCTTGGCGAAGGAATTCGCATTGGCAGCTTTGTCACCATCAGCGGCACTCAGATCGAAGCACTGCAGGGAACACAGTTCAACGTCATCAATCATGACGGTGTACTGGAGATCATCCAATAACGCATCTCAGGTATTCTGTTTCAGGTTGGCCTCACTCATCCTGTGAGGGCGCCCATATTGCAGAAAAAACCTTTCCTTTTCAGAAATTAGCAACCCAAACAGACGTTATACTTCTGGCATTGAACCGGACTATTCAAAAGAGAGCACCGCATGATCCCTTTACTCACGAAAGACTCGCTCAGCATCGACTCGCAGAACCATGAAGCGGCACTCAGAGCCATCGCCCATATGCCAACCCGCAGCCTGCCTGTATTGATGGACAGCGACTACACGCAACAACTGTCTGATGCCGATTTCATGCGCATTGCTGTTCTGCTGGCGGAAAAAAGTTACCTCGAAGGTGGTTGTCCGATTGGTGCCGTGATCATCGACAATGAAACCCGGCAAATTGTCGGAAAAGGCCACAATACCCTGGTTCAGGAAGATCACCCTTATAACCATGGTGAAACCTCTGCCATCCGGGATGCCGGCCGGATTGATTTCAGCAAAACAACGCTGTTTACCAGCCTGAGTCCGTGCGACGTTTGCGCGACCCTGTTATACATGCGCGGCTTTGCCCGGGTGGTTGTCGGCGATGTGACGAATGCAGCGGGTAACGAAGGGATGCTGCTCGCCAAAGGACTACAGGTCAATATTCTGGAAGATCAGACCGGTATTGAACTGTATGCCCGTTTCCGAAAAGAAAAACCGGCGCAGGATCTGGAAGACTGGAAAGGGCTGAGTGCTGTCCGTCAGGAAGATGCTTGCTAATCACAAGCTCAAGGCATGATTTGTGGGCAACCTTTGTGGACAACCTTTATGGACAACCTTTATGGAAAACGTGAATGGAAAACCTTGAGGAAACGATTCGCTACTGTAAATTGGATGATTTGGACAACCTGCTTCAGCTGTATCGAGAACTACGGCCGAATGATCCTGAATTTTCCGGCCAACTTGCACACAATTGCTGGCAAGCGTTGCTGAGTCAGACGCACACCAGAATTATCGTCGCCGACATCGATGGCCAGCTCGCCTCAAGCTGTCAGTTAGGGGTGATTCCGACACTGACCAATGGCGGAAAGCCATTTGGGGTGATTGAACATGTCATTACGGCAGAAGCATTCCGACGTCGGGGACTCAGCCGGAAGGTCCTCGAACATGCCCTGTCGCTCGCCTGGGAAATGGGATGCTACAAAGTCATGCTGCTGTCTGGCGAATCACGACACGCCGCCCACCAACTGTACGAAAACATCGGGTTTCAATCTGGGATTGAACGCGGCTTTGTGATCAAACCAAGCTGATCATGGCTTGATCCGAAGCGACACTGAAAACAATGCATTGCATCATTTTCTATCGTATGGCGACCCCGGAAACGGCGTATCTGAAGATTCACCAATCCCATCAAACAACAGAACGACTTCGGTGGTGTTATCTGGTGAACGAGTCACCCAACCATTTGGATCCGCATTCTTACGGGAAGTGCAGTCATTCACTACGTCAAAACAATTCATGGAATAAAAAACCCGGATACGTGGCCCGTCAACTGCGACGGTAACAGTCGCTCGATAAGCATGAAAATCCACATAATAATCACGGAGCGTATCGATTTTTTGTCTGGCTAATTCCAGATCAATCGGGGCTGAAATTTTGAAGTATTTTTCATTTTTATCCCAACCTTTTGACCAAAAGCCCTCAATATTTTGAGGGTAACTGATTGCCCCAATATCTGAGCTGACACCGGGGTAACCACTCACGGCACCATAGCCAAAGTTCACCCAGGCGCCTCGGGCATCTTGAAGCAATATTCTTTTAAGAATGTAACGACCATCCAGAGAACCAGCATTGCCGATTCGGGCAACTGTTTTGGTGCCCCAAAATGATGAACACCCGGCCATCATAAACACCAACGCCAACAGAAAAAATGTCGCTTGAGGTTTTGCCATGCTCGATACGTCTCATCTCGGTTCAGGAAAAGGGGACCAGCCCCTCATGACGCACCGCCATGAGGAGCAAACGATTATCTTTTTTTATCTTATGGCGACCCAGAGAATGGCGTATCTGAAGATTCACCGATGCCGTCGAATAGCAGCACAGATTCAGTTGCACCATCGGGTTCACGAGTCACCCAGCCATTTGGGTCAGCATTCTGACGGGGAGTACAATTACTATCCATGTCAAAACAATTCAGTGAATAGAAAACCCGAATACGAGCCCCATCGACTGCAACAGTTACTGTCGCCAAAACATCATAATAATCTTCGTAATAATCCCGGAGTGTATCGATTTTTTGTCTGGCTAATTCCAGATCGATCGGGGCTGAAATTTTGAAGTATTTTTCATCAACATTACGACCTTTAGACCAAAATCCCTTGATAAATTGCGGGTAACTGATTGCTCCAATATCTGAACTAGCGCCAGGGTAACCGCCGACGGATCCATAACCAAAATTCACCCAGGCACCTCGGGTATCTTGAATATAAATTCTTTTGAGATAATAAGGACCATCCAGAGAACCGGCATTGCCAATTTTTGCAATTGTTTTGGTTTCACCAAAGGATGAACACCCTGCCAGTGTCAACATCAGCGCCAACAGAAAAAATGTCGCTTGAGGTTTTGCCATGCTCGATACGTCTCATCCCGGTTCAGGAAAGGGGAATCAGCCCCTCATGACGCACCGCCATGAGGAGCAAACGATTATCTTTTTTTATCGTATGGCGATCCCGGGAATGGCGTATCTGAAGATTCACCGATGCCGTCGAATAGCAGAACGACATCTGTTGAGCCAGTCGGTGAAGAAACAACCCAACCATTCGGATCCGCATTCTTGCGAGGTGTACATTCATCATAATATGGAAAACAATTCATCGAATAAAAAACCCGGATACGTGGCCCGTCAACTGCGACGGTAACAGTCGCTCGATAAGCATGAAAATCCACATAATAATCACGGAGCGTATCGATTTTTTGTCTGGCTAATTCCAGATCAATCGGGGCTGAAATTTTGAAGTATTTTTCATTTTTATCCCAACCTTTTGACCAAAAGCCCTCAATATTTTGAGGATAACTGATTGCCCCAATATCTGAGCTGGCACCGGGATAACCACTCACGGCACCATAGCCAAAGTTCACCCAGGCGCCTCGGGCATCTTGAAGCAATATTCTTTTAAGAATGTAACGACCATCCAGAGAACCAGCATTGCCGATCCGGGCAACTGTTTTGGTGCCCCCAAATGATGAACACCCGGCCAGACTGAACAATACAATGGCAATAAAAAGCCATGACCAATTAACTGTTTTCAAATTTTTCCCTCACGATATTATCTTTTGCATCTCGGTTAGGTTTACTCACCAACCACTCCATGAAGGTAACACAACCCGGGTTAATGAGAGCATCATGGGGCCGGTGAATCCATAAATGACCAAACTGGCTGACCTCCTCAGCCCAATGTTTGGGTACAATCGTTCCTAACGGCTGTACCGATAATTTTTGCCACAACTGCTGAATATGTGAATCTTCTTCAAAGTCTTCGGGATGGACTAATACTTCATCAACCCACTTTATCCCTGCAAGCTCTGCTTGTTGTTTCATCCGAGCCTGGGTTAAACCGGATAATGCATTATTTATGGGCTGAAGCGCGTAGTAATACAGCACCGAATCCTCTCGTGCAACTACGCCATGCTGTTGGTAGGTTGTCATACAGTGCTGCTTCCAAGCCAACTCCTGCTCAGCCCGAATGAATTCAAGATGGGGAATGAGCTTGCTGTCGGGATTTTCAGATACCGTTTTTGTTCCATTGCCCGTTTGGATCTTCATCCCCACTAAGGAGTGAGACTTGATCCGTACCCGGTTATATGTCGTTTCAATTGGAAAACCATATCGCTCATCTAGGCCTTTTTTATCATATTGCTGAATTGAAGAATATCCGCCACCAACATCAGAGTGGGCGCCGGGAAAGATTTCTTCGTAAAAGTTTTTAGGGAGTTTGCCATGAGATTTCAGCATCGTTAACGGAAAGTTCACGCGATACTCGTGATGGGCACACAACTGTACCACGCGTTCAGCACAATCCGGCTTCAGTGTAAGGTCGAAGTTGCCTTCATCGGCATTTCCGGGCCAGTAGAAAGAACCCACGGTGTCGAACAGGCCAACAAACCGAACGCAGGTTTGCCGGGTTGTATCTAAATGATACCCTTCTCTAGAAGTGAAGATTATTTCATCTTCTTTACCCAGCAAATTAGGGAGAATTCCCAGATTATCTCTCCCCCTGCGCCGACGGGTGTAATCGGGTAAACCTTTCAAGGCAGCATTAACAAAATGCCGGGCCAAAGCAGCCCCCCGGCTGAATCCAAAGACATCAAATTCGACATGGGTGATTTCTTGGTATTTCTTCGGGCCAATTTCTTTGATTATATTAGTTAGTTGATAAAGTAAGCTCTGCCACTTCCCAAACGCGCCGGTGGTATCAAAGACACTGACCCCTAATGCCTGGCCAATGTTAGCTTCATCTTTCCCATCATCTATTTTACTCGGCTCTAGGAACGCACCATCTACAGTTCCCACCCCGGACACATAAATTTTCGCAATCTTCCCGGGTTCTTCCGGGTAAGCATCAAATAATCTGCCAATATTAGAGCGGGATTTATTGCCATAGGTCTCTTTATATCGGTCATTTTCTTTATTCTGACCGGTTCCATCAAAAAACACGCCAATGCGCAACACTCGTTTTTTTATCCGAAATGTATTGATGACAGGCGTGCGATCAAAAAGTTGAGAACTTTCACGAATATTCTTCAACCATGGCATGAGGTTGTCTTGATAGACTCCCCAGATATCACCCAGCGGATAGGCCTTGCCGGGTTCAAACTCTGTGAGAGGCGCCGGATAATCCGGCTGATAATATGCGGTCGCAGGCGTTACCAATAAACTATCGCCCACTTTCAGCGCTAAAGGATTGTCATGATAATCAAGATTCAGAGCAAGTAATTGTTTGGCTGTCAGGCCATATTGTTGCGCAATATCCGGCCACTGTTCACGCTCTCCGGTGTCCTTGTTCAATTGAACTTGATGGTAAATGGGGGCGTGTGTAGGCTCTTCAACATTGCATTGACGTTCGTACAATGTTTGACTGCGGCAGGCAATAGCGCTCTCCAGATCGATTGCAATGGCATGCTCTTCAAGCCAGTCTTGTGAGATTTGTTTAAATTCATCATCGGTCAGTTTTTTCTGGCGAAATAAAATGTACTGTCCGGTAACAGGCTGACCTTCAACCTGATAAGGCAGCAGCAGACTCGAGAAACGGTGCTCAGAGACCAGTTCATCAGTCAATGTGGTTGCACCTGAGCGGGTGAAATAAAAACTCCATCGGTCTTCACCGATGATTTTGCATTCCTGATATAACTTGTTGTCAACAAAGTGATAGAAATAACCCGCCGTTGCCCAGCCTAAGTACTCATCAAGCTGGACAGCAAGTTTCACCGGAATAAATTCGGCATTCATCACTCCTTTGCCTTTCGGCTGAGGCTGAATTTCAAATACTTTTGGCGAGCCTGCATGCTGAAAACCTTCATGCAGCAGGTGCTTCTCTTCTTGCTGGAAGCATTGTGCAGTCAATACCGCATGTCCCTCCGGCGTTGAAGAAGTTTCCCATTGAATGATCGATTTTTCTTCCGCCGAATGTTTCAGCGTCCAAAAACCAGTTTGTAACGAGCTAAGCTGGTCCGGGGGGCAGTAAATGAGAACATTGCATTCAAAGTCAGCCGTTGGCTCCTCGGTCTTTTCAAGTACCTGAGCAGGCTGTTTGTTGATGTCGCTGTAATCTTCCAGCGGTTGAAACCTTGCGTTCACATATCTTATCGGTTGCTTATGATCAAATGCCATGATGAATCCCTTGAGATATCTTTCAGCCAAAAATATCACCGTAAGACATTGATTAAAATGATAATTTTCATTTCAAAATGTCGTTTCACCCTGTCGTTTTCACTTTATGACCAGTCAACGTTAATAGTGGAATAAAGATCAATGTTTATTGAACCTGAAACCATCAATCAGCAAACAACTGTCAATGGGTTGATCCGGTACGTAAATATCGAATACCCCCATAGCAGCCCAGTACCTTGCTGTGTAAAGTGGCGCATTAGATATTGACCATTTCCGGGATCACAGTCGGGCGACTGGTTGTCGGAACAGGAGACAAAAACGTGATTGGAAAGCTACTCGACAAACTGATTTTTGGCGCTGCATTACTTCTCGCACTTCAGCTGCCCCTGCTTACCGATCATTATCAGCAGTATCTTTCCGGACTCTATGAATCAACCCAATGGCAGGTGAATGGCTTTCAGACCACAGCTCACCGATTCGGCTATGCCAGCGTAGAGGCCATGATAGAAAGGCATCTGACCAATGAAGAACCCAGTGTCCGGGCCGATGCCAATCAAAAATTGGCGACCCTCGCCCGATATCAGGAGCTGCAAGCCGGCATGACAATTTTCCGGCAAGGCAACCTGATTTCAAAAACGATTTATATGTTCCATCCAGCCCGGCTCCATGATCTCGAAAAAACACTGACCAACTTCAAACCCGGCATCCCCTTTACACTCAGCGGGATTGCGTTTGGTGTCATCGCAGCTTTGCTGGCGAACCTCATCCTCACGCTGCCATTTTTCCTGCTGGCCAGGCGCCGCAGGCAAAAACAATTTGCTGCCAGATCACCAGTTCAACGCGTCAAACACACGTGAGGACCGTGCTGTTCTCAAAGCGCCTGCTTCAATGAATTGACAAAGTGCACAGTTTAAAACTGACTCATTGGACACTGACGTCAACCAATCCAGACTTACTGTGAGCAATTCACAACTGGGAAGCGGACAAGATGGTGAGCAATATCCTTTTAGGGACCAATGATATCGCGAGGTCTGAAGCCTTTTACGATGCACTGCTGGCGTTATTTGATGCCACAAAGACGATGAAAACGAAACGCTCCGTTTTATGGCAGACGAAAAACGACAGCGTCGGTATTGCTGTTTGCCTTCCTCACGATGGTGAAATGGCCACAAACGGCAATGGCACCATGGTTGGGCTGAAAGCCAATTCGACAGACATGGTCAAAAAGGTTTACCTGACTGCACTCGAACTGGGTGGCACAGATGAAGGTGAACCCGGTGAACGGAAACCAGGCGTGTTTGCCGCGTATTTCAGAGATCCCGACAATAATAAATTCGGAGTGTTTTGCGTACAGAAGTAATTACAAAGGGAACGGGAATGAAGAAAGCTCACAAACAGCCTTGGCTGAGTTCATTGATCCTTATCTAAAAAACGTGACACCTGATCGCCTTATTCCGCATGAAGTTATATGGTACGGAGCATTCATTTCTCACCTGATTCACGATGATTCATGACTTTCCATCACTTGATGAAACGCCTTCTGGCAGCTGGCCTGCTTCTGAGTTCCGGACACGTTTTCGCCGAGTGCACTGCAGACGAATTCAAACAGATTCGAAATCAGGCACTGTCTGCATACAAAAACAAGGATATTACCGGTGCTGAACAAACGCTCAGTACCTATTACTCAGAAACCTGCGACTATTACAAGATGAGTAAAACATCAGATGCAGTTTTCAATCAAGGTCTTTGGCTGATCAGTGATCTCATGTTTTACCGTAAAAAACTGGGTGACGATCTGGGCTGTGTATCTCTGGGAAATGAGGTCTATACGCAATGGATGGTGAGCAACCCAGGCCGTCATGAGCCGAAAGTAGAAAAAGCACTCCAAACCAATCTGGCTCAATGCGAAAAAAGCCTTGAAGCGCAATTTTCAAAACCGGAAACCTGTCCTGTCAAAGGCTATGAAGACATGGCAGCTATTCCAGCTGCATGGCAGGCAGAAGACGAACAATACTTTGAAATTCCCTGTATTCAGTTCATCGAAAATTCCCGGAACATGATTGGAGATGAACGAGACGGCCCCCAAATCAGAAGTGAAGGGATCAATGATATTGCCAGTTTCAATATCCTTTATGTCAGCCAAGTCACGCCGGATGAAAGCCAGCCTGAAGATGATGAGGCCTGGGTCAATCACTATGCACTGGATAAACTTTTTATCAAAAGCCCGAACGGTCAGCTCTGGGATTCGGGCTATTGTTATTCTTTCGATCTCAGGTTCGGCAAAAGTGCAGGGAGTATTTATTTAAAGGGCAGTTCTTCTCCCTGCAACGGTGGTCATGCAAGTTCGCTGAATCATGTCATCCTTCAAATGGATTTCCCGTTTTCTGTCAATATACTGAAGCAACAAACCAATGTCGTAAAATAAAGCCTAAAACCGGAGTTATCGATATTCTATGCTTGGTAACTCCGTTCAACACGAAGACAGTTCAGACCATCACCCCAACATATGGGCTGGTGACTGGAGCTCAATCAATACGTATAAAATTCAGGAAATCCGCATGCGCGAATCATTACGACAAAAAATCATTCAGGTCTGCAAAAAGAAAATGGCTCAGAAAGGCGACAATGTCGGCGTATCTTTCTACGCCTTCTTTGCCAACAAAAACGATGATCCGGAACTACTGATGGAAGCCGCTACCTGGTGGATTCAGACCCACCAGCTGGACCACTTTGAAAAAGCCAGAAAAATTATTGAGATGGTCGAAAGTCAGTAACGGCTCAAAGCGTTCAGCGCTGTAATCCCAGATTAACCTTGACATCGTCATTCGTCACAGTGCGATAACCGGATACGCAGACGTGACATTGCTCCGAATACTTTTACGTTTGATTTCAATGCATTGAGTCTTTTTCTTGCTTTGTGTAGCTTGAGGAAAATTGAAATTATGAACCGGACTCTTTTTCATGAAGAAATCATTGCTTTTACTTTCCTTATTGGCAACATCTGTTCAGGCGGCCAGCTTCAATTGTGAGCTGGCCGCAACACCAACTGAAAAAATGATTTGTGCAAATCCGTCGTTAAGTACCATGGATGAAGTCATTCATCAGCTCTACACAAGCGCACTCAAAACACAGGGGAACGATACCCTGAAAACTGAGCAACGCTCCTGGCTCAAGTTCAGGGACAACACTTGTGACGATCGAGCTGGATGTGAAACCGTATTTCAAGACCGGATCAACCGTCTGCTCATCAAAGTGTCCCAGGAAAATATCGCTCACCTGAGCCAGGGTATGGCGCTGCCTGATGAAAGTGCTCTTGATCAAACATCAGCGGACGCGGCAAAGAATATTGCGGCAGAAGTGTATCAACCCTGGTTGAGAAAAGAAGTGAATCATGCAAAAAATCCAACCGTTCCGATTGCAACTTCTGTCAATCATGAAATCTATATCTATTATAAATATTACAATGATTCCAAGGGGGGCTATGAACTTCGGGAAAACAAGCCTTTAACTCATGAAGATAGGTTTATCGCTTCAAATGTTAGTGGTGATATCTACGTCAAAAATGATCTGTTATATTTCTACACTAACTTTTCCGATGACATGGTAATGGAACATAGTCATGTGATTGGTGCTTACGAAGAGCCTCAAGTAGGCAAATATATTGCTTTAAAAGACTATTACGAATTGTCATTCAGGACAAATCAGGAATCCTCGTCGAGTGCACTTTCAGAAGACCAGAAAAAGCTAGCCTTACTCACAAATGACCTCTTGCCATCAAAAGAAATAACTAAATATTCTTATGACTCAAAAGTAGAAGCACTATTCCAAAAAGCAAAATCATTCGCTGAGAGCCACCCGTTTACAGAGAAAAATAATATCGCAGTTTTTGATAGTGAAACGAATCGTATCAAGCTCATGCCTAATATCATGAAAAATAAATCCACTCTTGAATGGACGATTTATAACATGGTCTGGAGTGAAGATAATCAATCCATTTATTTTGACAATTACGCCATGCAAAAAGCCTGTATCTGGAAATACGACGTTCATGGGGATGTGGTTCATAAAATTGTTCCCGAACATGAAGCAATTAACCCTTTCCCTTTCACCTATCAAGGCCAAGAGTTCATCGTTTATATTTTGTCCGGCTACAACCCGGGTAATCGATTAATGATTGCGATGAAGCCTTAATTTCATTTCTATATCCGTCCTCTCTCTGTTTCAGCCTGGATTGACCTCATTTTCGAGGGCGATCACCTCTTTCACTCCCGCTCAGTGCACACTTGAACGAAGTTCTTTCACCAGACAACTTTGTACAAAACAAATCAGGCAAAATACGATACATTGGCAACATGCGGGTAGAGGAGTCTGGTAGTACCGATGTCAAGAAGAAAGCAAGCAGTCACTTATGGTCAGGTTAGTGAAATTGAAGGGCTGGACTACCTCAATGCCAGTTACATTGAGCAGACATTTTCCCGCCATGCCCATGAGGGATATTGCGTCGGTGTGATCAGTGAAGGCACGCAGGGTTTTTATCACAATGGTGCAGAGCATCTGGCGCCGCAAAATACCATCATTCTGGTCAATGCAGATGAAATTCACACCGGCTATGCAGCCACAGATCATGGCTGGAGTTACCGGGCCTTGTATCCGCTGCCCCAGCTCTTTGAGCAAATCAGTCAGGATTTAGGCAAACCCGAATACGGCGCCCCTTATTTCCGTCAGTCGGTCGTCAGAGACGACCAGCTCGCCGCTCATTTTCGGCAGCTGTTTGATACCCTGGATCATTCCACCGATCCGCTGTACAGAGAAACACTGATCTATACAGCACTGACTCAGCTTGTCGTCCGTCAGGGATGCTCCCGCATGGCGGTCAAACCCGCCAGAGGTTCAGATAAATCATTGTCGATGGTGAAAGAATTTCTGGATGAATATTCAAACTGGCAAATAACACTCACGGAACTGGCTGCGCTGGCCTGTATGACTCCGTATAGTCTGGTGCGTGCTTTTAAACGTAAATTTGGTCTGCCGCCCCATGCTTATCAAATACAGGCAAGGCTGAGGCTGGCAAGACGACTGTTAAAACAGGGACGCTCCATTCAAGATGCAGCCATTGAAGCTGGTTTTCACGATCAAAGTCATTTCCACCGTCATTTCAAAAGTGCAATGGGTATCACACCCGGCAGATACATGAAACATGTATAAAAAGATTCGGGAAATGAAGATCTTATTTCCCTAACCGATTGAGCATACCGGTCCTGGGAACAATCCGGATAATTACCTGAAAGACAGCAGCATGATTTCATCATCGACTCCGGACGTTCATTCCATTCGGGAATGCAGCGCTCTGCCCCCTAAAAATCACTGGTGACTTGACCATTCAGGGAGATTTTCAAGATTGCTCATATTTCGTTTTTTGGTTCGCTCATTCTTGAAGCCCGAATTGCAATGAAAAAATTAATCATGACAGAAGGTAAAATCATGTTCAGAAAAAGTATTGCATTCGCAGCAACCGTGATTCTTTCTGGCTGCGTCAGTACAAATAATATCCCGATTGATGAAGCAAAATTAACATCTGCACAACCCAAATCCATTACCGTTACGCAACGAGAGAAACCAGACTTTTCAGCGATGACCGCTGGCAAAGCCTACTTGGGTATCTTCGGTGCCGCCGCAATGATTTCAGAAGGGAATGAGATTGTTGAACAAAATCATGTGGAAGATCCGGCCAGCTATATCAGCCAGACACTGAGAAAAGTCTTAGCGCAGAAATATCAGCTTTCTGTGGCGGAAAGCCAGCAGCTGATCGACTCAGACAATGCCGCCGACATTGCCCGGACTTATCATGATGCTGACCTGATTTTAGACATAGAAACCATCAATTGGAGCTTTGTCTATTATCCGACCGACTGGGACAACTATCGTGTGATTTATTCAGCAAAGCTAAGACTGGTTGATGCCAGGAATGAAACGACTCTGGCTGAAGGCTTTTGTGCAAGCGTCCCTGAAGAAGAAGCATCCGCTCCCTCTTATGAAGAATTAGTTGAGAATAACGCCAGTGTCCTCAAGACAAAACTGAGATCCGCGGCTGATCATTGCATTCAGGAATTTGAACACAATGTATTAGCGATCTGAACACATCCGGGCCATCTGAACCCGGTGGCCCGGACATGGCAATGCTTCAATTCTTTCCTGAAAGTGAGAGAACAATCACAATGGTTTTCAGTCAAAAATCCATCGTCTGACATCTCGCCTGCTACAGTTTGAAACGTACTCACCAAGTTGCCATTAAATTGTTAGCACATCACTCGTCGAAAAATAACCCGTCATTCAAGGAAAGAACGATGTTTATTGCCACCAGTTTTTCTCTGATCTTTCTTTCGCTCGCCTGTACCCATATTTTTGTCGAAACAGTAGAGATTGACGCAATTACAATTGTCCTGATGGTGTTAGCAGCATTGCCCTGGGTTTTTCCTTATCTCAAGTCACTGGAATTACCGGGCGGCATTAAAGTTGAAATGAAAAATGTCCTGAAAAAAGTTGAACAGGCTTCCGCAGAAATTGATGGCGCCGTCCCGAGCAATGGATTTCAGGGCGTTGACGCTTCACTTGCTTTTATTGCCCAGCGGGTAGAAATTGAAAAAATTGTTCGCCGGTATCAACCGGATTTACCCTCATCCCGTTTCGCGCTGACGGCCCGATTGACCAAGCTGGCAAAACAGAACATCCTTCAGCAACATCTGGCTGATGCACTCCTTGAAATCGTCAAACTGGGAAACCTTGCCTCGCAGGGACAGTTTGTCCAGACCGATGAAGCTGAGCTGATCCTGATGCGTTCTGGGCCTTTACTGGGCAAGCTGGAACAGACGCTCAGCCAGGCAATAACAGAAGAAGCCGCTCTGGTTGACTGATTCAGGGCAAATGATCAATCTCATCCTGAATCTGATAGCCTTTATCCGTGACGATTTTCTCCAGCACCGCGACCCGTGCTTTCAGCTCACTCAGCTCTGCGCGCAGCAATTCTGCTTCTTTGCTCGCCAGTCGCTCACTTTCCTGCTGTTTCGCCTGAAGGCGCAGATATTGCTGTAAGACAAGCGCCCCAAAAATAATGGCAATGATCCAGACAGCTGTCATGGTTTCTCTCCTTCATGACTGATTTTCAAAACGGATTCTCAGAAACCGGTAACCCGGCCAGTTCAGCATTCCCCCGGCGTGATACCAAATTTTCGCTTAAATGCTGTAATAAAGTTCGACGGATGATTATATCCGCATAAATAGGCCGCTTCACTGACCGAGACATTTTCCAGCTGCATCATATCTCTCGCTTTTTCCAGACGCCGGTTACGCACATAATCAAATACCGTACACCCTAATCCCGTCCGGAATCGGCGTTGCAGCACGCTGACACTCATCGCCGTCGCTGATGCAACCTCCTGTAAGCGTACGTCATGATGCAAGTGCGCTTCTAAATACGCCACCACAGCCGACAACTGATCCGGGATATGATGCATCGCATCAGCAACATGCTGAAACTGTGCCGGTGAGCAATTCACCAGTTGCCGGCACAGCTGCATCAGAATCAGCTGCCCTCGGGATTCCAGCATCAACTGATGCATCCAGGGATCTTCAGCCTGATCTGAAGTCAGTATCTCTTCACAGAGCTTCAGCATGTCTTGATCCGGCTGCCACCGCCAGCTGGCCAGATGGGTCTGCAAAAACTGACGGACAGATTCAGGCAGAGGGATACTGTTTTTATCAAACCATTCCGGATTCACCAGCAGATTGATCTTTCTGATCTCCTGCTCCTGCGCACTGGCAACAATGTGTCGTCTGAATGCACACTGACGGGCCAGATTCACCGCGAGCGCTTTCACACCATCACTGGCATCCAGCACATTGTCCATGCCGTCATAACCAAAACGAATCCGCCCCGACAGTAACAGCGTAATACACACGCAGGGACCGGCATTCGACAGCACATCTGCATCAGCCAGCTCACGAAAAGTGCCGGCCTGGACAATCAATCCGCTGCGAAACTGACTATATTGAAACTTCCCCTGCAGCAGCGTTTCGTTGGGCTGACGATTGTCCGACAGAATGCGATCGGCACTCTGGCTGTCCTGACTCAACCGGGTCATCACAATACGCTTTCTGGCATAGTTCGGTGAGTTCTTCTCTGGACTGGTCACGCTCATCTGCCCCTTTCTGCTGTGTCATTTGCCAATAACTGTTAGACGATTTGGCATAACGATCCTGCCTTCTCAAAATCCGCCCATGAAAATATCATGAATGCGAATCAATATCATTATTGATAATTCTTATGGATATGTTTCAGGTAGGACCAAGCTCACATGTTCAATGACCAACATTTTGATTTTTCACCTTTCAGAATTTCAGCCCTGACGATTGCCATCGCAGCTTCACTCTCTTTCCCTTGCAGCAGCCATGCGGCAGAAGCAGAGCAGCACCTTGACGAAGTGGTCGTCTGGGGTGCCAAAGTCTCCAGCTCTTCTGAATTCATGACTGACGAAGATATTTCCGTTCGCCAGGCCGATCACCTCTCAGACTTGCTGCGGGATATTCCCGGTGTTGACGTAGGCGGCACGCATTCCGTGAACCAGCGCATTAACATCCGCGGGCTCGGTGAGACAGATCTGGATATCCGCCTGGATGGAGCTTCACAGTACGCCAATATGTTCCACCATGTCGGGAATCTGACCCTGAACCCAGACATCATGAAAGCAGTGGATGTCCAGGTTGGGGCAAACTCAGTCCTGAACAGCGGGCTGGGCGGTTCTGTGATGTTTGAGACCAAATCCGCCAAAGATCTGCTGCGTCCCGGAGAATTGTACGGTGCGCGGATTTTTGCCGGATATGGCAGCAACGCCTTCACCCAGGGCTCGTTGTCCCTGTATGGACAGCTTACTGAGTCGCTGGATGCACTCTTCTATGCCTACCAGATCGACCGGGACAACTTCAAAGACGGAAACGGAACAGAAACCCTCGGTTATGACGGCACTGTAGACGATATGATGCTGAAGCTGGGCTGGGAGCCTGCCGCCAATCAACGGCTTCAGTTCACCTATGACCGCTATCGCGATAAGGGTGACTATAATCCCCGGCCGGATATGTCGACCGCAGCCAATAACGGCCTGACACAGGACCAGCTCGCTCCGACCCACTATGATCGCGATACCTTCAGTGCCCGCTACCATCTCGATCAGGGCGATGCACTGGATCTGTCCGTCACGCTTTACCAGAACCGGATTGAGCTCAAGCGTGACGAATCCGGACTCATGCCCTGGCCGTCAAACCGGCAGAGTCTGAATACCGCTGAAAATATCAATACCGGAACGACAATCCTGGCCGTTTCCAGTGTTGATCTGGCTGATATGCGCCACACCTTCCGTTATGGCGGCGAAGGCAATATTCAGGACAGCAAGAGCCGTTACGGCACGCAGCCGAAAATGAATGAAACCCTGACGGCATGGGCGCTCTATCTCGAAGATAGCATCCGGATAACCGATGCGTTCACCGTCACCCCCGGCCTGCGCTACGATGCCGTCGATCGGGATGCCCTGACCGGTGAGAAGACGTTTGATGACATCAACTGGGCACTGGCCGCAGATTATGACGTCAATGAGAACCTGACGCTGTTTGCCAGCACCCGCTCTCTGTTCAAAGCTCCGCCGCTGCTGGAGACCTTCGTCAACTTCCAGGACGTCACTTTCCTGGCCGAAGACATCAAACCAGAAAGCGGCCAGAATACTCAGGGAGGACTGCGCTGGAGCCATCACCAGGGAAGCAGCAGCTATGGTACAACCCTGACGGTATTCAAAACCCGGCTGGATGATTATCTGGCCAACGAATACCGTGACGGGAAGTATATTTTCTTTAACAACGGTGATGCTGAAATTAAAGGGTTCGAGACCAGCCTCTACTATGGCTATGAGGCGCTGATGGCGAAACTTTCATACGCTAGAGCAGATAACAAAAACAAAACCAATCACACCCCGATCATTGCTTCAAATGGCCGCAGCAGCGACGTGGGTGACAGCATCGGCCTGGCGCTGGATTACAGCCTGTACGATTACGATCTCTATCTGGGATACCGGGGTCAGTTTGTCCTGAAAGAAGACAACGTCCTGCCGGGCACGCCAGTCAAAGACAGCTATGATGTTCACAACATTTACGCGCAATGGGCTCCGCAGCAGATCGACGGTATGGTCATGACGTTTGGTATCGACAACCTGTTTGATGAAGCCTATGTCTCACACGCCTCCCGCTCAGGTCTCGCCCGTGGACTGGACACCGCTGATCTTGAACCGGGACGCAACATCAAGATTTCAGCCTCCTATCAATTCTGACAGCAATTCATGCCATCTCGGATTTCCCTGCCAGCATACGAAAAAGCCGCCCATCACAGGCGGCTTTCATCGGTTAATTCAGAACTCAGCGCTTATTGCTCAGCACTGACAAGCTGCTGCTCCGTCGCCGGAGGGAGTCTGTAACTCCCCTGCCGATAGAGCTTACCGCCCAGCAGTGCGTGGGCCAGTGCACGCTTGGATTCGATCTCGGAAACCGAAGCAGGTGTCATGGACTGAGCCGCAAAATCATAGTGATAACCAATCGGCGCTTTACCCGGCTGAAGAACGACCAACTTATCCTTGGTCAGATAACCAAAGTTCTTATCGAACTGCATCATGGCACGCTGGTATTCCGGTGCGACGGCTTTTGTCATGTCATGACCGATCATCGGGGAGGTATTATCCGCACCAATCAGCGACAGCAGCGTCGGAGCCATATCAATGTTACTTGCCAGACGGTCATCCTGACGCGGCTGCACATCCCCCCCCAGGATCAGAGCCGGAATGTGGAAACGGTCAACCGGCACCGGCACTTTCCCTTCTGCACGGGCGTCATGGTCTGCAATCACAATAAAGATGGTGTCTTTCCAGTATTCAGACTGCTTGGCTTTCGCGAAAAACTCACCCAAGGCTTTATCTGAATATTTCACCGCATTGTTACGGCTGTGCTCAGGCTGTTCATACAGTTCAATTTCACCGTCCGGGAACTCATATGGTGAGTGGTTACTGCTGGTGAAAACCAGACTGAAGAACGGCTGATCGGTATTGTGCAGACGGGTAAATTGCTGATCCGCCATCTGATACAGATCCTGATCCGACGCGCCCCATGACCCTACGAATTTCGGGTTTTCAAAGTCCGGCAGGTCAACGATTTCCTCAAAGCCATTCCCCAGGAAGAAAGACTTCATGTTATCGAAGTGACTTTCACCACCATAAATAAACTGGGTATGGTAGCCCTGCCGCTCCAGCAGTTCTGCAATGGTGTAAAAACCGGTCTGGCTTTTACTTAATTTCACGACGGCCCGCGACGGCGTTGGCGTAAAACCAGTTGTCATCGCTTCGATCCCGCGCACAGAGCGGGTGCCGGTGGCATAAACCTGCGTGAAGTTCCAGCCTTCCTGCATCAGCTGGTCAAGATTCGGCGTCAATGGCAGACCACCCAGTGCGCCGACAAAACGCGCACCCAGGCTTTCCTGCAACAGAATCACCAGATTCTTTTTACCTGCAAAAGTCGGCAGGTTGGTATTCAGCGTCGGAATGTCATCTGAAATAAAGCTGTCTGGTCGGCCAGATGCCTGACGAACCGTTTCAACAACCTCTTCCAGCGGCATCTTGCCATAGAATTCTTCTGCATTTTTCTCTGAACCCATGTTCTTCGCCGCAAAAATCACGGAGTAAGCAGAGTTCAGGGTCAGGTCATTCAACAGCGGGTCCGTTGAAAATGCGACCATTGCCGGGTTCAGCGGGCGATGCTGAAACGTTGAACGGGCTCCCATCACACCAAAAGCAAGCACAGCAATTGCCAACACCGGGCGCCAGTACCATTTCGGTGCCTTCAGATCACGCACAGCGTAACCGCTCAGCTTCCAGCCCAGGAACAGGGTCAGCAAAGTGCCCAGCAGACCAATTGCCAGCTCTGCCTTATAGCCAACCCACAGCATGCTGAATACTTCTTTTGGATAAATCAGATATTCCAGAAACAGACGGTTCGGACGCAGATTATATTCGGTAATAAAAGTAGGCGTCGCCAGTTCCATATAAACCATCACCCAAAGACCAGCCACCAGCCAGACTCTGAGCAGGAACACCCAGATTTTTCCCAGAACACCCTGAACAGGCAGTAACGTTGCCAGCAGGGAAGGTAATAAAAGAAGCCAGCAAAGTGTCGAGATATCGACTCTGACGCCTTGCGTCAGAATCATCATCCAATCTTGCCAGCCCGTCACGTGTTCAGCCTGCCAGGCAGTCAGAAGCACACGGGAGAGACTCAGGAAAAACAGAGAAATGAGAGAAAACAGGATGACAGGGAACATCAAACCTGTTTTTTGTTTCAGCTTTTGCATTAGAACTACATCCGAATAAACGGCATCCGGAAAACGGACTACCAGTACAGCTTCAATAAAATCGCCAGCCAGATCCCGCCGGCAAGAAGCAGCGAAACAAACACTGCCGCAGAACCAATATCTTTTGCACGCCCACTCAGCTCATGAATTTCGCTGCCGATCCGATCAACCACAGCTTCAAGCGCAGAGTTCAGCAGCTCCACAATGACAACCAGGAATAAACTGGCAATAAGAAGGATGTGTTCAACGAAACTGACAGGCAGAAAAAATGAGATTGCAGTGAGCAGCACAAGCAGACAAATTTCCTGACGGATTGCGGCTTCGTTTTGCCACGCCGCTTTCAGGCCTTGCATCGAATATCCCGTTGCCTTGACGATGCGAACCACCCCAGTGTTACCAGGCTTCATAGTGTTCCTTGTCTAATTTTAAAGTCGGACAAAATAGTGAAAAATTGCTTTGATGTCAGCAGCAAGTTGCTCAGTTATGAGCTTACTCCAATTCAGACTGACCTCGTTTTGTCATTTTGTGATGTTTAACACGCCTCCTGAGATATTTCGTCAGAACATCCAACTCAAAATGGCCCTATCCTGACGACAGTTCCTTAAGAATGCCTTAAGAATTGAAAACTCCCGGCCCAATGCTGAACCAGGTCCGCTAAACGGGGAGCTGCCGGCCGGTTTTCACCGTCCTGATCGCCAGATTGGTATGGATATCCTTCACCATCGTTAACATCTGAAGCTGACGGACAAAAGCCTCGTAATGCGGCAAATCTCTGGCGACCACCTCGAGCAGGTAGTCGTAAGCGCCTGAGATAACATGCGCACTGATCACTTCGGTCATTTCACACATCACTTTCTCAAATGCATCAATCGGCTGATCATTATGGTTATTCAGGCTGACATTCACGAAAAACGTCATCATCAGTCCCAGCTTTTGCCTGTCCAGAGTGGCCTGATATCCAGAAATGATGCCGTCTGATTCCAGTTTTTTAATTCGTCTGGCACAGGGCGACACAGACAGACCGACTTTATCGGCGATCTCTGCCGTACTTTGTCGCGCATCGCGTTGAATTTCCTGCAAAATCTGCTTGTCTTTTTTATCCATCATCCTTGCTGCCTGCGTTCTGTCACTGAATCGTCAACGACGTTTGTTTGGGGAAAGAGAAAACAAACTAAAATTGGATGAAATATTAGTAATATTTACCAAAAATAAAAACAATGAGGGCTGATTTTGCCAACATTTCTCACTGAGATTTGTTGATACTGGAGATATCTCAACAGTCAGGATAACACCAATGCAAAAATCCGCCTCTACACTGCTGACAGGGCTGTCAGCGATGATGATCACATTGCTGATCTGGTCCGGTTTTTTCCTTTCGCTTCGTGCCTCCACGCATTCAAATCTCACCACAGCTGACATCGCTCTGATTCGCTTCGTTCCGGCAGCTGTACTGTTCAGCTGGTTATGCCGGTACAAGTTCAGACGCATCCTTCAGACACCGAAACGCTATTTGCTCCTGATCTGCTGGGGAGCTGGCCTGCCTTATTTTTTAATTGCCGGACAAGGCTTACAGTATGTTCCGGTTGCTGATGGCGCTTCACTGATCCCCGGAATCCTGCCGCTGTTTGTTTCAGGGATTGCAGTTTTCTGTTACCGGGAGACCATTTCACCAGCCCGAAAAGCCGGACTGGTGCTTATCGCCACTGGTGTCGCGGGGTTTGTAGCCAAGTCATTCGCTGCAGGCCAGCCTGGTATGCTGCTCGGATACAGCATTTTGTTGTTTGCCAGTTTCAGTTGGGCGTGGTTTACCATCGCGATGCGATTATCCGGACTCACTGCGATGGAGGGCGCTGCTGTCATTGCCATTTCAGGCTGCCTTTTATTAGCGGCAGGCGCTCTGAGTGGTCAAATGTCCTTCAATCTGCTGGCTGCAGACCATCATGAGGTGTTTTATCATTTTCTGGTGCAGGGGGTCGGGGTCGGTATTATTTCCAGTCTTTGTTATACCATGGCAATTTCAAGGCTGGGGGCAGAAGTCAGTGCAGCTCTGGGCTCATTTACGCCAGTCCTGGCCGCTTTAATGGCCATTCCTTTATTCTCTGAACCGCTGACGGAACAAACCATGCTGGCGATGGCGCTGATTGTGATGGGTGCTCTGGCTGCCAGTGAAGTACTGTCCGTTCAACAGGGCAGCCTGCTGAAAAAATTACGCAGACAACGCGCGGGGTGAAATTAGGCCACCCCCATCATGCTTTTATATGTCTCGACGGACTGCTCAAAAAAAGCACGTTCGTCGTCATCAGCAATTTTTTCAGCCTGATTAAAAAACACCTCCGGACCAGCTTTGCCGTTTTTCAGCTGCCAAACGGCATAAGCTGCCTGTTTATCCAGTTCCACTCGGTTTTTTTCTGAATCCGACAGCAAACACAAATTATGCATGATGTATCCCTAAAGTGAGGTGTGAGTCGCTTAAGGTCGACATAGTATCGAATTTCGTATGAATGTGAAGCCTTTCACTCGCTCAGAAATATCCCGGACACAAAGACTAAAAACCCAGATGTGAAGACACCACCCAGGTAAACACAACCACGACCACAGTAATCAAAGCTACACTGATCACCGGATTGAGTGTCCGCTGGCTGGGATACCGGATTGCATCCATCACGGATGGTTCATCGGTATGTCCGCTTCCCGTCCCGGCCTGATTCAGTTGCGACAGTCCTTCAGTGATACAGTCCTCTTCGCTATCAATGACCTGCGCATCAAACCAGCGCTGGCGATCAACCAAAAGTTCGGCAGGCACTTGACGCGGGGGACCGAATTGTCCGGTTCTGGGTTCTATCACGCTGAGCACCATCAAGTCCCGTGACTCTCCCCAAACCCAGCAAGGTAAGTAATTGCCCTGAATGTTGACCCGGCAAGGAAATGGATAGGCATCACTGGTCAGCAGCTGATTCACCGGCATCCCGGTATGCTGGAGTGCACTGTGTGCACTTTCCAGCCAGGGCTGAATGGCATGACGATACATATTCTGGCGGAGAGGCAGCAAGCGAGACAGGCCACGCAGCACAAATGGCTGGTACTCCGATCGGATATGCTGCTGCAGCCATAACTGCTGCGCAGGCTGCGAGTCCTGCAATGCAAGAAACACAGCCTGGCAGGTTTTCTGATAACGTTCATAGTTTGTCATATTCACCTCCGCAGCCACCCTATACCTAAAGTTTAAGTGTTTCTGGTTCGCTGATCGTTGATCTCGCTGCGGGTTTCACGAAGATGAGATTTTTTGTGAAACACAGTTACAAACTAAAACCTACGCTCAGCAAAATGGCATTATTGTCCACATCGCCCATATCACGGTATTCATAACCCAACGACAAATCCAGCAGTGGAATGATCCCTAGTACGAATCCGGCGCCGCCCGCGAATCCCCATCCGTCATCGCTGTGTTTTACCCCGGCCAGCTTGCGATCAACTTCGTAATAGTTTCCGCCGGCTCTTGCGTAGATACTGCCGACCAGCAGCGGGATATCGGCCTGCAGCGTAATCGGCACAGACGTATAATCAATGTCGTTTTTTGCTGTGGTTAAATCTGAATCCACTTCCCCGCTGCCAATAGCCAGCCCGGCATTGACGCTGAAAATACTGGTCAGGCGATATGATGCATCCACACCGTATTCATAGCCGTAATCAGAATTGCCATCGTACTCCAGCCGCGCAGCACCAGCGTGCGCGCCAACTGACAATCCCAGAATATCTGCACTGGCTGGCAAGCTGAGCATTCCGATTGCCAATGACATCCATACTTTTTTCATGGTCATGATCCCTTCGAAGAAAAAGTCCAAAACAGTCTGTGCCCCATAAACCTTTAGTCCATTTATCCACTTTCGCCAACTAAAGCTGCCGGAAAAACAATCAGATACTGGCAATTTTCATGACTCTGTCACAAACACAGTTTTTCCTCTCGTAAAAATGAAATCGATTACACTTGTGTGATTGTAAAACTTTCAGGCACTTCCCGTCGTCAAAGTATTAAAATTCAAAGTTTTTGCATTAAATTACTGTTAAAAAAAGAAATAATGCTTATTGAGTATTTTCATTCCTCACTTTTTGAGTCCAGAAAATCGAATAAAAAGCAAACGATTCGCTTCATGCTTTCAACAGAATTAGTAAGTAATGCTGGATTACACCGCAGATAATCAATAAAATGTGATCGATTTCAAAAGTTAAGGGGCATAACTTTCCTAGACTGGCCCCAGATTCAACGACAGCCTTTTGGCATGCTTTCATTTATTGCCGCCGCTGTGTTGAAGTTTTTCAGACAAGATGTACCGCTGAGTACGACATACAGAGGGTAAACACATGAACGAGATTCTGCTCGCAACTGTTGCAGGATTAATTGTAGGACTGTTCTTCAGTGCGGTGAAGCTGCCATTACCAGCGCCACCTGTTCTGCCTGGTATTATGGGTATCGTTGGTGTTTACCTCGGTGGTATTGCGTACCAGGCAGTAGTTGAACGTTTCTTTTCATAACTTTTTTTACGAATAACTTGTCAGGAGTCCGCTATGGCAACCCCGCATATCAATGCTGAACTTGGTGATTTTGCAGAAACTGTACTGATGCCAGGTGACCCGCTGCGCGCGAAACTGATCGCCGAAACATACCTGGAAGATGCTAAAGAAGTGTGTAATGTCCGAAACATGTTCGGCTACACCGGCACTTACAAAGGGAAGAAGCTTTCTGTCATGGGCCATGGTATGGGTATCCCATCCTGCTCAATCTATGTACACGAACTGATCAAAGATTTCGGCGTGAAAAACGTTATTCGTATCGGTAGCTGCGGTACTGTGAGCGATGATATCAAACTAATGGATATCGTGATCGCAATGGGCGCATCAACTGACTCGAAAGTAAACCGCATCCGTTTCAATAACCATGACTTCGCAGCCATCGCAGATTACCATCTGCTGGAAACTGCAGTGACTGAAGCACGTGAGCAAAATGTACCGGTTCGCGTTGGTAACGTCTTCTCTGCTGATCTGTTCTACAGCCCTGAAGCTGACCTGTTCGACAAAATGAACAAACTGAACATTCTGGGTGTCGACATGGAAGCGGCCGGTATCTACGGCGTTGCTGCTGAGCTGGGCGCAAAAGCACTGACGATTCTGACTGTTTCAGATCACATTACCCGTGGTGAGCACCTGAGCTCTGACGACCGTCAGAAATCTTTCCACGCGATGATGCAGGTTGCTCTGGAAACCGCGATCAAAATCTGATGCGGCACCGTTCTGACCTGCCCGTCGGGCGGGTTCAGAATGGCAAAGGCGGCCCATAAAGTCGCCTGAAACCCAAGGATTAGTCAGCTCAAGCAAGGCATCCCGCCTGTCGCAGCTCAATATTTTGTAATATGTGGCGTCTTACACAATTTGAAGCGGGTAACCCCGGGCGACATTGCAATGCCTGACCGTTTGGGCCAACTAATGGGTGCTGAGTCATCGTAAGCGGTAATGACTCGGCACCTTTTTCTATGATGTTATCGGAGTGGGGCTCGATGATGACCAGCCAAAGACAATCTGCATCATTGCCGCCAGCCAGTGGCCAATGGCAGTTTAATCATTGCAAAACGGTCCATTGCCGCAATTTTGGCTCCCATAATCCCGACGATTACATCATTCAGCTGACCAACCCAAACCGTCCTTCATTCATCTGCAAAGAATGCGGTGCATTTCCGCCGTTGATCAGTAATCAGAGTGTGGTCGCCGAATGGCGGTACCTCAAACTTCAGCAAAGCTGCGGATTACCCGCCTGTAACAACCTGAACTGTGAAAATCTGGGGCTGCCGGTGCTGACTCACCGCCACCTCTATCACGCCTTTGGCTACAGTGGTGATCGTCAGCGGTATCGCTGCAAATCCTGTCAGACAACCTTTGTCGATCGCTGGTCCGGTTTTAATCCCAAGCATCAGGTTCAGCAAAAACTGCTTGCACTGCTGTTTACCGGTCACCCGATCCGGGATATCTGCCGGCGCCTGAGCATGAATCCGAAAACCTTCTATGATCAGCTCAACCATATTGCCAGCCGTTGCCGACGACAGTTGTCTGTATTCGATGCCCGTCTGTTACAAAACCGATCGCAACTGGCACTGGCCTGTACGCTCAGTCCGTTACAGCCTCATGCTGAGAACGGAGTAAACTGGATTGCCAGCTGTGAAGCTCATTCCGGGTACGTCCTCAGCCAGCATATCAATTACCATCCGGAAGATACGGGTGACGCTGCGGCAATTCATGATCCGTACAGCCCCAATGCCCGCTTCATGGCAAAACCCACCCAGACGGCGACGGTCTCTGCACCTGTCACGACTCAGGGTTTACTGGCTCAGGTTGATGCGAAATACCGTGAGGTGCTGTCGAGGCCACATCTGGAAGACCCAACCAGTGCTCTGAAGCTGAGCCACTTTCCGGCCAAAGGCAAACTGGTGCGGCCGCAATACGCAACCTACGCACATTTTCTGCAGTTAAACGAACTGGTCAGCGAAGACACCCAGCTCATGCTGTTTATGCCGCAGGAACCTTTATTACGTTCCGCTTGCCTGTCTGTTTTTCTGGAGCGGATTCGTTCCGGCACCATTGAGCCTGTCTATGTCGAAGAAGATCACGATTGGCCGCAAGGACAGCCAGCAGGCAGAATCGATATCGTGCTGCTCGGATGGTGGCGTGACCGGTGGGCATTCACTCGCATTGATCAGGTCAGTAAAGGGATCTGCCATTTGGGCGGAGAAAAAGATAATGAAGCCCGGTGGCTGCAACTGGCTTCGCACAGGGCTGTCGACGAGTATCAGCAACGCTTTTATCAGCAGTTCGCACAATTGGTGGACGAACCGCGCCGCAAAGCGCGGCCCGGGGGATTGCTGCCTTTGCTGGATATTTACCGCGCGTGGCATAACCTGTGTCGTCAGGATCGTCAAGGCATGACCCCGGCACAGCAACTCAGGCTGTTACGCTCCCCGTTAACTCTGGAGCAATTACTGAACTAATCCATGGTAAAACGCTGCTTACCCGAGTCAATCCATAATTATTGTCTGGCGCCTTTGCCGCCCCATTCAATGACCTGAGCGGGTAAACATCCTGCCGATATCCATTATCCCGGAATACAGAGTTTCGAATCACATCTCGCTGCACTCATTTTTTTGAAGTGGCAGGAATCTCCGGAAACCGATACAAATAAGAATCGCCTGTCCCTCAAATCGGTAATATCGCTGCTCAGCTCTCTTCTCCGCACACTCACTCTTTGGCATAGTCATACTTTGAGAGTATGCTTCGATTAAGTCGCGAATCAATCGAGGTCAAATGGTGATAAGGATTGTCCCCAACCGAATAAAACCGATTCTTCTGGTCAGCATGTTGGCTGTCGGAATCATTCCGTCCTATATCTATGGTTGGATCAGCAGTGAAAAACTCAATGAAGTTGCACTGGACAGAATCGCCAACGGAATTAATGCGCGAAATACGATTGCAGCGCAAAGTCTTGACCAGACTTACACCCTCAGGCTGAAAAACCTCTACCTGCTCAGCCAGTCTCCGATGTTTTCCCGACCCTCGTCGCAAATCAGCCAGTTCTTTTACAATTTCAGCCAGACCGATACTTCATTCGCAGCCATGCATCAGATACGGCAGCAGGACGGGCAATACTATCTGGCCGCAAGCTCCAAAGAAATGACATCCATCGATACCATTGATGTTCCTGATTTAGCCGCAATTGACACAGCACTCACCCAAAACCAGAGCGAAAAATATATTTCACATCCTCAAGTCAAAAACAGTGAAGCCACTGCTTTTCTGGCCAAAAAAATCCGTCAGCAACCCGATGGTTTCCTGCTGATCGAATATAAGATGGATGACATTAAGCTGCAGCTGAAAAAATTAGGGAGTGAAGTCAGCAGCACGGATAATATTTACCTGACCGACATTGAAGGAAATTTACTCATCACCAGTGATGACTCCCCCCAGTCTCTGAAACAATACCAACAATTTTATCTGGAGAATTTACTGACCGATCCGGGCAAAAGCACATCATTCCTGCCATTCAAGCTCGGGATCAACTATTACAACAATCCGGACGGCGAAGCGATGATTGCCGCGGTTGTTCCTTCTCAGACCAAAGACGCAAATGGCTTGCCCATCTGGGCTCTGGTTACACTGACATCACAGGATAATGCCATCAGCATTATTGATGAACTTCATCATTTTCTGCTGCTCGCATTAGCCATGGTCAGCGTGTTTATTTTATTGCTTTCTATCGGTCTGACGAAACGCATTACCGACCCGATTGCAAAGCTGACCCGTTTTGCGTCACAATTTCGTTTGGGGAATTATCAGCGCAACCCCCACTTTGAAGGCCCTTACGAATTTCAGGTTCTTCATGATGCACTCAACCAGGGCACAGACAAAATTTACGCCGATACCAAACGGCTGAATCAGGCACTGGAAAAAGCCAAAGCGGCCGACAAAGCGAAATCAGCTTTTCTCGCAAATCTGTCCCATGAAATCCGTACGCCCATGAACGGGATGCTGGGTTTGTCGCAATTGCTGCTGAAAACAGAGCTGACCCCGGAGCAGGAGCATCATCTCCACACGCTGCTTGAATCCGGTAAGCATATGATGACTCTGCTCAATGATATTCTGGACTTTTCAAAAATCGAGCAGGGACAACTCAAGCTGGATAAAACCCATTTCCAGTTTACCGATCTGGTCGGTGCAATCGAGAGTACATATTTCTCACTGGCGAAAGAAAAAGGACTCTCATTTCACATTGATTGTGGATTTCCGCAGGAAACCTGGTTTTATGCAGATAAATCCCGTATCCGGCAGATTCTCTTCAACCTCATCAGTAATGCCATCAAGTTCACCGATAAAGGTGAAGTCCGGGTTCGCATGAGCCTGACCCATTTACCGAATGAACAGAAACAACAGCTCAACATTGTGACAGAAGATACCGGCATCGGCATTGCCCCGGAGCGTATCACACACATTTTTGACCCTTTTGCACAGGCTGAAGTCTCAACCAGTCGCCGTTACGGCGGCACAGGTCTGGGCCTGAGTATCGTTCGTCAGCTGGCACAACTGATGGATGGTGATGTTGTACTGACCAGCACCCCGGGCGTTGGTACTCATGTCACGGTCAGCCTTTGCCTGGAGAATGGTATTCCTCAGGAAGAGCTGATTGAACATATTGAGATTGATAAAAAGGCATTTGCCGGGCTGAACGTTCTGGTGGTTGAAGACAATCACCTGAACGTGCTGATCATGGAAAGTTTCCTGAAACAGTGGGGCTTCCACACATTCACCGCTGAAAATGGCCTTGAAGCGCTGACGATGATTCAGAGCCAGACATTTGATCTGGTCCTGATGGATAATCATATGCCGGTCATGGATGGTCTGGAATCCACCCGCCGAATTCGGGCATTGCCTGAACCCTGTTGTATCGTGCCGATTTTTGCCTGCACCGCCGATGCATTTGAAGAAACCCAGCAGAATATGCTCAATGCCGGTGTTGACTGTGTCATTACCAAACCGCTGGATGAACGGAAACTGCTGGATGCCCTGCAACGCTTCCGGCATCGTATTGATTACATGGCATCCTTAAGACAACGTGCACTCACGCAGCCAGATTTCAGCCATCAGTCCGTATTCAGTGATCCGGTTTTCAATACCGATATTCTGACGATCCCTGAAACACAGGAGCACAAGGAAAACAACCTGGAACAGTTTACCCTGATCGCAATGGATGAATTGTCGGAGATGCTGGATCATGACTTGAGCATGATTGCACAATTCCTCATCATCTTCGCTGATGATCACCAGGATTATGACCTGAAAATCCGCCAGGCAATTGCTGAAGGAGATCAAAAAGAGGCCATCTTACTCAGCCACACCTTAAAAGGTGCATCCGCCAGCCTCTGCGCTCACTCACTCAGCGAGGCAGCGATGATCGTTGAAACAACACTCAAAGACGGACAAACCCCGTCAGAGGCGGAGCTTTCGGCGCTATCCAATGCCTTGCAGGCCCTCTGCACTGAAATCCGGAGTCTGTTGGAAACGACAACCTTCGTGTAATCTCCCCGGCTCATCAATCATCTGTTGATGAGCCAATTTTTACTGAGCTCCCCCGATGGAAACGGAATCACCACCGAACATATGATCTCCCCCCTAAACAAATGCTCACAATTTAAAAACAAGAATGATTGATAAAATTGATCGAGCTGCGAATACACTTCGGTTTCATTGTGTAAAATTTGCCTGATTAAGCGAGTTACCCGGGCTTTGAGATTGACATTTTCACTGAAAAATTCAATTATCGGGACATCAATTGTTCTACAGCGATCCATATGTTCATACCTGTTGGATCAGGTGCAGACGGATCCTGACAAGAGCGGTCAACTGGCTAAACTTAAAGCTTGCACAAACACAGCAAAGGTCGAGAGATATGAGCACGAAACTGGAACAACTGCGCGCACTCACTACTGTTGTTGCCGACACTGGCGACATCGAAGCGATTAAGAAATATCAACCGCAAGACGCGACCACCAACCCTTCCCTGATCCTGAAAGCCGCAGAAATTGAACAGTACGCGCCTCTCATCGACGATGCCATTGCGTACGCAAAAGCGCAAAGCAACGACAAAGCTCAGCAAATCGAAGATGCTGGTGACAAGCTGGCTGTAAACATCGGTAAAGAAATCCTGAACGTCGTTCCTGGCCGTATCTCAACTGAAGTTGACGCTCGTCTGTCTTACGACACTGAAGCGAGCGTGGCAAAAGCACGTAAGCTGATCAAAATGTACAACGATGCCGGTATCAGCAACGAGCGCATCCTGATCAAACTGGCTTCTACCTGGGAAGGTATCCGTGCTGCTGAAGTTCTGGAAAAAGAAGGCATCAACTGTAACCTGACTCTGCTGTTCTCTTTCGCTCAGGCGCGTGCTTGTGCTGAAGCGGGTGTATTCCTGATTTCTCCTTTCGTTGGCCGCATCATGGACTGGTACAAAGCGAAAGAAGGCCGCGACTTTGAAGCTTCTGAAGATCCGGGCGTTCTGTCTGTTACCAAGATCTACAACTACTACAAAGCACTGGGCTACAACACCGTTGTGATGGGCGCAAGCTTCCGTAACACAGGTGAGATTCTGGAACTGGCTGGTTGTGACCGTCTGACCATCAGCCCGCAATTGCTGCAGGAGCTGTCCGAAGCACAAGGTGAGGTTGTCCAGAAACTGTCTGCTGAGGTTGCTTCTGAAGAGCGTCCGGCACCAATGACTCACGCTGAGTTCCTGTGGGATCACAACCAGGATCCAATGGCGATTGAGAAGCTGGCGGAAGGTATCCGTAACTTCGCGATCGACCAGGGCAAACTGGAAACCATGATCGAAGCGCGCCTGTAATCCAGCGCAGAATTTTGAGAGCAGCACAACGCTGCTCTCAGTCGTTTTATGACTAACTTGAATTGAGTAAGAAGAATATTATGGATCGTAAAGTACTTGCGAATGCTATCCGTGCGCTGAGCATGGACGGTGTACAACAGGCGAACTCCGGTCACCCGGGCGCACCGATGGGTATGGCGGACATCGCTGAAGTTCTGTGGCGTGACCACCTGAACCACAACCCGCAAAACCCGAACTGGGCTGACCGCGACCGCTTCGTGCTGTCCAACGGCCACGGCTCCATGCTGATTTACTCCCTGCTGCACCTGAGCGGTTACGCGCTGTCCATTGACGACCTGAAAAACTTCCGTCAGCTGCATTCAAAAACACCGGGTCACCCGGAGTACGGTTACGCGCCGGGTATCGAAACCACCACCGGCCCGCTGGGTCAGGGCATCACCAATGCTGTGGGTATGGCGATTGCTGAGAAGTCTCTGGCAGCTCAGTTTAACCGCGACGGCCACGACATCGTTGACCACTACACCTATGCGTTCCTGGGCGACGGCTGTCTGATGGAAGGTATCTCTCACGAAGCTTGTTCTCTGGCCGGTACCCTGGGTCTGGGCAAACTGATCGCGTTCTGGGATGACAACGGCATCTCTATCGACGGTCACGTGGAAGGCTGGTTCTCTGACGATACACCAAAACGCTTTGAAGCGTACGGCTGGCACGTGATCCCTGCGGTTGACGGCCACGATGCTGCAGCAATCAACGCAGCCATCGAAGCAGCGAAAGCAGACCCTCGTCCAACGCTGATCTGTACCAAAACCATCATCGGTTTCGGTTCTCCGAACAAAGCCGGTTCTCACGACTGTCACGGTGCCCCGCTGGGTCACGACGAAATCGCAGCAGCCCGTGAATTCCTGGGCTGGCAGCACGGTCCGTTCGAAATCCCTGCCGATGTTTACGCAGAGTGGGATGCCAAAGAAGCGGGCGAAGCGAAAGAAGCAGCATGGAATGAAAAACTGGCTGCTTATGAAGCCGCTTACCCAGAACTGGCTGCAGAATTCAAACGTCGTGTAAACGGCGAACTGCCAGCACAATGGGAAGCAGAAGCAAGCAAGATCATTGCTGATCTGCAAGCCAACCCGGCGAACATCGCCTCCCGTAAAGCTTCTCAGAATGCGCTGGAAGCCTTCGGTCAGATCCTGCCTGAGTTCATGGGTGGTTCTGCAGACCTGGCACCTTCGAACCTGACCATGTGGTCTGGCTCGAAGTCGCTGACGGCTGATGATGCATCCGGTAACTACATCCACTACGGTGTGCGTGAGTTCGGGATGACGGCCATCATCAACGGTATCGCACTGCACGGTGGTTTCGTCCCTTACGGCGCAACCTTCCTGATGTTCATGGAATATGCCCGTAACGCGATGCGTATGGCTGCCCTGATGAAAGTACAGAACATTCAGGTATACACCCACGACTCCATTGGTCTGGGTGAAGACGGCCCGACGCACCAGCCGGTTGAGCAGATGGCTTCTCTGCGCCTGACGCCAAACATGAGCACCTGGCGTCCGTGTGACCAGGTTGAATCTGCGATGGCGTGGAAACTGGCCATCGAGCGTAAAGACGCGCCAACCGCGCTGATTTTCTCGCGTCAGAACCTGGCTCAGCAAGAGCGCAGCGAACAGCAGGTTGCTGATATCGCAAAAGGTGGTTACATCCTGAAAGACTGCGCAGGCAAACCTGAGCTGATCCTGATTGCCACCGGTTCTGAAGTTGAGCTGGCCGTGAACGCTGCCGCTGAACTGAGCGCAGAAGGCAAGCAGGTGCGCGTTGTTTCAATGCCGTCTACCGACGCATTCGACAAGCAAGATGCGGCTTACCGTGAATCTGTGCTGCCATCTGACGTGACTGCCCGTATCGCCATTGAAGCCGGTATTGCCGACTTCTGGTACAAGTACGTAGGTTTCGAAGGCCGCATCATCGGCATGACCAGCTTCGGTGAATCTGCACCGGCTGGCGAGCTGTTCAAGCTGTTCGGCTTCACCACTGAAAACGTGGTGAGCACGGCGAAAGAACTGCTGGCGTAATTCCGGACACCAGATCATAAGCCCGGCCTTTGGCCGGGTTTTTTTATACCCTCGACACCGATCTGAAAATCTTCTCCTGCTATTTCCATCTCAATGCATCATTGAAATGTGCATCATTTGCAGAAGTGCTCGAATGCTCGTTGCTCTGATCCAGACCAAGATCGGCTCTGAGGTGTTCCGGCACCTCTTGTAAGGAACGAATGCATTGACGTTTCAACTGCCAGATCCGAAGTTTAGAAAATATTTTCTTAACTGATGTAACAACTTGCTGAACAGTCGGGAATACAGGATCATACATTGTCATCATCGCTTTACTACCTGTGTTTATCAAAGTTATGATTAATTTTTATTCAGGACTGCATCTGGCTCAAACGATAGATTCTGACACTCAGTTAAGGAAAACTTATGCTAAAGCCAACAGACCCGCATAAACGCATGCCGCCTTTGCAAGGTTTGTATTATTTCTATCAGGCAGCACACTATGGCAGTTTCAAACTAGCGGCAGAAACCCTGCACGTCACTGCAGCAGCAATCAGCCAACAAATCAGACTTCTGGAAGACTGGCTCGGTACCCCCCTGTTCTATCGCCAGCACCGTAAAGTCGTTCTGACCCCTGAAGGGCAACTCCTGTTCGAACACACACAAAAAGGATTCCAGCAGATCCAGAGTGGCGTCTGGCTGATCAACAACGACCCGGACCCGCAACGCATATCACTCTCCACATTGCCCTCATTTTCGCAGCATTGGCTGGTTCCGCGGATGACATCATTCAGAGCGGAGCACCCCGATATTTCAGTTCTGATTGAGTCCAAAACCGAGCTGGCCGATTTCGAGCAGTCTTCACTGGATCTGTGTATTCGCTATGGGGAAGGCTGTTACCCGAACCTGCATTGTCAATGGCTGATGGATGATCTGCTGTATCCGGTGTGCCACCCGCTCTATCAGGCACAACACCAGATTTATTCCATCCATGATTTACAACGGGCTGATTTGATTGGCGATATCTGGCCGGATATCAACTGGGAACGCTGGCTGGCAACCGTAGGTGCCAAAGGCGGTTCAAGTTCGCTGGCATATGATGGCGTCAATTACGTTCTGGAAGGTGCGCTTTCCGTCCAGGGTGTCGCGCTGGCACGCCACAGTCTGGCACAACGCTATATTGAAGAAGGCACTCTGGTTCGCATTGGTAACATCGCGGTGAAACCCAATTTCAGTTACTACCTGTGTGCTCCGGAAGGTTATTTTAAGCGCGAGAAAGTCCAGATCTTCACTGACTGGATCCGCCAGCAAGCCGATAAATTTCAGCAATCGTTCCCGGCTGACCAGGAAATCCGGCAATTCAGTGACCAGATCATCAAGACAAAATAACGGGGGAGCGGATTGCACCGCAGCTCCCCCCGTCACTGTTTTATGAATTTGCCAGTGCCTGCTGAATAAGTTCAGCGACCGCCTCCGGAGCTGGCAGAGATGGGTGTCCCACCATACGCTGAAGCGACGCATCAAAATTTTCGTGCCACACTGGCTCCACAACATCGTAGCCATCTTCACGCAACTGACTGACATTCCGTTGTACCGCTGGCTTGTTCCACATGACTGAGCCCATCACCGGTAAAAAGTAAACCGGAAAATCTGCTGCAAGAATCACAGTCGTCAAACGGTTGGTTGCCCCGCCTCTGGCAGCCGTTGCCAGCGTATTTGCAGTTGCCGGCATCACCATCAGCACATCATGATCTGCAACGATGCGGGACGGTTTATCTGTCGGCCAGTCTCCCGGCCGCTCTCCGGCTATCACCCGGTCACAATACAGCGCCATACTGGAAGCCGGAATGAATGTCTCCGCTGTGGGGGTCATGAGCACAGTCAGTTCGCAGTCGATCGTGCTTTTAATCATTTGCAGGTATCTTGGCAACAGCATGATATCCACGGAGCCAGACGCGCCAATCAATACTCTTGGCTTCGATGTTTGTTGCTGCTTTTCCATCATTCAGTCCTTTTAGCCATTTTATATTCCCAATCCCGGAAATTGCTGTTCGACGCAGCGCACCCTGTAGCCGGTTTGTTCAGGTCAGCAAAGTATCGAGTGCCGTCATGACATGAAACGGCTGCCGCCCCTGCCTGTCTCTCGGATATCCCAGAGACACTTCCACGTGGGGAATACCATCAATCAGGGTCGAGCCCTGTAAATGCAGATGCCCGTACACCACCAGACAAACCGGAAATCGTGTCAGCCAGTGCTCTACCCGCCGGGTACCACACCAAATCGCAAACTCCTGCGGCTGTAATGCCTGGGTCAGACGTTGCACCATGGGAAAGTGATTCACCAGGATCAGGGGATAGTCTCTGCTTAACGCACTCAAACGCGCTTCGGTGAACTGCACACGTGCATCACACCAGCCCGATATATCCGGGAAAGGGTAAGATTTCAGAAAGTATTCATCCGCACAGACCACGCCGGCACGCCGCGCTCTTTCAAGGCTTTGTTGCGGTGTAAAATCTGCCGGATGACGAAATGAGTAGTCATACAATACAAAAAGAGGTGCAATCAAAAACGACTGGCCGCCGGCGGTGGTATAGACCGGATACTCATCTTCCGGAGTCAGTACACCGTAACGGTGACAGATTTCCACCAGCTGGCGGTATCGCAATTCACCCGGAAGCGCCATCGGCTCCCGGGCAGTACACCAGAGTTCATGGTTCCCGGGTACCCAAACCACCCGGTAAAACTGTGCTGCCAGCGTGCGGATCGCCCACTCAAACTCGGACAGATCATCTGCGACATCCCCGGCCAGAATCAGCCAGTCTGACGTGTTGTCAGCACGGACAGATTCAATGATCCGTTTATTTTCAGGATGAGACACATGCAAGTCACTGGCAGCCATCAGCATCAGAGAAACTCCAGATCTTACAGGGTGCCCGGAGGCGCTTCGCCCCAGCCCCAACGCGGCACTGTATCGCGCTTCGATGGTTTTGCCCCCGGTTGCGAGTTGGCCATCGCTCTTCGGGAGCCCCATTCAATGTAAGCCATAAAGGCCGACCGGAATTCTGGATCGCCAGGCAGTTCCACCTCATCGGCACTTTGCATCATCAGCGCAATCCAGCGGTCCCGCTGTTCAGACTGGATCGAACGGCCCCGATGCTTCTTGAGCATATGTTTAAAGCCCCCTCTCTCATTGGTATAGAGCGGCTCACCACCGAATACTTCTTCAAACCACATGGCAACGTGCACGTGGTGATCAGGCGGCATATGCTCAAACAAAGGCTGAAGCAAAGGGTCTTGCTCAACTTTGGCGTAAAAGACCTTAAGTAAGTTACGAATGGCTTCACGCCCGCCCATCCACTCCAACAGTGTTGGCGGCTGAGGCTGATTCACCTGTTCTTTCTCAGTTACTTCTGTCGCTGTGTCCATTTCAATGTCCTTATTCATGTTTATCCCAGCTCCAATGATGCAATACACCACACCTGATGTTCCTGTTCCTGAGGCGGCTCACCAATGTACATCCGCTGTGTCTGAAACACCGATTCAAAACCATATTGTTCAGCCAGACGAAGGAGTGTCCGATCAGCCTTTTCAGGGACATCCATTGCAACCTGACCACCCGGAGAAACCACGGATAATGCCGCTTGCAACAGTGGCTCAACCAGATCCGGAGAGTTCGCCAGCAACGGACCAATGCGATAGCCATCCTGTGACTGACGCACACCGATAACCCCTTGGATCTCGCCACCGTGACGGATCAGGAATCCATGTCGGGTTTCTCCGGTAAACCAGCGCTTCAGCAATGCGCCCCGGTTCACTCCGGTGCAGCTGGTATCGAATGCCACAATGTCGTCTGCATCTGAGGCATGCACCGGTTCAATTCCTTCCGGACACGGGTAATCCTGATGCACCATACCAACCATGCGCTCAGTATTCCGGTAACCGACAAAGCCCAGTTTGGCGTAGTTTTCAACCTGATTCAGGATTCCGTCCAGACCTGTCACCCGGTCACCACCATGACGAAGCGCACTCAGGCAGAGTCTCAGGCCATGGCCCTGTCCGCGGAACTTCGGCGGAACCAGATAATGTCCGACAAAACAAAAATTTGAGGAAAAGTTCACAACTGAAATTGCCGCCACAGGCTCATCATCGAGATAGCCAATGAAAAACCCTTGCGGATCAACCTCAAAGAACACATCCGCATCGCCGATGCCCATGTCCCAGCCTTCATTACCAGCCCATTCCAGCACGGTTTGCCATTGCGTCAGATCCGCATTCTCGATACGCCATGCACTCAATACTTCCTGTTCATTTGTAACAATATCCATCTTTTCCTCTCTAAAGCCCCATGGATTTACTGATAACTTCCAGCATGATTTCACTGGTGCCACCGTAAATTTTCTGAACCCTGCTGTTGACCCATAACTTACCAATGGATGAATCGCTCAGATATGCGCTGCCGCCGTGCAGCTGCAGACATTCATCTGCGACTTTATTCTGGACTTCCGTTGCCCACCACTTCAGGCGTGCAGCATCCTCCAGTTTCAGCGCACCGGCATTAAACTGTTCAATCGCCTCATTCAGATAACTGCGGGTTACTTTGATTTGCGTATCCAGCTGCGCCAGTAAAAAGCGGTTGTACTGGAAGGAGCCGATCGGCTGACCAAACGCCTTGCGGTGTTTCACATAGGCCAGCGTTTCAGCCATCATGGCTTCCGCACTGGTAATCGCGACAGTACTGATACTGAGCCGCTCACGCGTCATGGCAGTCATAAAGTAATAACTTCCCAGGTTCTCGCGGCCGAGCAAGTTGCTTTTCGGTACAACACAGTGATCAAAATATAAATCAGCCGTATCACTGGCATGCCAGCCCAGCTTTTTCAGGGCCGGCCCCCGGGTAAATCCGGGCATGTCTCTTTCGACGATAATCAGACTGATCCCCTGCCCACGCGCACCGGCATCCGTTTTCACCGCAACGACAAAAAGATCCGCATTCACGCCATTGGTGATAAACGCTTTGCCGCCATTGAGGATATAGTGGTCGCCCTCTGAAATGGCCTGCGTGGTGAGTCCCGTTGAATCAGAACCGCCACCGGGTTCTGTAATTGCAATAGCTGCTATGCGTCTGCCACTGCACAGATCCGGCAGCCAGCGCTGCTTTTGTTCCTCTGTTCCCAACAGGTTGATGTAACTGGCAATCACATCATTGTGCGAAATGACAATCGGTGCCGTCATGCCAACCGCGATCATCTCCTCCGTCAGCGCCAGCGCATACCGGTAATCAGGTTTATCCTGACCGCCGAGCTCCGGACTCACCCCCATACCCAGCAAACCATGTGCCCCCATCGTGAGCCAGAAATCCCGGTCCACCAGTCCCTGAGCTTCCCAGGCTGCTAATTTGGGTTTTGCATGATGCTCAAAACACTCCCGGCAAGACAGCCGAAAACGCGCTAGTTCCTCTGTAATCGTACTCACTGAAACACACTCCAACTGTCCATTCTGTTTTCTTGTTCGAGCCGGTCAGACTCATCAGCTTCCATGGCCTGCCGGATCACCGGCCAATGCTGGTAAACCGCGAAATGATCGCCATTCAGCCTGATCAGGGACGTACCGCCTGTGGTATGGCGCTGCCACGCCTGAATCGTCTCTTCAGGTACATGCGGATCGTCCGAGGCGGAAACCAGTACCAGCGGCTGCGCGACCCGCATCTCTTTCAGTTGCAGAAACTGACTGCGGATCTGAAAGTCTGTCCGTATCTGACCGACAAAGCGTTTTGCCAGAACCGGCTCGTTCAGCACGGTGTCCGGCGTCCCCTGATCCGCACGCATTTTTTGCAACAGAGATTCATCAGACCATAAATGCAGATCGTCATAGGGCTGTTCGCTGGGTGGGACCGATCCGGACACAACGCTGAATGCCGGATGCATGCCGTACTTTTCAGACAGAACCCTAGTCACCACCACACTCAGCACACCGCCAAAACTGTGGCCAAATGTTGCCCAGCCATGAATGCCCTGCTGCTGTTTCAGTCTGAAATCCCTGAATATTGTGTCGGCCAGTTGCCCGGCCAGCACTTCCAGATTGCTGACCTCCGGCTCCCGGGCCAGCACGCCTCGTCCCGGCATTTCAACCGGCTGCAGCAAGGTCGTGCCTTCCGCTTCATGTTGTTTGCAGAACGGACGATAAACAGAAGCACTCGCACCGGCATGCGGGAAGGCATAAATCACCCGTGTTTTATGCGATGTCATCGAGACCTCCTGTTTTCAGGGCATGAGCGATGCGCTCTGCGAGCATAATCGTGGTCAGGTTGGTTGGCATTGAAGGGATCAACGGAAACAGCGAGGCATCGGCTACGGTCAGGCCCGAAACGCCATACACCCGGCCATCTTCGGCCGCAGCGCAGTTCGGATCGCCCTCGGGTCCCATCCTGACCGTACCTGAGGCGTGCCAGCCCGGATTCAGCATATTTTTCACCGCGCTATGCATCACCCGGTCATTTCCGATCATGGCTTCAGACCAGAACTGGACCCCGTCAAGAAACGAGGCGACCTGAGGTGCATGTAGTGCTTGCCATAACTGGCGGACAGCACCCACCATCCTGGTAATGTCATCATCATTTTCCCGCAGCGGCAGGTGGATAGACGGCAGCACCTCTGCTTCGCGACTGGTAATAAAGACTTGTCCCCGGGCAGCCGGTTGCATCAGCATCGCGGAAGCACCAACCAGCATCGGATAATCGACGCGATTTCTGAACTTCGGCACGGTGCTGCTTTCCACATTGTTAAGCAATCCGATCTGGACATCACTTTCTGCATCCACGCCACTGGCAATCCGGGCAGCAATCTGTCGCCAGGGCAGCCCGGGATGACAGACTCCGGTTTTAGGCAACGCCCACAACACGAGTGAAGCATGATCCTGCAAGTTTCTGCCCACCGCAGGACTTGCCACACGAACCGGAATACCCAGCGCCTGCAAGTGCTCAGGATCACCGATCCCGGAACGCTGAAGCAGTGCCGGGGTGCCAATAGCTCCCGCGGCAACAACGACTTCACCTGAGTCAAAGGAAAGCGAACGCCCCTGCCGGATAACGTCAACACCGACCACGATCTGTCCGTCAAACCGGATGCCGGACACCAGCACTTCGGTCAGCACAGTCAGATTGGGGCGGTCCATCACAGGCATCAGATATGACTGGCACACATCTACCCGACGAGACAGCTGCGTTACATTGGCAGGGACCAGACCGACCGCCGGGGCTTCACCTTCATTCAGATCTGCGGCATAAGGAATACCGAGATCCTGACAAGCCTGAGAAAACGCTGCATCCAGCGGATGCAGGCTTTCCGCCGCCGGGCGACGCAACACCATCGGCCCGGCATCGCCATGCTGCGGACAGTCCGGAAAATCAATGTCGGTTTCTGATCGGCAATACCAGGGCAGTACTTTGTCCCAGGTCCACTGCGTGCACCCCATCTCAGCCCATGCCGCGAAATCTCGGGGAAAAGTCCGCAGTGCTACGGCACCGTTCACAGCCGATGATCCGCCCATCACCTTGCCCACCCGGTAGTCGAAATACTGAGGGCGTGTCTCCTGCACCGGATTTTCAGCGACCTGACGGATGACCTCGCTGGCTGGCGTATATTCCCCTTTCAGCCGTGCCTGGTAATGCCAGTTATAATTTTCCAGAACCAGGCGGGATGCATCATTCAGCGGACTGTCCGGCAAATGTGTATCGGATGCCGGCCCGGCTTCGAGTAATAACACCTGCTTGGAATTGTCTTCTGAGAGCCGGGCTGCCAGCACACAGCCAGCCGCCCCGCCTCCGACCACGATGTAATTAAACCGGCCCTGCGCCAGTGCGTTCTGTTCTTCTGAGCTCATCACAGGCTGACTCCGTCCGGTTGTTTCATCGACTCGATGATTTGCGCGAACTGACGGATGCTGGTGTTCAAGAAGAGTCCTTCAATCAGATCCTGCTCCTGAACCGCGGTCACATGAAACGCTTCACGAAGGGTACTCAGCAATGCAACGGCAATCAGAGAATCGCCTCCGACGTCAAAGAAACCGGCGTTAACATCCACATCGTCATGCTGAAGCAGTTCACGCCATAAGCTGAGCAGGCGTTGTTCAGTCTCTGACACCGGCGCAGCATCTTCTCCGGCAGCTAGCGCAGTTTCCTCAGGCCAGGGGGCCGGCAATGCTTTGCGGTCAATTTTGCCATTGCCAGTCAGAGGCATATGCGGAAGCACAATGAAGTAAGTCGGCGACATGTAAGGCGGCAACGATTGACGTACCTGATCCCGGCAACGCTGCTGAATGATGTCCTGATCGATATGTGTTGCCTGCTCATGCAGCACCAGGTACGCAACCAACTGGCGCTGGCCGGAATGCGGGTGAGCGGGCGCATCAATCACCACATGACTGATTTCATCCAGCTTGAGTAAGGCATACTCAACCTCTCCCAGCTCAACCCGGTAGCCATTGATTTTGACCTGATTATCATCCCGACCGAGAATCTCTATCAGGCCATCAGAAATATACCGGCCTAAATCACCTGTTTTATAAAGCCGCTCACCCGTTTGAGGATGCACAAAAAAGCGTTGTGCCGTTTTTTCCGGATCGGCCAGGTAACCTTGCGCCACTCCGTCACCCGCAATGTATAACTCACCAATCACCCACTTCGGACAAGACTCAAGCCACGAATTCAGGACATGAAAACGCTGGTTAGCCAGTGGTTTACCATAAGGAATACTGACCCAGTGTTTTTCTACCTGCTCAATGGGATAGCATATCGACCAGATGGAACCTTCTGTTGCGCCGCCAAGGCTAATCACCTTCGCTTCTGGCAATGCACTGCGGATCCCATCCGGCAAATCAACCGGAATCCAGTCACCACTCATCAGGATCAGTCTGAGCGAACTGTTTGCCAGATGCTCGCTGGCGCGGTCGACCATCACCTTGACTGGTGCAGGCACACTATTCCAAATGGTCACCCCATGTCGGATGAGCGTCTCGCACCAGACTTTTGGATCATTGCTGGCATCGGCCTCCTGAAATACCAGACGGCCGCCTGCACCCAGCACACCAAAATAGTCGTAGACAGACAGATCAAATCCTGCCGGTGCAATAGACAGCACCGCGTCATCTGCAGTGACATGAAAACGTCTGTTGATGTCCTCAACTGTATTGGCCGCATTTCGGTGCGATATCATGACTCCCTTCGGTTCACCTGTTGAACCGGAGGTGAAAATCACGTAAGCCAAATCATCCAGTTTTTGCACCGAGCTGAGCGGTTTTGCAAATTCAGCCTGAGCCGGTAAATGATCCAAATTGACCCTCAGAAATGGCTGATATTCCTCAGGATCAGCGAAGGTCGTCGTATCCGTCACGACAGCCTTTGCCTGACAGCGTTGCAGCAGGTGCAGACGACGTTCCCGGGGCAGAGCCGGATCAATCGACACATAAGCAGCCCCGGCCTGTAAGATTCCCAGAAGTCCGACAATCAAATCTGGACCCTGTGGCAAGGAAGCGGCAATCAAATCGCCCGCTTCGATCCGGGCCGATGCTCTTAATTGCTGCGCTAAGCGGGTCGACTGTGAAACCAGCTGGCCGAAAGTCAGACGGGTGTTCCCCTGTTCTATTGCAATTGCATCCGGGCGACTCGCCGCAGCTTCCAAAATCATGTCGTGCAGCAAGCGGGGGGTAAAATCAACTACAGTCTGATTGGCCGCCTGACGTTCTGCCGCGTCTGATTCAGGTAAATCGACAACGGAGCCGGTTTGCTGCCAGAGTGACGGTTCACTGACCATTTTTTCCAGTAAGTTGACGTAAGCTGTTAACATGTCTTCAATCAGATGATTGGGGAACAGACCGTCGACATAATTAAAGTGAATCCCCAAGCCTTCCGGTTGAAGATCGATTTGGTTTTCCAGCCAGATCTGCGGCGTTTGATTGCTGGCATAGGCCTGCTTGCTATTGGGACCACACCAGTCAGACACCCATTCTTCCAGCTCTGAAGTCAGGGTATTACTGAAAACCACAGGCATCGACACAGCACGGTTTTCCTGTTTACGGCTGGTCAGTTCACGTAAGACCTGAATTCCGTTAAAAGTGCCGTGCAAACGTCCCTGGTACAGGGTGGTTTGCAACTGCAATAAACGCTGCTCAACCGTGCTTTCCTGATGACCTGCAACTGGCAGCAATTGCGGCTGAAGAAAATTCCCCACGGTCAACTCAATGCCTTCCTCAAAAGGCCTGCGCATCAATTGCGTCAGCGTCAGTGTAAATTCCTGACGTTTCGACCACTGGCGGATCACTTCTGTATAACACCCAAGCAAAACCGACTCTGCTGTCAGGCCATGCTGATCTGCAACGGTTCGGAGTGCGCTTAAAATATGATTTGGAATCAGTCTGGACAGACGTTTAATTGAGGGTGATTCAATTTGTTGCGGAGATATTTTCTGTGGTAGTTCAGGTGCCGGGGGAAGATTTTCAATTTGCTCCAGCCAGTATTGCTGGTCCTCCCGGCCTTGCGGCTCTCCCTGGAGCACACGCTCTGCCGCAATATATTCCAGAAAATCAGGTAATCTGGACAGTGAGGTCTGGGCCTGCTGCAGATATTCACGCCACATGTCTTTCAAGACCAAGCGTACGCTGATCAAATCAAGAAACATCAGGTCAAAATGAAAATGCAGGCGCCAGTTGCTCTCTGACATTCGGGTCACCCGAACTTCAAAGGCTGGGATTTCGTCCAGAGGAAGTAACTGTTTTTCCATTTCATGACGCAGAGTCGCGAGAAAGCCAGCTTGTTCAGTTGGCTCCCAGGCAGAAATATCTTTTGTTTTAATGCTGTATAAAGTGCCAGCCGGAAAAACTTTCTGGTTACCTCCAGCGACAGTCACCGCTCTGAGCATGCTGTGCCGTGAAATCACTTGATTGACTGCGTGTTTAAAACGGCTTAAATCCAGCGCTTCAATATCCAGTTCAAGATAATAGCTACTGGATAATCCCCCGAGTTCCAATCCGGTATTTCTGCCGATCAGATACGCATACTGAATATCTGTCAGCGGTTGTTCCTCCCCTTCGGCAAGGGTGATCTTTTCAGAAAATGGGGCGTGTAAAGGCAGGTTTCCGAGGTATAGTGCGTCGAGGTGTTCATCTGATTGCCAGTCAATCAGTGACTTTTGCTCAGTGTTCTGGAATCCCAACTTTCCATGTTTTTTGACTATCTGTGTGCCAACGTGATCAAGGTTCATAGTGGGTCATGTGTCCTTCGTTCGTTTGTATAAAGTCTGCGTTTCGAAAAATTATTGGTATGTAGAAACGCAAATCAAATGCACTCGATTGCTATGCAACTCAAGCGCACGTTACAAACTAGAAGAAAAAGAACCACTCAATAAAGAAATCAATTGATTAATTTATGCTTTATTTGAATTCACTGGATCCATATCAATTCCTCATAGAAATAATGCTGTCTATCTATAACAAAATATTGCTTCCTGTCACATTTATCAGGCCTCGCCAGCGACTGCAGTCTCCATTCGCTGGAACTTGCGCCGTGTCAGAAACCATGCCAACCCGGCAGCAAACAGATAAACGCCTGCCGCAGTGCCAAAAGCCAGCCCATATCCGCTCACGACATCAGGGGCAAATCCTGCGACAGCCATTAGAGATGCCAGACCAAATGTCGGGCCTAACTCCATAGAGGTATTCATCACTCCTCCGGCCAGACCGGCTTGTTGCTGGGGAACATGCATTGTCGACAGAACAGCAGAACCAGCGAACATCATTGAGGTGCCGATTGTCAGTGTCACAATGCCAGGCAACAGTCCTGAGGTATACATAACCTGCAGATGAATTCCTGAAAGCAGCGTCAAGCCGGCGGCACCAATCAAAAGCCCGCAGATAGTGACTTTCAATGGCCCCAAGCGGCTCACAATATTACTGGCTGCTCGATTCATCAGCAGCAGCGTGAGGGTATAGGGGACAAAAGCACCAGCAGTTTCGAGCGGAGTCCAGTTTTGCTGTATCTGAAGAAACAGAGACAACAAGAAAGTAACCAGTCCCATACTGGCCGAAGCCAGAAGAATACCGATCAACCCGACAATGCGGTAAGGTTCACGAACAAAACCCGGCGGCAGAAGAGGCGCTTTGACACGTCGTTCCACCAAAAAAAACAAACTGATCAGGCAGACACCAGAGATCAGCGGCCCGAGGACCATCGCTGAAGACCATCCAAACTCTCCACTGGCGATCAACCCATAACTTCCAAGTGCAATACCCAGGGTTGCAAGCAGAGCACCGATGAGATCAAGCCCGGATTCCTGAGGAAGAGATTGCGCGTTATCCTTCGGCAAGAGCCACGCAACGGCTGCCAGGCCAATGAGAGCAACCAGCACAGGTGCGACAAACATCCATCGCCATGAAACCCATGTCGTCACCACGCCAGATGCAAGAAAACCTACACCTCCCCCAAGAACGGATACGCCCCCCCAGGTTGCCATGGCACGCATGAAATCACCTGGCAGAGGAAACAAAGTCCGTAAAACAGCCACAGCTGCCGGTGCTGTCATCGCTGCACCGGCACCCTGCAGAAACCGCATGACAACCATCATGGAAAAATTCGAAGAGAAAGCTGCACCAGCAGACGCCAGGCCGAAGATACAAAGTCCGATGGTCAGAAGTTTTCTGCCGCCAAACCTGTCTGTTAATCGTCCGCCGAATAACAGCAGTCCGCTGAACGATAAACCATATGCGGTGCTGACCAACAGCAAATCAGCTGCGTTCAGCCCAAACTCCACACCAATATCCGGTAAAGGAATTCCTATCATGACAATGGTAAAAATCAGTGTTGCCTGCACCACAGCGAGCAAGGTAAAGGCAAGCTTGAACTGTGGTTTTACTTCAGCAGATGTTGTCTGCACTTTCTGTTCCCCCATTTCGGTCATGACAGGATCCTTAAGATAAAAAGCCAACTGACATTGTTATATTTTAAAATTATTATTCAATTGAATCATTGAATGTTGGATAGCATAGGTGAGTAATCTCATATCTGTCAACATGAAAATGATTCAAAAAATGGGGAGATACAAACTGGATGAAATATCTTGAGAACTTCCCCCTGCAACGACTCAGAGCTGATGGCTGAGTGAAAAATCAATTCACGCTCTGTCAACCGGATATCCCGCGGCTTTCCATTCCGGAACCCCTTCATTGAAGCGCCTGGCTGACAAACCTTTTTCTCTGAGCGCGGCGACAGCCTTGACAGACAGGGAACAGTAAGGCCCACGGCAATAAGCAACGATATCCTGCTCTTCCGGCAACTCAGACAAGCGCTTTTCCAGCTCCGGCAGCGGAATATTAACAGCGCCCGGCAGATGACCCTGAGCAAATTCCTCTTCAGGACGGACATCCAGCAAAGTCACACTGTTTTCATGCATCCTGCTTAAGAGCTCTTCACGCGATATTGCTTCCGCATCTTTCTGATCATTTAAGGTGCTCACCACCAGCTTTTTGATTTCAGAGTGATTGAACTCTGCGAATTGTCGCAATGCAATCAATAACTCCACGATGGGGGCATCCCCCAGACGATAGAAAACGTGTTTTCCTTCCCGTCGTGTTTGCACATACCCGTTCCGCTTGAGTTGTTGCAGATGCTGAGAAGCATTGGCTACCGTCAGTTCAGCAAGCTCCGCCAGCTTTTCTACCGGTTTCTCCCCCTGAGCAATATGCTCCAGCAAAATCAGCCGGTGTGCATTCCCCAGGGGCCGAGCAAGATCTGCCAACTCCGCGTAAATATGATATTGATTGTTTATCATTGACATAAAAATAGTTCTGCCTCATCATTCAATCGATTTATTGAATTATATATCTTTATCAGTGAATTGGTATGGTACGTGCCTCATTTGCTGACATTTTTATAGTTATACCAAACACATACCAGCCTGAGAGTAAAAAGGAGAAACTGTATGGAACCAGGCTTCATCATTCACGCTGTTTTACTGGGAATCGGCGCCACCCTGGTCATGGACTTGTGGGCCTTATTCCTGAAAGTCTGCTTTAACATTCCATCTCTGAATTACACCATGGTCGGTCGCTGGATCGGACATTTACCCAAAGGACAATTCACCCATCCAAATATCGGAAAAGCTGCGCCTGTTACTGGTGAAGCCGTCATTGGCTGGACAGCCCACTATCTGATTGGGATTGCCTTTGCGTTTGTATTGCTGTGGGGATGGGGACTGGAATGGACAGCTTCGCCAACCCTGTTACCTGCACTAATTGTTGGTATCGTGACCGTGGCAGCGCCGTTTTTCATCTTACAGCCAGGCATGGGAGCCGGCGTGGCCGCGTCAAAAACACCCCAACCGAATACCGCCAGATTCCGAAGCCTGCTGGCTCATACCTCCTATGGCGTCGGACTTTATCTGACCGCATTGGTGCTTCCCCTTTAAGCAGTGTTCTGTTTATCCCCCTTGAAGCACAAAGCCCCTGACCAACGTCAGGGGCTTTACTTTATTGGAGCGCTTTTGGCGTCCCTTTAAGGTGTGACAATACCAAAGTCACTTCTGAAGGTATCGAAGATTGCCATGAAATCCGCAAATTTCTGACCATCATTCACTTTCAGCTTTCCGGCTTTTATTTGTGATTCCAGTGATGCTTTGCGTGTCAGTAAATCCACCATGTCAGATTTTTCGATAACCAATGTAATATCCGGGTTTTCCAGCTGGCGATCCTGATACGTTTTCAACACAGCGTTTGATAACAGCATTGAATACTCCCCTGACCTTGAATCCGTGTCGCCTGTCACTTTCAGGTTTATCGTGAAGGTTTTACCTGCCGCCTTTTCCGGATTCACCCGCACGGTCATTGCTTCCAGCACAGAGCTTACAGGCATGTTTTTCGCAATTGCTGTCGTATCCGGCGTTGGTGCAGACTTGAAACCTTCACGCAATTCCTTCGCACCAATCAGATAATAATTGCGCCAGGGTCCTGACTCAGCCTGATAACCCAATTGTTCCATCGCATCTGCTTCCAGGTAACGCGCTTCTTTATGGGTTGGATCGGCAAACACCACATGATTCAACAGCGTAACTGCCCATCGATATTCACCGTTTTCGACAGCTTTCTTCGCGATTTCAATTACCTGTCCGGCACCTCCCATTGCCTCAACATACTTCGCCCCCGCATCCTCTGGCGGCAGCGGATTCAGGTTCGCCGGGTTACCATCCCACCATGCTCCAAAGTAAAAGTCGTACGTCGCTCGTGCGTTGTGCGATACCGATCCGTAATAGCCACGGTTAAACCACGCTTTATCCAGAGATTCCGGCAATTGAATTTTTGATGAAATTTCATTGGGGGTATAACCCATATTTGCAAGCCGCAGCGTCTGATCATGGACGTATTTGTACATATCCCGGGTTTTCTCAAGCTGATCTTTAATTTTCGCCTGCCCCCAGGTCGGCCAGTGGTGTGAAGCAATCATGGTATCGGCTTTATCGCCATACAGGTGAATGGTCTCATCCACATATGCAGCCCATTTACTGGCGTCACGGGTTTGCGCCCCCCGTAATGTAGAAATATTGTGGATGGTATGCGTCATCACCTCAGATGCCAGCAAGGTTTTATACTTCGGCATATAAGCCATAAATTCTGCCGGGGCTTCAGACCCGTTCGCCATCTGGAAATCAAACTCAATACCGTCAATCCGGTGTTTTTCACCGGTCTTATGAATCATTAAAGTGGGTTCTACAATTCCCGGTATACCTGTCGACGTTGTCTTCCCCAAACCGGCATCCACCAAGCCTCTTGGTCCGCGTTCAGCCAGGTTTCCATACATGAAACTTGCACGCCGCGACATCAGATTTCCGGCCAGAACATTCTCTGAAATGGCATGTTCAAAGAAACCTTCCGGGGCAACCACTTCAACCTGCCCATTCTGATACGCGTCTTTCGTCGTCACGCCCCAGATACCACCGAAGTGGTCAATGTGAGAGTGTGTGAACACGACTGCAGTCACGGGCAGGTTCTCGACGTATTGATTCAACAGCGCCAGGCCAGCCCGTGCAGTTTCCTCAGAAATTAATGGGTCGACCACAATCCAGCCTTTTTCACCCCGGATGAAAGACATGACCGACAAGTCAAATCCCCGGATCTGATAAATACCTTCCGTGACCTGAAACAACCCAGCTTTATTGTTCAGTTGGGCCATGCGGAGCAACGAGGGATTAATGGTATCCATCTGTTGCTTCGAGTTCACAAACTGAAAAGCATCAAAATCCCAGACAACTTGACCATCTTTGTCCTGAATCGTTTGATAGGGCCAGGTTGCAATGAAGCCTCTGCTGGCAGAATTGAAGTCCTCACGGTCTTCAAAATTCAGGTATTGACGCAATGCATCATTTTTTTCAATGGTAAAAGCACTGGCAGGTTTACTTTCGGGAGTGATTTCCATGGACGCGAATACAGATTGTGACACCAGCGCAATGGATAAAAATACGACAGACTTCCTGAACTTCATCAATTAAACCTCTTCTTTCAACAGCCCAAACATTCATTAGTTCTATTTTTTCAGCCGCAGCATTTTTTGACCGAATATAAAATTCAAAAACAGTGAATCAACGTCAGAGATACCGCAGACAAGTTGACGCTCTTTGACAGTGTGTTTAGTCTATCGTCTTCGCAATGAACCGTCGGAAAGGTGCTGTTGAAAGAATGGAAAGTGGTGTCGATTTAAATTTACTGCGCACTTTAGTGATCGTCTGCGAATCGAAGAACCTCAAACTCGCCGCGGTGAGACTGGGCGTGACTGAAAGCGCTGTCAGTAAGCAGCTGTCACGTCTGAGTGAACAATTGAACGAAGTGTTGTTCGAGCGAACACCAAATGGTCTTGAACCCACCGCTTACACACGATTGCTGTTACCTGACATTCAATCTGCACTCAAAAGTATTCAGACTGCACTGAACAAAAAGACGTTTGACCCCAGACAATTCCAAGGCACGCTGACAATCGCTTTGCCATTAATCACGCTCGATAAATTTGGCAAACAACTCTTTCAAACCCTCAAGCAGGCTTTACCGCAAAGTAAAATTATTCTTTCTACCTGGAATTCGACAACCCTCTCATCCATCATCAATGGTGAAATAATAATGGGCGTTCACTTTTGGAATTCAGATATTCCGGGCGAAATTCATCTCAGAAATATCACAGATGATGAGTTTGTGGTTGCCATTGCGAAAAGTCATGCCGCATCGGATTTTAATGAAGTGAAAACCTGGCCATTTATTATGTTACGCAGCAGCGGCTGGAATGATCACCATTCTCCCTATTACGAAAAATTCGTCAATTTAGGCACTACCTTTAATTTTGAATACCAACTTGATAGCCCGCAACTTGCATATCAATTTATGAGCAAAGAAAAAGTGGCCATGCTGATGACGCTGAAGAATATGCCTGATGACCTGAAGCGCATTCCGACACCGGACGCATCCCGGTTGCAGGTCAAATTATCGAGTTACACCACACTGGCCAATCGCTCCAATCCGTTAAACCTTTTCCTCCATAAAAAATTAGTTGAAGTGTTTTCATCCAAATCAAAAGGCCCGGCATCACATCGATAAGCCGGGCGCTGCGTATTCGCTGAAACAGCTAGTGTTAAGCCAGTTTAAACCGGTGAATCATCTTCATCAGATCCGATGAAACATGGATCAGTTCATCGCTGGCCTGTGCCATCTGATTCGACTCTGATGCGACCGACAGCGACATATCTTTCAGACTGACAACATTGCTGTTGATGTCGTTCAGTGTCAGCGTCTGCTGCTCGGTTGCCGTTGCGATATGCTGATTCATGGCCTGAATGGTCTGCACTTCACCATTAATCACATTCAGCGCCTCACCGGCATCCTCAGAGATTTTGGAAGCATTTTTTGCTTTTTCCGTCCCTGTTTCCATCACTTTCACGGCATTTCCAGCACCAAGCTGTAACTGCTCGACAATCTTCTGAATTTCCAGCGTCGATTCCTGTGTCCGTTGCGACAATGTCCGCACTTCATCGGCCACCACTGCAAAGCCACGCCCGGCTTCACCGGCCCGGGCAGCTTCAATCGCTGCGTTCAGTGCCAGTAGGTTGGTCTGTTCGGCAATGCCCCGGATCACTTCCAGTACGGTATCCACATTCCGGCTGTCTGCTGCCAGCTGTTCAACCACCTGACTGGCCTGATCAATATTCTCAGCCAGCGCGTTGGCTTCCTCGACATTCTTATCGACAATCAGTTTTCCGCTTTTGGTCCCTTTCGCAGCAGACAAACTGGCATCATTGGCTTCAACTGTACGGCGGCTGACTTCTTCAACAGTCGCCAGCATCTCCGTCATGGCCGCTGCCAACTGCTCCACATCATTTTGCTGCTGGTTCAGATTGCTGTCCACGGTGTGAATCGATGAGGACACCTGATTCGCAGCCGCTGCAACCTGAGAACCGGCCGTATTGATCTGCAGCATGATCCCCTGTACCGAAGCCACAAACTGATTAAAGTACCGGGATAAAACGGACAGCTCATCAGCACCTTGCTCATTCAGACGCTGGGTCAGATCGCCTTCCCCCCGGGAGAGCGCCTGCATCGCGGCAACGGTCTGCTTCAACGGCGAAGTGATAGAACGGATAATCAATGCAATCAGCGCAGACAGTACCAGCAACATCCCGCCGGCATTCATCATTGACATCATTTCAGCCTGGCGGATATCTTCCTGCAACGCGACCATATTCATCCCGCTGCCCACCAGCCATTGCCAGGGCACAAATTGCACCGCGTAGCTCGTTTTAGGCTCCAGAACCGTTTTATCCCTGGCGGAAGGCCACTCATAATCAACGAAACCACCGCCCTGCTTCGCTTTCTCATAGAGTTGCTGCACAAAATACACCCCGGCACCATCTTTCAGGTTCAGCGTATTTTTACCAATGAGCGCCTGCACGCCACTGACGAGCTGCACCCCTTGGTTATCCCCCACAAACACATAGTTTCCGTGATCAAAACGCATGGCTGCAACGGCCTGAAGTGCGGCTTGCTTCGCCTCCGCTTCAGTCATTTCGCCCGAAACACTCAGGCTGTGGTAATGACTGATCACCCCCATCGCACTATCCACCAGATTCGCGACGCCATGCTCATAATTTCCTCGCATGAACTCACGCGTCTTGCTGGCATTCACCAGCGTATTGACCAGCAAACCAAGCGCAAACAGCACCAGCAGCACCCAAATTCGTGCTGCAATGCTGAAACCAGACAACCAGGTTCTCATTCTGTTTCTCCTTAGGTTTCGTGATCCATAGCTATCGTGAACCTTAGCTTTCGTGAGGTGTATTCAACCTGCGAGCCTTGAGGCATAAATGGTGCTGCTGATGCAGATCGCGTAATTTCGCCTGACTTTGCTTCAAATCCTCCCCCTGATTCGCAACAAAATGGTTCACAGCATCTTCAAGCGAAGCCAGTAATTCGTGAGACTGAGCAACATGCTTTTCCTGCTGTTCCGGAGTTTCGCGGCCACTGGCATGTTTGATTCGCTTGTTCTGGGCTAACTGAAAGACGTTTTCCATCATCTGGTTCCTTCTTGCTCATGGTGCTCAAAACGGTACACATTGATTCGGTTTAACGCACAATCCGGCAGGTAAATATGGTTATTATTGGCATGCAGCAAATATGGCATCCAAAGTTGCCCTTTGCTGGCATCTGCGCCAAAACTGCTGAAACTGTCGACAATATTGCCATTCAGGTCAAAAACTTTGATCGCCCGGTTCACCAGATCTGAAACAAACAGGTGCTGATTGTCATAGTCAATGCTGGTAGGCAGCAGAAAATGATCGCTGTCGATGCTGTAACCCGGCTGACCAAAGCTGTGAACCCACTTCATTCCATTATCAAAAATCTGAATCCGGTTATTATTCTGGTCCGTAACATAAAGCCGGCCCTGTTCGCAGGCTGTAATATCGGTCGGCGTGTGGAACTGCCCATTGCCCTGTCCCAGTTCACCAAACACTTCAACCAGCCCCGCCACACCTGATGCACTCAGACGCCAGCGAGCAATCCGGTTATTCCCGGAGTCGGCAATAAAGATATCGTTGCTGACCGGGTCGATGGCCAGACCCTGTGGTTTATTGAACTGCCACGGCTCACGGCCCATGCCCCCGAAGTTGGTATAAGGCACCAGTTCACCCAACCGGTTGTCATACTGAAAAACAGTGATGATGCCACTGAGATAATTGCTCACGACAATCATCGGGACACGCGGATCCAGTTGTCCGGGTAATGGCTGCATGGGCTTGTAAGCGGCAATGCCTAACGAGCCGGGCATTAATGGCAGGCTGACGGGCAAAGACGCATCCTGTTTGCCATTTTCACTGGCCTGTAACTGGAAGTTCCCGGCATCAACCATCCAGAGGACATCCTTGGGATCATCAAATTTGTCATTGAGCATCACCCGGAGCCAGGTTTGCTGCCAACGCTGCACCCATTCCAACTGAGTGGTGACGGCCAGATTCCACCAGGCAGGCATCGCGGTTGGCTGAACCGCCTTGATCCAGGTTTCCTGCAGGGACAACTGATGCGCAAACCAGCGTTCAAACAGCGCCACAAAAGGGGAAGGGACCACAGCTTTGACCGCAGCATCCAGTGCGCCGGCAACCGCAGTGATGAAATGAAACTGACCCGGATTATCCCGTTCATCCCCCACGGAGCTCAGCACCCGGGTGGATGCCACGTTGCCGTCGCGCACACGGGACAAGTCAATCTCATGCATTTGCAACGTCGCCAGAATCGGCTCAGTGATCAGCATTCGGTGGGTGTCCGGCACAGCCGTGACCTGAATCGGCGAGAAGAAACCGTCCAAATCCCCCTGATAGTGGCCCGCCATGTCATAGACCGAAATGGCACTGTTTTTGGCCCCCGGGATCAGAATACGATTCTGGGTCACCGACACATCACGCGCCAGCTCAAGACCATCCAGATAGCATTTCCCATTCGCCGGAAACGGAATGCCCTGACCATGCCAGTCGCAACGCACAACCGTCGCGAATCCCGTATTCGCCACATACAGAGAACCCTGCTCATCCCGGCTCAGTCCCTGCGGCCAGAGAAAATGGATGGGACCATTCTCAGTTTCCACCGCATGTAATGAACGGCGGTATTCACCATCTTCTGAAAAAATCACCAGTCGGCTGGCGCCGCCCGGACCTTCATAGAATTCATCGGCCACACACAACTCACCTTGCCAGAAAGCCAGGCCATTCGGACCTTTCAAAGCCACATCTGTTTCATTGCCGAATCGTTTCACAGACGTAATGGATAACGCCTGATCATATTCAAGAATATGGATACGTGTATTGCCGATGTCACTGACATACATCCAGTTTTGTTCCGGATGAGCCAGCAACCGGAAAGGCATATTGAACTGCTGTTCACCGTCGCCGGTCGACCCGAACACAGCCAGCAGATGCGCCATCTCTTTATCGAAAATCAGCAGGCGATTATGCGCGGTATCGGCCAGCCAGATATGTCCGTAATGATCGATGCAATTCCCCACCGGTGTATTCAGAGACACATTGCCTGAAGTAAGACATGGCAGTTCAGGTAAAGCCGTGCATACCGTGCCAATCGTCGAAAGAAAATGGATACCCATATGGCTTCCCTGCTCACAAAAAGATGCGTTAATTTTTAAATCACTCACTGTATGGATAGATGAGCCGGGATGTAATGGAAAACAGGACTTTCGAAATTTTGAGAGTGTTCAAAATTCATACAAGATCTCAACAAAATTGCAGAGGGTTTCTGGTATTTTGCGGAACTTATGATCAGATAAAATCGTCAATTATTTGACGATTAAATATAAAAATGCCAACCGGTAGCGGTTTCGGCTGGCATTGGATCAGCATAGAAGCTGACGTCTGACTGAGGCAGGTCGCTGTCAGTGATTACATTGATAATGCTGCAGTGTTCACCCACACCTCGCCGTCTTCGACCCTGACCGGCCAGACCCGGACGCGGACTTCCGGCTGTTCAAGACACTGACCCGTGTGCAGACTGAAGTGCTGTTTATAAAGCGGCGATGCCACACTCAATTCACCCTGGATATCCCCGACAATTCCCCTCGAAATCACAAAGGCCCGGCCAATCGGGTCCCAGTTATCCAGTACAAAAATGCCGGGCTGCTGAGACGGCAGATAAAACAGCGCCAGCTGTGTATCATGGACCATCGCACCCATGCCTGAATTCACAATCAGATCATCCAGATGACAAACTTTCAACCAGCTCATACGCCCTCCTGCTCAGTTTGGCGGGTATTTTCAGGGGACGGCTCAATCATCTGAACCGGAATCCGCTGTCCGCGTTCACGTCGGTAGTCCGGCGAGACCACGTCACCGCTTTCATTCACGAAGCGTCTGAACCGCGCCAGTTTCTCCGGCGTCGACAACGTGGTTTTCCATTCGCACTGATAAGTCTCCACCACATGGTGCATTTGCTTTTCCAACTCAGCGTTGATGCCCAGACTATCGTCCACCACCACACTGCGCAGATAGTCCAGCCCGCCCTCAAGGTTCTGTAACCAGACGGATGTCCGTTGCAGCCGGTCGGCGGTACGGACATAGAACATCAGCACCCGGTCGATCAGGGTCACTAGTGCATCAGTTGAGAGATCCGACATCAGCAAATCGGCATGGCGCGGCCGCATCCCGCCATTGCCGCACACATAAAGGTTCCAGCCGTTTTCGGTCGCAATCACACCGATATCTTTACTCTGTGCTTCAGCGCATTCCCGGGTACACCCGGACACCGCAAACTTGAGTTTGTGCGGCGAACGCAGCCCTTTGTAGCGATTCTCCAGCATAATCGCCAGGCCGATTGAATCGTCGACGCCATACCGACACCAGGTCGATCCGACGCAGGATTTCACCGTTCTCAGCGATTTCCCGTAGGCATGGCCGGTCTCAAATCCGGCATCAATCAGGGCCTGCCAGATATCCGGCAACTGTTCGAGCTGTGCCCCGAACAAATCAACCCGCTGACCACCGGTGATCTTGGTATAGAGATCGTATTTTCTGGCGACTTCCCCTAAAACAATCAGCTTCTCCGGCGTAATTTCCCCGCCCGGAATCCGGGGCACCACAGAATAACTGCCGTCTTTCTGAATGTTGGCCAGAAAAGCGTCATTGGTATCCTGCAATGGCTGATGCTGAGGTTCGAGCACATGTTCATTCCACAACGATGCAAAAATCGAGGCGGCCGCAGGCTTGCATACATCGCAGCCCATGCCCTGACCGTGCCGGGCGATCAAGTCGTCAAACTGTTTGATTTGTCCCACCTGCACCAGATGGAACAGCTCCTGACGGGTATAAGCGAAATGCCCACAGAGATGGTTGCTGACTTCCATGCCCAGTGCCGCGAGTTCCTCATCCAGAATCGACTTCACCATGGTGCTGCAACCACCGCAGCCTGTCCCGGCCTTGGTGCAGCTTTTTAGTTCAGACAGGTCGTGAGTCCCTGCCTGCACCGCAGCCGTAATCTCTCCCCGGGTCACGTGATGACAGGCACAGACAATCGCCCCGGCATCTTTGCTGCCCTGCAACGCAGAACAGTCAAACAGCAACTCAGCCGGATGTGCAGGCAGCGGCATGCCGTTGAGGTAACATTGCAGCAGGGCATCATAATCCTGATTGTCCCCGATCAGAATCGCGCCCAGCAGCTTGTCTCCGGTGTCATTGACCACCAGTTTTTTGTACACCCCGGCACGCATGTCCTGGAACACCATTTCCTGACAGCCTTCGCCCTGACCGAGCGAGTTCCCGATGGCAGACACGTCCACGCCCATGAGTTTGAGTTTGGTGCTCATGTCCGCGCCACTGAAGGTGCTGTCGCCCCCTAAGATCTGATCCGCTGCAATCCGCGCCATGCTGTAACCCGGTGCCACCAGCCCGAAAATCCGTTGCTGCCACAACGCACATTCGCCGATAGCGTAAATATTGGGATCGCTGGTCTGACAGGCATCGTTAATGATGATGCCGCCACGCTCGCCAATCGCCAGTCCGCACTGACTGGCCAGTGTATCCTGCGGGCGGATCCCGGCGGAAAACACAATCACATCCACTTCCAGTGGCGCATGCTCCTGAAAGTTCATCCGGTGAAAAGCGGTTTCACCGTCCGTAATCCCCGTCGTTGCCCGACTGGTGTGCACCTGAACACCCAGTTCACTGACTTTACTTTTCAGCAGTGCACTCCCGGCATCATCAATCTGAACCGGCATCAGTCGTGGCGCAAATTCCACCACATGGGTTTCAAGCCCCAGCAGACGCAGCGCATTAGCCGCCTCCAGCCCCAGCAACCCGCCGCCGACGACCGCGCCGGTTTTCGCACCGGCACAGGCTGTTTTGATGGCAGACAGGTCATCGAGCGTCCGGTAAACAAAACAGTTGTCTCTGTCGCTGCCCTGCACCGGTGGCACAAAAGGATAAGAGCCGGTCGCCAGCACCAGTTTGTCATAGGCAAGCTGACTGTCACTTGCTAACGTGACACGCTGTTTTTCGCGGTCAATGCCGACCACCTGCTCTCCCAGCAACAACTCAATGCCATTGTCCTGATACCACTGCTCGTTGCTCAGCAGCAGATCCTGATGCTCACTGCCGGAAAACAGGGACGACAGATGAACCCGGTCGTAAGCGACAAAGCGTTCTTCGCCCAGCACAATAATCTGGTAAGACTGATGCGCATTTTGGGCCACCAGTTGTTCGATGAAGTGGTGGCCGACCATGCCGTTGCCCACCACCAGTAATTTTTCGCGTTGCATCAACATCATGCTCTCCTGAACTGTGTTTGGGTCCCGAATCAGGCCACTTTTTCGTTGCGGTTTTTCTCTGACACCGGCTTTGAAACCGAATCCGGTTCCGGAATCGGCGCCACTTTGCGCTGCTTCTCGTACAGAAAACGCAGCACACTCTGCCGAAGACGCTGATAATCCGGAGCATCCGCCAGCGCGACCCGATCCCGGGGACGTGGCAGGCTGATCTCCAGCACTTCGCCAATGGTGGCCTCGGGGCCGTTACTCATCATCACAATGCGATCCGACAGCAGCACGGCTTCGTCCACGTCGTGAGTGATCATGATGACGGTGTTCTTCAGCTCAGCCTGAATCGCCATCAGCGCATCCTGTAAATGTGCCCGGGTCAGGGCATCCAGTGCCCCAAAGGGTTCATCCATCAGCAGCACTTTCGGCTCCATCGCCAGCGCCCGGGCAATACCGACCCGTTGCTTCATGCCGCCGGAAATTTCATCCGGCCGTTTGTCATGGGCATGGTCCATGTGCACCAGTTGCAGGTAGTGCATCACCTCATCCCGAACCGCTGCTGACGTTTTACCTTTGCTGACCTGTTTCACCGCCAGTTCAACGTTCTGATACACCGTCAGCCAGGGCAGTAAAGCGTGATTCTGAAACACGACCGCCCGCTCGGGACCGGGACCGGAAATTTCCCGCCCTTCCAGAATGACGCCGCCATCCGTCGCATCCAGCAGCCCGGCGACCAGATTCAGTACCGTGGACTTACCGCAGCCTGAGTGACCAATCAGAGAGATGAATTCGCCTTTCTCAATGCTGAAATTCACGTCTTTCAGTGCCACAAACTCACCGTTGGGCGTCGGGAAGCGCATCCCCAGATAACTGAGTAGTAAATATTCACGAGACATGCTTTTCTCCTTGTGCTCAGCTGGCTCAGTGCTGGCTCAGCTGTTGATTCCATGAAAAATGACGCTGCAAACTGAGCATGCTCCGATCGAGCAGCAGACCGATGAAACCAATGGTGACCACGGCCACCATGATCCGGCCTAAGGATGCGGCACTGCCGTTCTGGAATTCATCCCAGACAAACTTGCCCAGCCCCGGATTCTGCGCCAGCATCTCAGCAGCAATCAGCACCATCCAGGCCACCCCCAGCGACAAACGCAGACCGGTAAACACCATCGGCACGGAGGACGGCAACACGATGGTGCGCACATGCTGCCAGCGTGAAAGTTTGAGCACCCGGCTGACATTGAGCAGATCCTGATCCACGCCTGTCACACCCACAGCCGTGTTAATCAGCGTCGGCCACAGGCTGCACATCGCCACCGTAAAGAGAGAGTTGAGAAAAGATTTGGCAACCCGCGGATCGTCACTGACATACAGCGCACTGACCACCATGGTGACAATCGGCAGCCAGGCCAGCGGTGAGACCGGTTTCAGCAGCTGGATCACCGGGTTCAATGCGGCATACAGCCCTTGGTTCAGTCCGAGCACAATGCCCGCCGGAATGGCAATCGCAGTCGCCAGCAGAAATCCGGCCATCACCGTCAGTAAACTGGTGCCGATCTGGTCGAAGAAGGTCGGTTTCCCGGTGTATTCCCGGACACGGACTTCAGCCTGCAGGTTCTGACCCAGCTTTGCGGCATTGCGCTTATCCTGACGCGCATAAAATGCAGCCTCACGATCCCGTTCATGCTGGTGTTCCGCGACCAGATTGGTGAACTGCTGCCAGGTCTGTACCGGTCCCGGCAGTGTGCCCAGAGAGGTCTGCACCTGACTGGCCGCCAAGTGCCAGAGCAGCAAGAAGACGGCAATGCCCAACAGCGGCAGTGCCAGCGCCCGGCTGTGCTGGATCACCCGAGCCGGTTTCGGCAGTGCAGGCAACGTGATGATGGAAGCCATAAGCCATCCTCCTTAAAGTTTGTCGTTGCCTTTCAGACCAATCGCGAACTGATTGAGGTACGCATTGGGCTGATGGCCGTCAAAGGTGATCTGATCGATAAATCCGTTCTGCGGCGGCCGGAAACCGTCTTCCTTGTCGAAATCAGGAAAATCAGCTGCTTTCATCTTGCCTTCGGCAATCAGGGCTTCGGCAGCCTGCCGGTAAATCTCCGGTCGGTAGACCTGCTTCGCGATGGACTGGTACCAGTCGTCAGGTTTGGCTTCAGGGATCTGACCCCAGCGACGCATCTGCGTCAGTGTCCAGACGGCATCGCTGTAGTAGGGATACGTTGCGTTGTAACGGAAAAACACATTGAAGTCCGGCGCCGGGCGTTTGTCTCCTTTTTCGTACTCAAAGGTGCCGGTCATACTGTTGGCAATCACCTTCGCATCGGCACCGACATACTGGCTGCGAGCCAGCATCCTGACAGCCGCTTCACGGTTGGCATTGTTCTCATCCAGCCAGTGAGCCGCACGGATCAGCGCTTTCACAACCCGGATATGGGTGTTGGGATAGGCATCGGCCCAGGCCTGACTGACCCCGAAAACTTTCTCCGGGTTATTCCGCCAGATGTCGTAATCCGTAATCACGGGCACACCAATCCCTTTGAAAACGGCCTGCTGATTCCAAGGCTCACCGACGCTGTAGCCCTGTATGGTTGCCGCTTCGAGGGTGGCGGGCATTTGCGGCGGTGGCGTCACACTCAGCAGCACATCCGCCTGTTGCTGACCGCTGTTGTCACCATGAATCGGGTCGTAATAGCCGGGGTGGATACCCCCTGCGGCCAGCCAGTAACGCAGCTCATAATTGTGGGTCGACACCGGGAAAACCATGCCCATCTTGAACGGCTTGCCCGCCGCCTGATAAGACGCAATCACAGGCTTGAGCAGATCCGCTTTCACCGGGTGCCTGGGCTTTCCGTCGGCGGTTTTCGCCACCTGCGGTTTCATGGCTTCCCACACGTGATTGGCCACCGTGATCGCATTACCGTTGAGATCCATACTGAACGCGGTCACCACATTAGCCTGGGTGCCAATGCCAATGGTGGCACCAATCGGCTGCCCGGCCAGCATATGGGCGCCGTCCAGTTCACCGTCGATCACCCGGTCCAGCAGCACTTTCCAGTTCGCCTGTGCTTCCAGCGTGACGTACAGTCCTTCGTCTTCAAAAAAGAAGTTTTCATAGGCCACCGCCAGCGGTGCCATGTCCGTCAGCTTAATAAAGCCGAATTTCAGCTCATCTTTTTCCGGCGGCCCGACCTTGGCCAGTACCGGCACCGACAGCAGACTGGCACTGACAGCGCCAGCAATCATCCAGTGTTTCACGCTTTTCATCGTTCACCCTCTTCCATACTTGTGAAATCCAATTCGCTCAAAACAAAAAAACGCCGCTCCCCGGCGGGGAAGCAGCGTTGCCTGATTCATCAATTCTGTGTCTCTATTTGCTTATTGTGTGCCCTGTTGTCTGGCCTGCAGTCTGATCTGCTTAGAGATGGCGCCAATACGTACCTTCAGCAGCATCAACCGGCTATCGATTCAGACTGATCAGTAAGTTCTTCGCAATCTGTCCCAGACTCTGACTCTGCTGCATCGCCGCATTGCGAAGCAGTTTGTAAGCCTCGGATTCATCCAGCCCGTGCAGCTTCATCAGCAGCCCTTTGGCCTGCTCAATCAAGCGCCGCTCCTCCAGCCGCCGGTTCAGAGTGACCAGCTCCTTTTTAAGCTGACACTGTACCTGCCGGACCTGCCATGCCCTTTCTACCCACACACTCAGCGCCGTTGCCGAGTCACCAGGTAAAAGCACATAACCATTGGGTCCGGGCAGCCGGTGAATATCCTGAGGTTCCAGCTGGCGAACCATGACCACCAGCGGCCAGCCCAAACAACCGGCCTGCTCCACCATCTGCCGTAATTCGGCATCTGCTCTGGCCCAGCTGATCACCAGAACTCCGCTTTGCGCCTGACTGACCAGCGCTGCAAACTGACGGAAACCACAGCCAGTCACGTCATCATAAGCAGCGGCCAGCTGTCCCGTCAGACTGGCCTGCTCCCGGGTGCAGTCACTGCACACCACGATCTTTTTCATGTCTGGCTTCACCATGATCACCGACTTCCCTGTACACGACGATTCAACACACCGTTCTGTTATGAAGAAGCAAGCAACCAGCCAGTTCGTCAGAATCAGCCGTAAAATACCCCTTTAGGGTTAGCCCCTCTGGCTTCGTCGCACATAAGTGCCTGATTCAGCGTCGCGCGCAATGCAACGACATCGCCCATGATCAGCAAAGCCGGAGACTGTCCCTTCAGCGTCTGCCCCAGTTTGGTGAGATTGCCCAATGACGACACATGCACCTGCTCATCGGGGGTACAGCCTTTGATGACCACAGCCAGCGGTGTGTCTTTGTGCAAACCGCCGAGCGTGAGACCGCTCTGAATTTCCCGGGCCTGTTCCAGCCCCATGTAAAAGACAATCGTCTGCCCGGCCCCGATTAACTGCGCCCAGGCGGGCAGCGCCCCGGACACCACATGACCGGTCACCAGCGTGACCGAGCGGGACATTTCCCGGTGGGTGAGCGGAATCGACGTCGACGCCGCACATCCAATCGCGGCTGTTATTCCGGGCACGAATTCAAAGGAAATTGCTTTTGCGGCCAGCGCCAGACCCTCTTCACCCCCCCGGCCGAAAATCAGCGGATCACCGCCTTTTAACCGGACGACATAGCGTCCTGTCTCTGCTTTGTCGATCAAGAGCTGATTGATCGCTTCCTGTTTCATGCTGGGCTGCCCGCAACGCTTGCCCACGTAGATCAGCTCAGCCTCCGGATTCGCCATCGCCAGAATCGCATCGCTGACCAGACGGTCATACACCAGCACTTCTGCCTGCTGAATCGCTTTCAGCGCTTTCAGAGTCAGCAGCTCCGGATCGCCGGGACCGGCGCCGACCAGACTGACGGCTGGCTGATCATGAGCAGAGAAACAGGTACGGACCGGCTGAATAGCACTGACCGTCCCCTTTGTTTCAGTGCCGTTTGTAATGGTGTCGTGTGTTTTGTTCACCGTTGTTGTGCTGTCCGTGCTCATGCCTGCTCTCCTTCTGTGACGGATGATGCCCTGACCGGCAATGCGCCTGCCCTCAGTTCGGGCTGGTCTGTCGTTTGCTGTTTCAACAGCGATTGCACTTCTCCCAGACAAGACCCGCAGTTGGTGCCGCATTTCAGTTGTGTCTGTAAACCATGCAGACTGGTGATGCCGTCCTGTTCGATGGCTTTGAGGATTTGCCGGTCCGAGACTCTGAAACAACTGCACACCAGTCTGGATGGTGTCTGCCCCTGTGACGTCAGGGCCACAAATGCTCGCAACAACGTCCGGACTGAAAAGGTCCCATCAAACAAAGCAGTATAAGGCTGGGGATCGAACGACAGTGGTTGCTCACTGACCAGACAGAAAGCTTTCAGTCTGTCGCCTTTCATCCGCAGCCCCGCCCAGCGATTGGGCCCTGAGCCGATTTCATCCAATACCAGCATTTGTTCTGATTGATCACAGAGATGGGCTTTCGCGAGCGGTACTTTGCAGGCAAACCGCCAGAAGTGAACCCGTTCTCCGGTCTGGAAACTGAGATAATCGGTCTCAAACGGAGGCGGCTGCTGACCCATCCACACCCCGTAACTGGCCACTTCAGCAGCCGATACGGAAACGGCGGCTGATTTAAACGCAGGCTGCCCCGAGACCGGGTCAACCACAGGAGCCACCATCTGATTCACCCGGCTGTCAAAACCAAACCGTCCGGCCCAGTGCATCGACATAAAGAGCTGCTTCGCCGACAGACCGCCATCCAGTGCCAGCTTCGCCAGTAGGGTCTGTCCCGCATGATTCAGGCTGACCAGTTGCCCAGCGTTGAACTGATGTTTCCGGGCCGACAACGGGTGCATGTAAACCGTCGGTTCGCTCTCACTTTCAGCCAGCCGGGCAATATGACCGGTCCGGGTCATGGTGTGCCACTGGTCGCGCTGGCGCCCGGTATTCAGCCACCAGCGCTCTGCCAGCTCACCCCCTGCATCCTGAGTCAACGCAGGGAGCACAAAATGGGCCCGTCCGCTGACGGTAGGAAACCGGCCGTCACTGAACAGATGCGAGGGTCTTCCCAGCGGCCAGCGCTGCGGCTGCCAGTTGGCATAATCTTCGTCCGACATCGATGCCAGTTCTGAAATATCAAACAGATAAGGCGCATGGCGGTTAATCCCACTCAGTGCCGCGTATTCCCGGTACACATCCGCCACGCTGGCAAAATCAAAACCGTGAAACCCCATAGCCTGCGCCACCTCACAAATCGCCCGCCAGTCGGCTTTGGCCTCGCCCGGCGGGGGCAGAAAAGCCCGCTGCCGAGACATCATGCGTTCAGAGTTCGTCACCATGCCGTCTTTTTCGCCCCAGCCGGCAGCCGGTAACAGCACATCGGCAAAGGCCGCAGTATCCGCATCCGGCGAAATATCCGAGACCACCACACAGTCGCACCGGGATAAGGCTTCTGCAACTTTGCGGCTGTCCGGCAGAGACACCACTGGATTGGTCGCAATCACCCAGACAAACTTCACCTTGCCTTCATACATGGCCTCAAAGAGATCAACGGCTTTCAGGCCCGGCCGGGTCGCCATCTTCGGCGCCTGCCAGAACTCACCGACCGCCTGCACCGAATCCGCATCAAAGCCCCGGTGGACAGCCAGCTGATTCGCCAGTCCGCCCACCTCCCGGCCCCCCATGGCATTCGGCTGTCCGGTCAGCGAAAACGGCCCGGCACCGGGCTTGCCGATCCGGCCGGTTGCCAGATGACAGTTGATGATCGCGTTGGCTTTGTCTGTTCCGCTGGCCGACTGATTGATGCCCTGACAAAACAGTGTCAGAGTCTCGGGGGCGTCTTTAAAAAGAGTGAAAAAATCATGGAGCAACGTCCGGCTCAGACCCAGTGCGTCGGCACAGGCCATCAGCCGGTATTGTTCATGGCGAAGTTCCTCTGCCAGAGCTTCATATCCCTGACAGTGCGCCTCGATAAATGTCTGATCCAGCGCCTGATGATCCATCAGGTAACGCAACAGGCCGTGAAACAGCAGCACGTCGCCGTCATTCGCAACCGGCAAATGTAAATCGGCCTGCGCCGCCGTTGTGGTGCGTCTGGGATCAATCACCACCAGCCGTAAATCCGGATTGGCTTCTCTGGCCTGCTGAATCCGGCGAAACAGCACCGGGTGTGTCCAGGCCGTATTCGCCCCCACAATCACGATCAAGCCTGCTTTATCAATGTCCTCGTAATGCACAGGCACCAGATCTTCCCCAAATGCACGATTATGCGCAGCAACGGCAGAAGACATACATAACCGGGAATTGGTATCGAGATTCGCAGTGCCGATAAACCCCTTCATCAGCTTGTTGGCGACATAATAATCTTCGGTCAGCAACTGGCCGGAAACGTACATGGCCACGCTGTCCGGACCATGCTCAGCAACGGTCTGCATCAGCTTTTCAGCAATCACCGCAGTGGCCTGTGTCCAGCTCACTTCCTCCCCGTGAACACGGGGATACAGCAAGCGATTCGGAAGACTCAGACTTTCTTTCAGCGCCGCTCCCTTGACACACAAAGCGCCCCGGTTGGCCGGATGGGACGGATCGCCCGACACCTCCGCTATCATTTTCAGATTGCCCGACGGGTGCCGGTACTGAATGCTGACCCCGCAACCCACGCCACAATAAGGGCAGGCAGATTGTACCGTCGGTTTCCCATCCGGCTGCTGCCGGTAACCTGAACACGGCTCGGCCATGCTGCTCATACGCGTCTCCTTCGCGGTACTGCCACCGCAACCTGCAGGCATAAAAAAAGCCACGTCCCCGGGAAAGGACGTGGCAGCAATGCCTAAAACCAAAGTATTAAGTGTTGAATGTCGTGTACGGTGTTAAACCTGCATGATGTGTGCCAGATTCAGGGCCAATGCTTGATTCATTAAAAATCAAAAGGATAGATCAAAACCTGTCATTCTAATCGCCGTCACCGCTCTGCAATAAGACCTGATCCGGTGCATCCCTGCACAGCCTTGGTGAAACCATCATAGCGGGTTTATCCGTGTCAGCCGTGTTGATTCAGCCGCATCTCCCGTTGCTTCAGCCATACGGGACCAAAGGTGTTCATCAATGTCGCCAATACAATCAGGCTGATCCCCAGCACCTTATTCCATGCCAGACTCTGCTCGAAGAAAAGCACCTGCCAAATCAGTGCGAAGATCAGATTGGTGAAAATCAGGGGGGCCAGCACCGAACCTGAGGCCACCAGACGATAAGCTTTCACGCGAAACACCTGGGTATTCACGATGCACACGGTCAGCAATAGCAGCGCAGGCAATATCATCGACTGCATATCGGTGATCAGCTGCCAGCTTGTTGCCAGCTGCTGATGGTCATGGGTAAACAGCACCAGCGGCAACAGCATCAGACTTGCCAGCGTAAAGCACCAGGCATTCAGCCCGACTGCCGACATCGTGCCTTTGCTGACCCGGTACAGGCTGACTTGCGAACCGGCATTGAACACCCCGGCGGCGACTCCGACCAGAAGTTCAGGCCGCAGGGTAAACCCGCCCGCCTGACCCGCCATGAGCACAACCCCCAGAAAAGTGATGGTCAGATTCATGACCGTCATGGGTGGAATCCGAGCCTGAAATAACAGTTTTTCTAACACTGGAATGAAAAGCGGGCCGGTACTGAACAGCACCACAGTTTCCACCAGACTCAGGTGGCTGATCGCAAACAGGAAACAAAGCTGTGCCGCCGCAACACAAAAGCCGCGAATGGCGAGAGACTGCCAGAGTTTTTTGCTGTCGGGTACGGCCCACTGCGTCAGTGACATCAGCCAGAAAAACAACACAGCGGGCAGTGCAAAGCGCAGCAGGCTGAGCATTTCAATACTGAAATGCTCGCTCAGCAATTTGGTAATCAGCCCGTTCACCGACAGGCTAAAGGTGGAAGCCAGCATCAAAAAGAGGGGACGTAAATCTGTGTTCATGAGGACTCCTTAGCTGGTGAGGAGTCTAACGGGGTTACAATTGAGAAAAAAGCGAATAATATTAACCAAAATGGTTAGAAAAACTTACAGATGAAAAAGCACATTCCCCTGAAATCCATTTATGCATTTGTCGCCGTTGCCGAAACCGGCAGCATGACCGAGGCCGCCGAAGTGCTGAGCGTCAGCCATTCCGCGATCAGCCAGGCGATTAAATCACTGGAAAGTCAGCTCGGACTGCCCTTATTTCAGCGGGTCGGACGCCGGGTGGAACTGAACCGGAACGGCCGTAAGTATTACCGTCAGGTCGCCCCGGCACTGGAACAGATTGTGGCAGCCGGCGAGGCTTTACAACAGCAGCACCAGCATCGGCTGACCCTGAATATGGTGAACTCGCTGGCACTGCACTGGTGGATCCCGCGCGTGCCCGAATTTCAGGCGCTGGCCCCGCATATTGATATCCGGATTTCGACTTTAACCCATGTGTTTGATCTGGAAAGAGAAGGGGTTGATGCCGCCCTCATTCACGGTCGCCCCGATGACTGGAAAGGCTATCACTGCGAAAAATTAGGGGATGACGAGTTGATTCTGGTCTGTGCGCCTGCGCTGCTCAACGGACAGCAGTTTCAGGCGCCAGAGGACATCCTGTCACGCTTTCCGCCGATTTTTGTCACCAACCCCAGACGCCAGCACGACTGGCAAATCTGGTGCGACGCCAGCCAACAGGCCGTTCCTTCCCGGCAACGCAACCTGTGCTTCACCACATCTGCGCATGCCATCCAGGCCGCGTTACGCGGCCTCGGTGTACTGGTGACGCACAAACTCTTTGTCAGAGATGACATCCGGCAAGGTCTGTTGCAGGAGATCGGGCTCGCCGTACTCAACCCCAGTCAGGCATATCATTTCGTCTGCCCCAAAGAGAAACTGACGCAGGAAAGCGTTCTGACTCTACGGTCCTGGCTACGCTGCGAATTTCAGCACAAAAACAGTTGATTCGCTTTGCCACACAACGAAGCTGAACTGCACCCGGCCTGAACTTGTGTCCGGTTGTTTGAGCGCACTTTGAAAATGCCGCAACGGTTCTTTTCTGCTCATTCCCCCAAGATCAGATGAACATGATCTGAAAAGAGGAAGCTGCCCAACAGCATTGACTGATTTTTGCTGCCGTCGGAATAATCCAGATAAAAACGCACCAGTAAATAACCGGCAGCGTCTCCCGCGCCCAAGTCCAGAATGTTGAGCGGGACTTCAATGGCTTTATCATGCTGGCTGCCCAATGTAACCGGTTCGGTCAGTGACACCTGATTATCTTCGTCCGGTCCGAGGCTAAATCCATTGGCAGGGATTGCCAGTCTGGACGGCAGATGCTCACCCTGGTAATCGTTCTGTGGCGGTGAAGTTACAACAAAGACCCGTTCACTCCGCAACGCATTCAGCGTCGCCTTACGCGCGCCCCGGTTAGAAAAAGTGAGCCGCAGCGTCGGTTGCAAACCGGTATTGATGACCTCTTCCACGTACACGACGGGCTGAGGCAAATCACTTAACGGCATATTGATTAAAGCGCCCTTCTCGTCATAGCGGTAGTAGTGAGCAATCCCGTCATCATGGGTATAAACGTCCAGCCGGGAGATCAGGCTCCCTTCTGCCTGCGGGTCAAGGGAAATCCGGTAAATATAGAGCGCATTGTTCAGTGGATTCGCCTTCAGCAGCCCCGACACTTCCAGTTTTGACGGCGGCTGAAAGCCTTCAGTCAGATCCGTATGCTGCAGATAACCGGGATCGCCGCACAGCAGCCAGGCTGGCAGCATAGACGTCCAGCGCTGGCACTCACCACCCAGCGTTTCATCTCCGCCATCGGAACGCTCTGCAATCAGCGCATCGTACTCTTTCTGGCTCATGGCAATCAGTTCCGGCTTCAGGAAGACGGACTTATCATCGGAAAACGGAGCCAGTTCAATACTGGTCAGATGAAGTTCTGCGGGCCGGGTATGATAGGTATAGTAGTTGAGCACCACAGCACCCAGGATCATGGCAATGATGAGCGGTAAGATGAACCGCAACAGCAGATTTTTTTTGGTCATAGCGATCACTCAGCAGACAGACCACGGAAACTGCTGCTAAGTATAGCTTCATGCGATTGATACGACTTCATGGCCGGAAGGAGCAGGCCAAATGGCTCTTTCACGCCCTAAAAGTTCAGCTACACATCACAAAACAACACTTTACCTGTAAAAAAACGGCTTTAGTTTATGTGTTCAAAGGCATAATCTGTCGCCCAAACACCTTTATATTAACGGTGAGCTTATTATCATCCGAAAAATCCGGCTCACTTTTGTGCGGGTCAGGAACTTCATCGGGTGAAATCAGTCGAAAGCCTTTGTGTGACTCGGTCACAAGGTTTCTTTTTTCTTAACCTAAGGATGCTGACTATGTGGCAACTTTCCGATCTGGCTCCCCTGCTGTCTGAACATGATGGCTGGCAAGTCGAATTACAGGGTCAGGCACTGCTGATCCGCAATGAAGATAACATCGAAGCCTTTCTGGCACTCTCCGGTGAACAGATCCTGGTCGAGGTTGTTCTGTTCGATGCCGCTCAAGTCAAAGATACAGACGCACTCAACAACGAAATCCTGCGGACCCATAAGATGTTCCCGCTGTCGACCATCGGCATCAACAGCATCAACGGTAACGATTACTACATTGCCTTTGGTTCACTGTCTTCCCAGTCCAAAGCAGAAAGCGTGGTTATTGAAGTGGCAACGCTGTTCCGCAACGTAGAAGCCTTTATCGATCTCTATCAGGATTACCTCAAGGAGCAAACCGCATGAGTGTCTGGAAAAAACTGTTCACTGCAATCAAAGGTGGTGCGAACGAAGCGGCTGAAGCTGTTGTAGACAGCCAGGCGCTGCGTATCCTGGATCAGGAAATTCGTGACGCCAAAACTGAACTGCGCCGTTCCGACGAAGCACTGGTGGGTATTGTTGCCAAGCGCAAGCTTTCCCAGCAGAAAGTGGAAAGTTTCAACCTGGGTATCGCTGAATACGAAGGTTATGCCCGAAACGCCATGGAAAAAGGCCAGCAGGATCTGGCACTGGAATGTGCTCAGAAAGTTGCAAATCTGCGTAACGAGCAGCAGACCGAGCAAACCTATCTGGAACAGTTCTCCCGTTCTGAACAGTCCCTGCGTGCAAACATTGCTCAGGCCAAAGACAAACTGCGTCAGCTGGAACAGCAAGTAGATGTCGTGAAGGCAACCGAAGCGGTTCAGAAGGCACAGTCCTCCGTTTCTGCCAGTCAGGTCGGCGCCAACACGAAAATGCACACCGCGGTTTCCTCTCTGGAGCGTATTAAACAGCGCCAGACTGAAAAAGCCGCACAGCTGGAAGCTGCATCTGAAATGGCAGCAGAACAATCCGGCAGTGCACTGGAGAAAAAACTTGCCGACGCAGGTCTCAAGAGCGGCGGACAAGGTTCTGCTGAAGATGAGCTGGCTCGTATTCTCGGTCGCCAGTAAGGGAACAACGTTCCCCAAAGGATTGAGGAGAAAGGCATGTCAATCTGGTTGTGGGTCCGCCGTTGGGCCCATCAACAATTCAATCAACTCACTGGTCGCAACCTGCTCATCACACTGCTCGTCTACATCGGAGCAAGCTGGTTACTCCTTGAACTGGCTGGAGAGCAAGCACTTACACATTCACTCAGCCGCTTCGTTTACTACCTGGTCGTCACCGCGTCCACCGTCGGTTATGGTGACTATTCACCGGAATCTGCTGCGGGTCAGTGGGTCGTCGCCCTGTTTGTGATTCCGGGCGGCCTGGGGTTATTCGCCATTGGCATTGGCCGTCTGGCCACGATGTTTATGAGTTACTGGAAGAGCGGTCTGCTCGGCAATCGGAGAATCAACGTGGAGAACCATATTCTGGTACTCGGCTGGAATAACCAGCGCACCCTGCACCTGATCCAGATGTTGCAGCACGAAGAGCGCACTCGCCGCCATATCGTGCTTTGCGTCCGTCCTGAAATGGAAAACCCGCTACCGGGCGAAATCGACTTTGTCCGCGTCACCAGCTTTACCGACACCCAGAGCATGGACAAAGCCGGGGTCAGCAAAGCCAGCTGTATCATCATTGATAACGCTGAAGATGATGTCACTCTGGCAGCCGCGCTGTATTGCGCCAGCCGTAACCCAAACGCGCACCTGCTGGCTTATTTCAATGATGAAGCGCTCAGTGACCTGCTGAAAAGCCATTGTCCAAATGCTGAGTGTATTCCTTCCGTGGCTGTCGAGATGCTTGCAAAAGCGGCCGTCGATCCCGGCTCCAGCGGCTTACACCACGAACTGCTCAGCACCCACCATGGCATGACACAATACGCGGTGCGTTTCCCGGAAAGCATGGCGCCCACGCCCATCAGCAAACTGTTCAGCCAGTTTAAAGAACAGCATGATGCCACGCTGATTGCTATCGACCGCGGTCAGGGCATTGAGCTGAATCCGCCGCTGAATCTGGACGTCACACCCGGCACCAATATTTTCTACATCGCCGATGAGCGGGTAGACCATTTTAACTGGCCTGCATAATCGGATAAGGAGAACGTATGTTCGACTGGTTTAAAAAACGTAAAGAGCCTGAAGCCAGTGGCCCGGCCGCCCCGGAAATTCTGGGCCTGCGCCTCGGCGGCGCATTCGAGCTCGATGATCTGAAACTGCGCCTGACAGAACCGTCGCTGACGATCGAAGGTGCTGCCCGCACACAGCTGATTCAGGCTGTGGGTGAAGTCTGGCTGGATGAGCAGACCCGCCTGCTCCGCTACTATACCGATGACGAAGGCTTTGTTCAGGTGCTGACCCATGGCACAAGCGACGCCGATGTCAGTGAAGTCAAACTGTTTTACTTCTACGAAAGCAAGCCTGTCGACACCGACAGCGAATGGCAGCATCTGCTCGATCACGGCATCGTGAAAAGCCAGTGGCAGCTGGAAGACCAGACTTTTGAGAAAATCTGGGACAACAGCCGTCCGGTTGCAGTTACCGAAACCACCTGGCTGCAGAATGGCACCACCAGCAATACGGATCAGTTTTTGATGGTGTATGAAAGGGAAGCCGAACCATCACTGGCTGAAGTCCTGCTTGTGGCCGCAGAAGAAAAAATTTTCAACAACCGGGCCGAACGAAGCCTGGTGCTGAGCACAGGGTTTGATCTCAGTCCAACCGACTTCAAGTTAATCGGCTGAATCAGGCAACAATACATAAAAACGATATATTTTAGGGATTTCCATGGATCTATTAACACAATCTCTCGCAGGGTTAGGCTCTTTTGTCATCTATTTTGCGATTTCTATTCTGTTCCTGATGCTGTTCAAAATTATCTTCGTCCGCATCACGCCGTATGACGAATGGAAACTGGTCAAAGAAGAGAAAAACACCGCAGCAGCCATTACCCTGTCGGGTTCTGTACTGGGTTATTCACTGGCCATTGCCGGTGCTGCCAGTAACTCAGTGAACTTTGTTGATTTCTCTATCTGGGGTGTGGTTGCCCTGCTGGCTCAAATGCTGGCTTATCTGATTGTTCGTTTAGGCTTCATGCCACGCATCGCTGAACGCATTGAAGCGGGTGAGATCCCTGCGGGTCTGCTGATGGCTGCGACTTCTGTTGCTGTGGGTCTGCTCAACGCTGCCTGCATGACATACTGAGGGCGGCGCAATGAAACGGACCAAAGAAGTCAATCTCCCCGGTATGCGTAAGCAATGGCGTCCCTTTGCCATTGCACCTGTCACTGCCGCGATTTCTGCAGGCCTGCTGGCTGGCTGTAGTGACCCGAAAGAAGAAGCCAAGCTCTACCACACGGTATACGACTGTAAAAGCGATAACCCGGGCTTCGAAGCGCAATGTGAGGCAGCCTACGAGACCGCATTGAAAGATGCGGCACGTACAGCGCCAAAATTCATGACCCAACGTGACTGTATCGCTGAATTCGGCCAGAACAGCTGTGTCGGTGCGCCTGAGAATAACTGGTTTATGCCTGCGATGGCCGGCTTTATGTTCGCCCGCTTGCTGGACAATAACCGCGGCTACTACAGCCAGCCGATGTTCAGTTCGACTTATCCGGGCAGCCGTTACTACAGCCGCTGGACCACAGCTGATGGTTATGACTACGGTTCTTACCGCTATAAGAACTCCAAAGTGATCCTCAGCAAAGAGCAGATGAAACCGAAGCCAACGGTCAGCCGCACGATCTCACGCGGTGGCTTTGGCTCCAGTGCGGCAGCTAAATCCAGCTGGAGCAGCTCAAAGAGTTCATCGAGTTCATCCAGCCGGAGCTGGGGCGGCTGATTCCGTCATCAGCACAGAAAGAGCGCCGCGGCGCTCTTTTTTTGCCTGAAGATTACAGATCAAAACAATTGTGCACGAAGTTTATTCACGACCGAAAAAACTGAAGCAACTCATGAAAAACAATAAGTTGCTTCAATAAATCAGACATTTCAAGAAAACACACCCTAGATCACACTTTGAATACTAAGTGGTTTATTGTTAACATCTCTACACTTTTGACTCAGAAGATAGTTTCACCTTTCTGTCTGAGCGCAGGCCAATCAGCAGAATATTGCTCTTCATGCAGATAACTTTGCTGTCCGTATTTTCACGCTGCATGCACTGATAGTTTGGCCGCAGCCACTGAGTTGGCTCAAAGGCGGACGCTTAACCGTAGTATTTGAAGGATTTATGGGAATTAAGTCAGATTTAAATAAACCGGTATTTTTTACCTCGGCGATCTTTATCGCTGCACTGTCTTTCATTGGTGTGATGTGGCCTCAGGCCATGGAAGCCTATTTCAAAAACGTTCAGGGCTGGATCATTACCCAGGCAAGCTGGATTTACATTCTGGCTGTCGCCATCTTCCTGATCTTCCTCATTTTTGTGATGTTCAGCCGTTTGGGAGATATTAAACTCGGGCCGGATCATTCCGAACCGGACTACAGCTATACCTCTTGGCTGGCCATGCTGTTCTCTGCCGGGATGGGGATCGGTCTGATGTTCTTTGGCGTGGCAGAACCTGTCATGCACTTCACCTCTCCTCCGGTCGGCGACCCGCAAACCGTAGAAGCGGCCCGTGAAGCCATGAAGATCACCTTCTTCCACTGGGGTCTGCACGCCTGGGGAATTTACGCACTGGTCGCGCTGGCGATGGCGTATTTTGCCTACCGCCACAAGCTGCCTTTGCTGCCACGTTCAGCACTGTACCCGCTGATTGGTGAACGGATTTACGGCCCGATTGGTCATATGATCGATATCTTTGCCGTGATCGGGACGCTGTTCGGTGTCGCCACCTCGCTGGGCTTTGGTGTGGTACAGGTCAACGCCGGTTTTCACTACCTGTTTGATCTGCCTCAGACCACGACCGTGCAGGTCATGCTGATCGCTGCCATTACCCTGATTGCCACGGCATCTGTTGTACTGGGCCTGGACGGCGGGATCAAACGCCTGTCAAACATCAATATGTTCCTGGCGGTCCTGCTGCTGGCTGTCGTGATTCTGGCTGGCCCGACGGCGATGATCATGAAATCTTTTGTTCAGAATACCGGCTCATACCTGAGTGAGATCGTGAGCAAAACCTTCAATCTGTATGCCTATCAGCCGAAAGAAGACTGGATTGGCGGCTGGACGCTGCTGTACTGGGGCTGGTGGGTCTCCTGGTCGCCGTTCGTGGGCATGTTCATTGCCCGGATTTCACGCGGCCGAACCATCCGCGAATTCCTGGTGGGTGTACTGCTGATCCCGTCACTGTTCGGTTTCCTGTGGTTTACGGCATTCGGTAACACTGCGATTGATGCCATCATGAATCACGGCGCCGACTACCTGAGCAAAGCGGTCAGTGAGAACGTCCCGGTCGCGCTGTTTAAGTTCTTTGAACACATGCCGATGTCTTCTGTACTGTCAGTCATTGGTGTGGCGCTGGTCATTACCTTCTTCGTCAGCTCGTCTGACTCCGGCTCTCTGGTCATCGATACCCTGACCTCAGGCGGTGCCGCGGAGCCACCGGTCTGGCAGCGTATTTTCTGGGCCGTGATTGAAGGTGTGGTTGCAGCGGCCCTGCTGGCTGCAGGCGGCTTGTCGGCGCTGCAGACCATGACGATCGCCAGTGCCTTCCCGATCATGATTCTGATGCTGCTGTTCTGTTACTGTCTGTTCAAGGCGCTGCGAAACGACTACATGCTGCAAAACAGTATTCAGAACCACAACACGACCTTGCAGTACACGCAAAACAGTGTCAGCTGGAAAACCCGGATTTCTGCACTGGTCAGCCATCCGAAGCAAGAAGAAGCCGAGAACTTCATCAGGGCTACGGCAACACCGGCACTGAAAACGCTGGTCGATGAAATGAAAGCACAGGGGCTGGCTGCGAAGCTGCAAGTGCTGGATGAGTCCCGTGTTCGTCTGGTGGTCGAGAAAGAAGAAGTCGAAGATTTCGCCTATGGTATTCGTCTGCGTCACTTCGCACTGCCAAGCTACGCGAATGAGTCCTACGACGATTATTACCGGGCTGAAGTCTTCCTGCTGCAGGGCGGCCAGCAATATGACGTGATGGGTTACACCAAAGACCAGATCATTGCCGATGCGGTCACCCAGTACGAACGTCACATGCACTTCCTGCATCTGGCGACTTCGGAAAATATTGTCGAAGAAGCCGTAGCTTCCTGAGGCATTGAACCCGAATCGAACCATAAAAAAGCCAGCTTCATGCTGGCTTTTTTGTTAACCGGTTAATCAAAGAAACATCCCGGATCAGTGGCTGTAGGCGCCGCTGGCATAATGCAGTTCATAACTGTGGCTGTAAATTTCCAGAATGTTCCCGAACGGATCTTCCATATAAATCATGCGGTAGGGTTTCTCACCCGGATAATAATAGCGCGGTGCTTTCATGCGCTTTTTCCCGCCTGCGGCAACAATACGCTCCGCCAGTTCCTCGACATTCGGATCCTGCACGCAGAAGTGGAACACACCGGTCTTCCAGTATTCAAAGTTGTTTTCCGGCTGTTGCTGATTGTCGAACTGAAACAGTTCCACCCCAATGCGATCGCCTGTCGACAGATGCGCAATCCGAAAACGTCCCCAGCCTTCGCCAAAGACATCAGTACACATTTCGCCGATAGCGCTGTCATCCTCCACGATTTCCGTCGGCGGCATAATCAGATACCAGCCCAGCACCTCGGTATAAAATGTCACCGCCGCTTCCAGATCCGGCACCGAAATACCGATATGAGAGAACGTTCTTGGATAAGGCGTTTGTGCTTCAGTGTTCATCAGTGGAATCCTCCTGTTGTTGAGCGTCCCACTTTAATTCGCCAAAAAGTGAATTAAAAATTATCATTTATTCTTATTTTCATCACGATTTGTTATCCATGAAACTCAACAGGCAATGGCTTCATACCTTCGCGACGCTGGTCGACGTCGGCCAGTTCACTGAGACCGCGGCCCGGCTTCATATGACGCAACCCGGGGTCAGCCAGCACATCCGCAAGCTGGAACAACAACTTGGGCAGGCACTGCTCATACGGATCGGGAAGAGGTTTGAGCTGACGCACGCAGGAACCGTGCTCTACCAACACTGCCAGACACTGGCCGCAGAGGAACAACGCCTGCAACAGGCGCTGTTACAGGATAACCCGGAAGCCGGTCCCTGCCGTTTCGCGATGTCCGGCACACTGGCAAATCAGCTTTATCCGCTGTTTCTGCAACGCCAGCAGGCCTTTCCGGCATTATCTGTGGCCGTCGAATCCGCACCGGATCAGCGTATCCTGCACTTGCTGGAACAGGATGAAGTCGATCTCGGCATCGTGGCCGAACCGCTGACCCAAGCACAATCACAGGCACGTTTTCACAGTGAGAAAATTGGTGAAGAGACTCTGTGTCTGGTCTTTCCCGCCGCGCCGGACACATCCCCTTTATCAGAAGCCCTGCTGACAGAAACCGGGTTGATCGATCACCCCAATGCGCGCCGTTATCTCGACAGTGTGCTGTTGGACCTGCCCTTCTCCTTACAGCCGGATACACTGCCGGTGCATGGCTACATCAATCAGCTCAGCCAGATTCTGCTGCCGGTCTCGCTCGGACTTGGCTTTACCGTTCTCCCGGAAAGCACCATTCTGGAGTCCCCCTATTCAAAAGGATTAAGGATTCTGCACCGTACCGTCAATGTCAGAGAGCCTCTGTACCTTGTCCGGAAACGCCACCGGGAACTGGCATCCCGTTATCCCTGGTTCATCGACTGTATCCGGCAAACCCTGCAACGCAGCTGAGTCGCTTCGCCGGTCCATACCGGCGGTAACCAAGCCTCCGTTTCAGTTCACTGAAACATCTCAATTTTCCCGTCAAACCGATGATGTTTCATGCTGTTACAACCGCAATCCTGTCAGACACACAGTTTCCCGGTTCTGGCCTGTGAACAGACAAATGCAACAAGACACCTATAATTTTGCATCGTAAAATAACGGTCTTCAAAACAGCCAACAGCCGGGTACTGACCGCAGCACGAGGACACTCATATGCAGACCAAACCAGGACAACTCCCGATCCTGACGCCGATCCGCGGCATCGCCGCCCTGATCGTCGCTTTTTTCCATGCCCGTTTAATCTTATTTCCGCAATGGAAAGAAGCGATCGCCGGTGTTACGCAGTTTTTGGAAAATGGCTATCTCTGGGTCGATATCTTTTTCATGCTGAGCGGCTTTGTGATGATGCACGTTTATCTGCCTGCATTTGCCAACGGGAGCAACCTGCCCAGATGGCGCGCCTTTTTGTGGCTGCGATTCAGCCGGATTTACCCGCTGTTCTTCATCACTTTTGCGGTGCTCTTCCTCTGGGAATATTACAAATCGCAACACCAGATTGGGTTCTATGGTGGTGCCTTATTCGAAGCCTGGGGTGCCAGTGGCACTCCGCCGTTTGCCGGACCTTTCAACCGCACCGAAGCTATTTTACCGAACCTGCTGCTGCTGAATGGCATCGGCAGCCAACCCCTGAGCTGGAATATTGCCGGCTGGTCACTGAGCATTGAATGGCTCTGCTACCTGGTCTTTCCTTTGCTGGTGCTGGCGATGCGACCGTCCGCCAGACGCAGTGCCTGGGTGCCTTTTGCAGTTTTCATGACGGTTGGCACATTGGTGTACCTGAAAGGGAACCTTGATATTACAGCGACTTACCAAGCCTTCCTGCGCGGCCTGTGCGGTTTTTCTTTCGGGATGTGGCTCTGCCGGATTCAGGTTTCTGTGCGTGCCAAACACTGGATGAATCAGGATGTCCTTCTTGTTGTTCTGATTGCAGCGCTGATGACCGTTCTGCATTTCAGCACGACTGACAGCACGACGATGATCACCTATGTTCTGTTTGCCCTGCTGGTTCTGGCGGGTGCACATCAGGTTCAGCGGTCATCCGTCATGCAGTCTGTACTGGATAACCGGATCACACAGTATCTGGGTGATATTTCCTATTCGATCTACCTGTGGCACACCGTCATCCTGCTGGCTGGTGTAGAAATAATCCATCACATCAATCCGGACTGGACAACCTGGTGGTATGCCCAGACCGATGGACCGATCCTCATCACGGGCATTCTGGCTTTCACCGTGCTTTTACTGGCCGTCTCCGCAATGAGTTACCACCTGATCGAACGCCCGGTGATGAAATGGCTTCGCCGTCTCGGCGGCACTCAGATAACCATTCAGGTTTCACAGATGTAAACCCAGAGCATCTCCCAATATCTTCTGGACTGAAGTGGCTGAATCATCAGCCACTTTTTTTTGCTGCCCATTTTGTCAACATATCTGCAATTCACACTTACGCAACATCACACATAATCCAACCTATACTCCTAACGCATATTGACTCATCAGACAGGACGTCACACAACGGCAGGAGGCACCATGTTCGGACAGCAATCCCCCATTCACTTTTCTCTGTTCACCTTCGGGCTGATGCTCGTGCTTTGCAGCGCCCACCTCAAAGCAGCCACCGTGCAACTGCCCCCCATGAACGCCCGGACCGATCAAACCTCTATCTCCGGCCTCTCATCCGGCGGCTTTATGGCAGCCCAGTTCCATATCGCCTATTCCGAATCACTGATGGGTGTCGGGATTGTCGCCGGTGGCCCCTGGAACTGCGCGGGCAACAACCCCTTCGTCAACCCGCTGGTCAACGCCACCACCACCTGCATGAATCCGTGCCAAAACGCACTGGGTGTTTGTCCGTCGACGTTATTTCCCAACAGTAGCTACCTGTCGGAACTGGCAAAAGTCACCGCAGAAAATGGCCGGATTGATGACACGAACAATATCAGAGATGACCAGGTTTACCTGTTTTCCGGCAGACTGGATGAAACTGTAGTGACGGGCGTGGTGGACACCGCGAAAGCGTTTTATCAAAAGCTGGATGTGCCGCTTTCACAGATTCACTATGACAAGAGTGTGGATGCCGGACATGCCTTTATCACCAACGATCCGGCTGATACCGCCTGTGATATCACCCAGTCGCCCTACATCAATCACTGTAACCTGCATCAGGCGCAGCGGATTCTGGAGCACATCTACGGCCCGTTGAAAGCCCCGGCAACCAGCCTTACCGGCGAATTGATTGCGTTTGATCAGAGCGAATTCTTCGATACCTCCCTGACCAGCATGGACAACACGGCTTATGTGTATATTCCGAAAAGCTGTCGCAGCGAATCCTGCAAAGTTCATGTCTCTGTGCATGGCTGCCGCCAGGGGATTTCCGTCATCGGCACCACTTATGTCACCGAAACCGGCTATTTGGAAGTCGCCGACACCAACAACATCATCGTGCTTTTCCCGCAGGTGAAAAAGTCTGAGTTTGTCCCTTACAACCCCCGCGGCTGCTGGGATTTCTGGGGCTACGGCACCATGGGGCAACCACCGTATAACTACTACACCAAAGATGCGCCGCAAATGCGGGCGATTCAGGGGATGATTTCGCGGCTGACGCAGGTGATGTGAGGCAATCATTTGAGGGCTCTGCATGTCTCGTATCATTTCTGCAGTGCCCCTCAGCATTTGGGGGCGCGCCAGATACGCTTTGCTGGCACAAAGCGTACCCAGACATGCCTTTTGGTTCTCTAATGTTGACCGGGCCGGGTGTAGGCCTCCCATCGCCGACAACCTAAAAATTCACCCATGAATTTTTCCCTGGGGTGTGGGTTTGCTTAAACTCTAACTCGTAATTTGCCCCAAACCAATTTAGAGCTTAAAAGCTGATCCAACATTTTGTGTCTTGATTGACCTATTTTATCTGATGGCTAACATTAACTGGGTCTGGAAAAAGTATCCTTGGGTAAAGCAGAAGCATGATCTATTTTATCGGACAAGCCTCTTAACAGTGTGAGTACACTATTTGAAATCGCTAAACATTGATCGTATCAATAAAGCCCGTCAGTCGAGATACCAGTTCGTCGCATAAATCACTAGAAGGACGAGAAGAGTGAGAAGGACTGGGAGGGCGAGCATCATTGCCAACTTTTTCATGGAGCTTTGTTTACCAAATACCACGCCTTCAGCTTTCCTCACCCTCCTCTCTTCATCAAAATGCCATTTAATAGCGAAGTAGGCTCCAATAGCTAATACAATAAGCTTAAAAGCTCCAGCAAAGTACGGAAAGAAGTTAGCCCAACTGCCGTTCATTATCTATCTCCATCAAATTAAATATCGATTTTGCGGTAGCAGAATCAAAGGTTCATGTTTAGTGCGCCCCCAAAGTCAGGCGTTCTAGCTAGCGCAAGTCTACTGCTCGCGATAGCTGTCCACAACTCTCTTTGCAATACCTGTAGTTAATGGTGGTTTGCTGAATTAGCAAAAGTACTGGCACATTTATGTCCATTTATCTTTTAGGCCGCTACAGATTAACATGGCGGTGGTAAGCCTATAAACCATGTCTTTAGCATTAACGGAGTGATCAGTGTTCCCCGATCTGCACCCTGCCCCACATCATCCAGGGCAATCCACTCTTCAATGTCAATAGAGATAGTATTTTGCTAGAAAACGCGCATAATCTTGCTATACAACACTCAATGAAGAAATTATCTATGACTGCTTTTCAATATTACTTTCATCAATTGCCTTGTTTTAACTGTAAAAAAACCACAGTAAGCACTGATCTGGGTTGGTTAACGGTTGCGATGAAAGATGATGTCCTAGCACAAGTGGCTGCGATTATCGCGCAAGGCAACGTTGAGCCAGATCTTTCGGTGAACGTGACTTGTACGAAAGAGGAAGCGCGTGATTACTTATTGCTGAATTTCTATGGTTACTCAGAAGAAGAACTCGCGGATCAAGTTGAAGCGGAAGATGAGCAAGAAGTCGCGGATGAAATAGCAGAGCTACTGGCAGAAGGTAACGATTCAGCAGTCTTTGAACACGAAATCGCACTCCAAAGTTGTACTGATTGCGACATTGATGAAGAGTCAAACTAAGCGTAATCGTTCAACTTAAACATGTTCGTCATAAGTAACATGATGTTCTGTTGATTCAAAGCGTTAGCAGAGTAGGGTTTGCTAACGCTTTTTTGTTTCTGCGGTTTTAAATTAGGCACTGTTCAAGGAGGCAGGGATTGCTTTTTACCTATCGCATCCTCCTATACTTGAGACATTGCTTGAAATACTAAATGAACAAAACCCCTGACACACTTTTGTCTGACCACGAGTTTAAAAACCAAGATTCACACAACCCCCTGGGAAAAATTCATGGGTGAATGTTTAGGCTGTCGGCGCCCAACACGCCGACAGCCCCAAAAAATCAACACTACCGCCCCACGCTTCTCCGCAACTCAGTCACCTGCTCATACCCAATACCCCAATTGTCCGTACTCACTTCATCAATCACCACAAACGTGGTTTCAGGATTCTTATTGAGTACCTCAACCACCAGTTGTGTCGCGCCTCGAATCAGCGCCTGTTTCTGGGCTTTTGTAACGCCTTCATCGGTCAGTTTAATGTTGATATAAGGCATGTGCCTTCTCCTCAGTTTGATGCCAGATCAGCGTACATTTTGTTGACGATACGCCACTGGCCGTTTTCTTTCAGCAAGCCAAGAAAGTCGATGTAGGTGTGACCCAGCAGCGGACACAACACTTTCACCATTGCCTGATCACCGATCACATCGGCCGATAAAATGCGGTAAGCAAATTCAGCACCCAGCGTATGGGGTTTCTCGCGTGAGCGGACAACCTCCAGCCATACTTCGACGCTTCGTCTTAAGTCCGGTGCTTTCAGAACTGCATCCGCATGAAAAATGCTGCTGAGTTTTTCGGTATCGCCGTGATGAATCCCTTCAAAATAGGTCTGAATGATTTCCGTGACCTGATCGAGATCCCGATGACGGATGTTGTGCAAATTCAAGGGCAAGCTCCTCTGGCTCATGCAAACTCTGGAACGGCTTGTTCAGCCTGGAGTGCTTTCTGGAAGTTCGGCATGGCAATCACGTGGTCAAGCATGCGCTGTACTTTCTCCGGAATCACAATGCTGACCGGAAAACTGGCGCCCCAGCGAGAATAAACGGCCAGCATGATATCCGCGGCAGAAACCTGTTCACCGCCGAGAAATGGCGACGATTCCAGCCGTTTCTCAACCACTAGCCAGAGCTGATTAATTGCAGCCGCCGCACTGTCGAAAAAAGCTTGCCGCTGCGTCTGATTTTCGATTGCATTTAAGGCAAAAAACAATCGGCCATAGGCCGGATGCATGGTTGCATTGGCAAACATGATGTCCTGAATCGCCTGTTGTCTTGCAGTTAGGTCATACACCGGTAACATCGGGTTTTGATGTTTTGTAAGCAGATAAATCATCACGGCAGCCCCTTCGCTTAAGGTTCTGTCACCATCGATCACGACCGGCACTGTGCCCGCAGGGTTGATGGCCGTGAAATCGGCGACCTGTTGTTTCTGAATGAGCGTGACGTCCTGACCCAGTTCACGAAGGACAACCTGAGTGGCCAGTGAGCAAGCGCCTGGCACGAAATAAAGCGTATACATGGTGTTTCTCCTGTTCTGTTTGGTGATGTGAGCCATTCCAGCTCCCTGAACTCAGTTCGTCCGCACAGCCACTTAAACATCAAACCGGACGATGGAGAAAAGTGTATGGTGATGAAAGCGCTTTATATATAGTGACAATGTGAACTGAATGTTCGCAAAATGGAAACAGTCAACATCAACAGGGAATACGAAAGCTTTGAATAAACTCCGGGGAATGGCGCTCTTTGTGCGTCTGGCAGATTTAGGCAGTTTTACGCGGGTTGCCGAGCAAAACAACACGTCCAAATCTATGATCAGTAAAGAAATTGGTCGGCTCGAGGATGAACTTGGGGTCCGCCTGCTGCACAGAACAACGCGCAATGTTCAGCTCACCCATGCAGGGGAAGCGTATTTACAGCGGGCCCGGAAAATCCTGGCGGATATCAATGAAGCCGATGCCTTTGTGCAATCGCTGCAACAGACACCCCGGGGCAAGCTCAGGATCAATGCGCCGATGGTACTGGGGATCACCGATCTGGCAGATATGTTTGCCGATTTTATGCGTCAGTTCCCCGACATTGATTTAGACATTCACCTTGGCGATGAAGATGTCGACTTGGTTGAGCAAGGGTTTGATCTCGGATTTCGCGCAGCCAGCCATCCGTTTGACTCCAGTTACGTGGGCCGGCCACTGACAACGTTTCAGTACCGGATCTGTGCATCCCGTCGATATCTGGATCGTTATGGCAGCATTGAGCACCCCAAAGATCTCCTCCACCACAATTGCTTTGAATATGCCTACTTCAAAGGGAAAAATGTCTGGCCCATCGAAGATGGGATTCCCATCAAGGGGTCACTACGCGTAAACAGCACCCTATTTATGTTAGAGGCGATCAAGGCCGATCAGGGCGTCGGATTTCTGCCAGATTTCGTGTGCCGGGACGCGTTAAAAAACGGAGAAGTAGTCGAAGTCCTGAAAGACGTACAAAAGCCTTCTCTCACACTGTATGCCCTCTACCCAGCCAGACATTTCGTTCCAGCCACCGTCATCCAATGTATTGCGTTTCTGGAGCAATGGTTTTCAGAGCCATGACTAAATATTACACTTTGTACAACTGCAAGCCCTTTGGGTTCAGTTACAGGGCAAGCTCAGTCACAGGAAATATCACGGATGAATTTTCAGATTGTAGACGCCTGTGACTGAGCTGAATCACACCAGAAAATGCATTTCTGAATCATCTTGATGCCAGAAAAACCGATCAGGCACGCCTCAAGACATGCGGAAATAAGCCCTAAATGAATGCACGAAGTACGAGCGAACATTCAGAAATTACATCCTAAAAAATCAAACTCCGTCCAAATCAAAGCACCTGAATGGAAAGTTCATTTGTAATTTTTGAATTCATTAGTGTTGAATTTACTTACATCAATATTAATTTCAAAATGTGTCTTAAAATTTCATGACCTTACAGACTGGAAATCACCATAATCAAACATTATAGTGTGCGGAATTAACCAATACAGTGCTACGTTGAAAGCAATCAAGCTTATCTTCTCATGCACTTTAATGTGAATATCTAAACAACAGGAAAAATTATGAAATACATTTTGACCCTACTTCTGTCAGCACTTTCATTCAATTTATACGCTGCTGAAATGAAGTCTGTCGTTGGAACAATTGATCAGGTTCAGGTCATGGGTAAAAACTACGAGACGTATTCCACCAATGGTGAAGCGATCGCTTTTATCCATATGGACGAACTGCCTGTTTCATGTAATAACCCCGGCAAATACAAACGAGTAGCTATCACCTCAAATCACCCTGCATTTAATATCGTTGTCAGCACAGCATTAGCGGCCAAAGCGGCCGGTCAAAAAGTAGAACTGTACTATTTAGAAGAATGTACGCTCTGGAATTCAAATGCCTGGGATTTCGCTATATTAACGACGAAATAAGCATTTCACAGTACCTTGTTGTTTCCTGACATCGCATGTTGTACTCCTTTTTCAGTGTGCATCGTTCCAAAAATGTCGGCTGAATGAAAACAACAGATCATGAAAAGCGGCATCCAGCCGCTTTTCCAACGCAACACTGATTTAGTATCAACGACATGCAACACACCTTTAAAAATCACATCATGATTACACTTAATAACCCTTCTGATTAAGCCGAACCAGTTTTGCAAACACACTGAGGGCTTTTTTCCCCTCAGCATTGGCGAACGACATCGCTTCTTCAGGCGTCAGGAAAAACTCCCGTTCACAACCATCACCAATGGCTCGTTCCCAAAACAAAAGGCCATCATTTCTTAGGCTGATTTGGTAATAACCATGCTCAGAAGGATTACACTCCTCAAATTCTGAGGCTTCTGATTCCTTTCGACCATACTTCGCCTGTATCGTTTCAGGAAGCGGGTGCGAATATGGATTGTCATAACGTGATTGATTCACCGGTATTGCCATAAACCAACGCCAGGGATTAATTTCCTCGCCGGTCGCCAGCGAAAAGTAACTTGTATGGTAGCTGATGCCTCTCGATCCTGTGCCTACCGCCCACGAGTAGAAACGTACGCCCAGCCACAAGCCATTCAGAAAAACGGGGCTGACCGATGTTTCGTCGTACTTCGCTAAACCATTCCCCTGCAAAAAACTCTCCAGCGTCTCCAGTTGCCGTTCGACATTTTCCTCAGAGGTGACACGTGCATTTAAAGCTGCATTGATCGCCTGGCTGCTCGGAAAGTTGGCAGCCAGTTCAATTGAATTGTCTCCCCCATAGGCGACGTCCCGGTATTGCCAGCCGAACCAGTCTTTCCACTCTCCTTTCTTCCATTTGAGTGTTTTTTGCAGCGCAGAAAGAAATTCCTCTTCCCCGCAATTATTATCGAGATCATGGTATTCAAATTTCAGAGACAAAGGTAAAGACGAGGTCCCTGATACGGTAGACCACTGCCCTGAAATGTGATTGCCTGGCTGACCAGTGAGTTCCCAGCGGCCGGTATCACCCTGTTCGATCCAGAATCCATCTTTCAGGGTCAGCGTAATCGGCGTTTTATAGCGCTGATAATAGTAAATCGCCTGCTGACCTGAATCCTGAAAGCACACTTTGATGGAAGACTTACCGATCGTACCGGACCACACACCAGCCGGTGCGAATGTCGATGCGGAAACGGTCGGAGAGAGGCTCAAAAGAAGCGACATGGGAAGAACGAATTTGAGTTTTTTCACACGATACCTGCGATTCGGGGGTGAACGATACAAAATGGAAAGGCCACAGTTGAAACGACATGAAAATCTGTCTCAGTTGCCTTTTTCATTGCCCTATCTTCAGTGCATAAGGCCATGATTCAAATCATAAAAAGCCAATTTCTTAACCTGTATTCCAATTTCACGAAATTGATGTGCTTCGGCTTCAATCTCAGGGCACCAATTTCAAACCGCCCCTCTGGTTTTGCCATGCTCAGCGGCGCTGCAAGGGCACTTAACCGATTGATTGCATTCAACTAATGATAATTTACACATATTCAACAACCCAGTAGGATGAATGCCTTTCACGGCCTCTGTGCATATCACACAAATTATAAGGAAATCATTGTGTTGTATTCAGAAAGACTCATAATGCGTCCCGTAAGTCAGACCGATGTTGAAGATTTATTCGCTATCTATGGCGACCCGGAAACCAATCGTTTCAACCCTGCCGGGCCATTTCCGAATATCCAGTATGCTGCATCTGTAATGTGCCGCTGGCTTGAGCACTGGAACGCGCACGGTTTTGGTATGTGGGCAATCGCAACCCGAAAAGAACCAGAAAGCGTGATTGGTTTTGGTGGCCTGAGTCTCTTTGAGTTTGAGGGAAAAACGATGAATAACCTGGGCTACCGGCTGAGCACAGCGTCTTGGGGAAAAGGGTATGCGACGGAATTTTCAAAATGGGCGCTGTCATTCGGTTTTGTCGATTTAGAGCTTGAACAAATTTCAGCCCGAGTCCGGGCAAACCACCTCGCATCCCTGCAAGTGCTGAAAAAATCAGGATTCCGAAACGAACAAACCATTCAGGATGTCAAAGATGCGCCGGCAAGTTTGCTTTTTCATATGAGTAAAGCGGAGTGGGAAGCATCCGAAGCCCTGGCCTGAGTCAGCGGATATCAACGGGCTTTCTGCCACATCCCACCGTTGATGCCCACGCGGGTTCATGGCGTCTGTATCACCGTGCGTATCATCACACCGTCCTGAACCCGGTCACTGGGATAGGCGATCACTTGATCGCCGACGGAGAGCCCTGCCAGCACTTCGGCATACTGGCCTGTAAGATGGCCGATCTGAATGGCCTGCAAACGCGCGCGGCCATCGTCATCTCTGAATACGGCCCAGTCACGGCCATGACGAAAAATCGCAGCAATGGGAACACGCAGCACGTGATCGCCATGCCAGACTGCAATGCGCACATCCACCTGAAAACCGTGGCCAAGCGCCGCCCATTTGTCCTTTGGATCAGAAAAATCGATGAGCACGTTCACGCGCTGCTCCTCGATGCCAAGCGATGAAACTTTGGTGGTGCCTGCCAGTTCTATCCGGCGAACGGTGCCATTTAAGACGCCTGCGCCGCCCCAGTTATCGATATCCACGTGATCACCGGGCTGAATCCGCACGGCATCGCGCGATAACAGGTCAGCAGCGATTTCGAGATTGTCCGGATCGCCGGTTTCCATCAAAGGTGTCCCCGCCGCCACGACGGCTTCACTCTCCTGAAAAATCCGCAAAATTTTTCCATCGGCCGGTGCGATGATCTCGACTTGAGACTGCCGGACTGCTGCTGCCTCACCAGGTTGCAGCAGTGCAGCCTTCGCCTGCTGAAATTCAGCTTCTTTTTGCAACAGAACCGACTCTGCCGTCGTCAGTCCCGCTTCCGCCGCACGTAAAACCTGCCGGGCCTGATCCTGCCTGTCGATCGACACCGCATCCTTCTGCGCAAGTTTCCCGGCCCGCTTAAAATCAATCCGGGCATATTCGAGACGGGCTAAGGCGCTTTTCACCTGTGCCCTGGCTGCATCCCTTGACTCTTCCGCCGCATGCATGGCCGATGCACGTTCAAGTTGCGTCCGGGCATCCAGCAATGGTGACACCGCAGGCTGCAAAACCGCCAATACAGCACCGGTGGTCACGTCATCACCGGCATCTTTTTCAATCCGCAACAAACGGCCGGATACCGGCGCGGTCAGGGTATAGACCTCTTTCACGCGGGTGATGGCATCATCATCGACGGTTTCTGTCATAGGCCCTTCCGTCACCATCACGACTTCAACGTCGATCGCTCGGGGCCAGAACGCGAAGGTCAGACCAGCAACCAGCAACAAGATAAACAGTAAAGTCCAGCGGTATTTCCTGAACGGCATAGGCTATTCCCTTTCCTTGAGCACGCTGAGCAGGTCAAGCTCTCCCAGACGATAGAGCGCCAGCAGGCCGCTGAAAATGGCGGCAATCAAAATCACAAGCACGGCATAGCCATAAGTTGATGGTTCGATCGCAAACGGAATACGGTAAAGATCGGACGCAAAAAAAGTCACTATCAGCCGGACCAGTCCGTATCCGAGAATGCATCCCAAAGGCAGTGCCAGAAGAGTCAGCAACGCGACTTCGCCGCCCAGAATCCATGCGACTTCTCGTTGATGAAAACCAAGCACACGCAGCAGGGAAAACTCCCGGGAGCGTTCAATCAGGGTCAGGCGCGCATTGTTATACACGACCCCAAACGCCAGCACCGATGCAAACAGCACATAAAATGTCACGATGGTGAACAGGTTCTGCTGGATCAGCCTGCGAAACAGTGCCTCTGACACATCCAGCGCCGTAACACCGGCCACAAAAGGCATCTCTCTGATTTTCCTGTAAATAGATTCTAGTTTAGAGGCATCGACCGTGACGATCGCCGTATTCGCCACCGGTCCGTCACGAAGATAACGATTGAGTGTCGTCCGGCTGATGTATGCGGACAACCCGACGTATTCCTTGCTGACGCCGGTTACGGGAATCCGGAAATCCGGCATCCGGCCTTCCAGTATTTCAATGCGCATCAAGTCGCCCTGCCGAATATTCAGGTACCGGGCCAGCCATTCATTCAGCACAACGCCTTGTGCAGGCAAAAAGATTTTTCGACCGTCAATGTCCAGTGGCTGACTCAGTTCAGCGCCCGGATCCAGCCCCTGAATGGCCGTCCGTTTCGAAAGATGCCCGGCCACCAGACGGGCAGAGACATTGCGCTGTAACTCAACCTTCAGCACACCATCCAGATGGCGGATATCTGCTGCGGCGCTGTCTGGCCTGATTTCCGTAAAACTGATCGTCAAGTCCTGACGGTTATTGCGATGGAAAAACGATTCAAGCATGACATCAATCGAGTCGAAAAAATTCAGCGTCGACAGAAGCAAAGCGATCGACAGTGTCACCCCAAGCACAGTTAACCCCGAACGGAACGGCCAGCGCACAAGATGCCGCACCACCATTCGGCCGGATGGTGTGATCCCGCGAAACAGCCCTATTTTTTCGCCGAGCCCGGTCTGATACAGCGGTGGGGGCGGCGGTGCCATCGCAACAGCCGGTGGCAGCCGGACCGCCTTGCGAATCGCAGCCAGGGCGCCCAGACCAGCCGCGGCCAGACTGATTGTGGCCGCCCCGAGGAAAACCCCGGGGGTGATATGGTAACGCAGCACGGGAAACTTAAAATAGGCGATGTACAATTCCGCCATGCCGTGCCCCATCCACAGCCCTGAGGGCCAACCAATCAGAATCCCGACACAGGCTATAACCAGCGCCGTTTGCAAATAGTGAAATCCGATCGCGTTATCACTGTAACCGATGGCTTTCAGAAGACCGAGCTGTCCGCGCTCCGTTTCCACCAGTCGGCCGATGGCAATGTTCAGCAGAAAAACCGCGGTCCCCAAAAAAATCGGCGGCATAATGCGGGTCATGGATTTCAGTTCCTTCAGCTCACTGCTGATAAAGGAATCAGATCGCTGATCTTCCCGGGTGAAGGCGCCGGTCCCCCCGTAGCGCCTGAGGATCCGGTCAAGCCCGGCAACCACTTCGTCCGGATTGGCGGCGGGGCTGAGTTTCAGCGCAACTTCATTAAATGCACCTTTCAGATTCCCTGCTGACGCCAGCGCGTCCCGGTTCATCCAGAAAATCCCAAAACGTTTGTTATCCGGAATCAAATCACCGGGACCGAGCGCATAGACAAACTCAGGGGATAAGGCGATACCCGCGACCGTAAAATGATGCTGTTTTCCGTAAATTGTCGCATGAATCGGATCACCCGGATGCAAATCGTGGGCCTGAGCAAAGGCTTCATGCACCAGCACCTGTTCCGTTGAATCGGCCTCGGGCCAGTGACCAGACCGCAGCACCAGCTGATTGAGTGGGTTCACCCCTTCCGGCAGGGAAATAAACAGGCCCCGGACAGGTTCAATGACCCCCGGCATGTCCAGCAACGCATATTCCCGGATGCTGGTGCTTGCGTGGACCACGCCGGAAATTTGTCCGATTTCGGCCAGCGTACTGTCCGGAGCACGCTTGAGGCTGGCGAAGACATCCGCAAAACGGTATTGCTCGTAATACAGGTTTCGGGTCAGTTCAAGGGAGCGGTAAGTCCCGGAGGAAAGCACGATCATGGCAACAGCAGCGGCAATGACCAGGGCAATCGCCAGCACCTGACCCCGGATTTGCCAGAGATTGCGGATCAGTTTTTTCTCCAGCGCACGCATAGCGATTACCACATCAGCGCCGAAGCGGGCTGCCGTTTTTCATTCCGTTCTTCTTTGACGATCCTGCCGTCGGCAAAATGCAGCACCCGGTCACCAATCGCCGCTATCGATGCATTATGCGTGATGATGATCGTTGTGGTGCCCAGCGTTTCATTGACTCCGACAAGCGCGTCCAGCACCTTAATCCCTGTTGTACTGTCGAGCGCACCGGTAGGCTCATCGCACAAAAGCACCTTTGGTTTTTTCACCAGCGCCCGGGCCACGGCAACACGCTGCTGCTCACCGCCAGAAAGTTGTGAAGGAAAATGGTCAGCACGCGCTTTCAGACCCACCATATCCAATGCTTCGTCCACGGGCATCGGATCACGCACAATATCTGAAACCAGTGCCACATTCTCCCGGGCATTGAGGCTGGGGATCAGGTTGTAGAACTGAAAAACGAAACCGGCATAATGACGTCGGTACTGGGTGAGGTATCGTTCATCCTGTCCGGACAGTTCATTGCCTTCGAAAATGATCTGTCCGCCCGTCGGAGTATCCAGCCCGCCAATCAGATTCAGGAAAGTTGATTTCCCGCTTCCCGAAGGACCGAGCAAAACAACCATTTCTCCTTTCCGGATCTCAAGGTCTACGCCCCGCAGCGCCCTGACCTCGATCTCTCCGGTGAAATAGGTTTTTGTCAGGCCTCTGATTTGATAAGCCATATGTTGATCCGATGCATGCATCATATCCCGCCATCACTTTCACCAGAATTGGAATCCATAAGCTCTGATCCGCATCTTGCATCAATCCCCAAAGCGCAAGTTCCGCCTTGTTTCAAGCGCAAATAAACAACGGATAAAACAATCATGAAAGGTCAAAAAAACGCAATCATTGATGGCTTTAAGCATAGGCAATCACACAGCGTTCAGGACAGTTCTGAATGGAATGAGTCATTTATCTTTCAACGCATCTCATCGCATTCCTTCTCCGCCCAGTCTCGCGCTTTGAACACGGCTTCACTCAAACTCCGGCCATACTTCTTTCCATGATGATGCCCTGTCAGACAGTCCCCCCTGCTGGCCGACAGGGCATGCATCATACTCATCCCCTCAAGTCATAGGAAAAACGCATGAAGACTCAATTTGTTGTTCTGACGCCCGTCAAACTGATCCTGGGCCTTTTTCTGCTCATGACCACGATGACTGCGGCGGCTGATGATATCCGCACAGAACGCGTACAGTTCCAGAAAGGTGCAACCAGTGCAGTCGTCGAAGACTCGATTCAAGGCTATGAAGTCGTCGACTATGTCCTCAATGCCCGGGAAGGACAAACCATGAATGTCAGCATTGCCACCAAAAACACCGCAACCTATTTCAACATTATGGCTCCGGGAGAAAATGAGGCCGCGATGTTTAACGGCTCGGTGAACGGAAATCAGTTTGAAGGACAGCTGCCTGCCAGCGGCGACTACAAAGTGCGGGTCTACATGATGCGCTCCGCAGCGCGCAGAAATGAAGTTGCGGATTACCGCCTGGAAATGATCATCAACAGCGGAAAATAGTTCGGGGAAATTTACTTTCGGACGGCATCCGCATTGCGCAGATCAGCATCGCAGACACTAACATTGCAAAAATTGACCATCGCAAAAATAGACGCCTGCCTTCAAACAGCCAATGGAATATCTCCCTGCCCTGTTTCCATTGGCTGTCCCTGAATATCATCAAGACGCCCGACAGACAAAGTAAAATCCCCATTCCTTGTTCAGTTTCAATACGTTGCTCGGGGTCAGTGCCTCTGATAAACTCCGCACCTCTTCTGCCGCCGACGTATACACTGAATGTTTCGCACCTTCCTGATTGCTTCACTGACTCTTGTTCCGTTCACAAGCTCAGCCATAGAACTGGCGGTCGGCCTTCAAAGTACACTCAGTCATCTTGAAATCGAGGATCTCTCAAACGGAGATCAAGAAGTGGCGGTGATGACCAGTGGCTTCCAGCTTTTTCCGACAGCTTCACTAATCTCTGATCCGTATTACTTTTCTGAGAACTCAAACATTGGGGTTCAGTTTCAGGTCGACTGGTCATTTTTTAAAGCCGATCGACAGGAAATCAATGACGGGACAGAGACCGTCGATCTCGGCACCTCGATCAAGGCTTATGCCCTCACGGCCGTTCCTGTGGTGTTTTACCAGTTCAACCGACATGCCGCCAAAGACTGGAATGTCAAAATCGGGGCGGGGCTGGGCGTGGGGTATCTGGATTTAACCGGGAAATATATGATCACAAATTCAGTGACAGAATCCGGTGAAATCAGAAAGGTGAACAAGAACGGGCTGGGGATGGCAATCAATGTTTACCTGGAAGGCAACGTCGGTAACCACATGTTGCTGCTGTATAACTTCAGCCCGGTCCTGAGTGATAAAACGGATGACTTTCAGGAGCACAATGTCGTGCTGGCCTATAAGTACCGGTTCAGTCTTGATGATCTCTGGTCCGCCGAATAAACAAAAAAGCGCTCAAGGTTGAGCGCTTTTTCAGTCTTCAGCCGGTCATGCGTTCACTGTTTTCAGCAAACTCATTCAGCACCACAGTTTGTGCCCGTTTGAAGAAGTTAAAATCAGTCGCGGTCGCACTGGTGTAGGCGCCCATCATCCGGCCGATCACCAGGTCACCATTCTCCAGCTTGGGCAGCATGATATTTTCTGCAATCACATCAATACTGTCGCAGGTAGGCCCGGATAATACGCTCGGGATACACTCGCCACCCTGATTCAGGGTGACCAGCGGATACTTGGCATCATCGAACATCAAACCACTGAATGAACCGTAAATGCCGTCATCCAGGTAGTACCACATCTGACCTTCGCGTTCCGCCTGCCCCATGACGGAAGCCACACTGGTGACGGCCTGCGCCACGATAAAGCGTCCGGGTTCAGCCAGCACCTGCACGGTTTCCGGCAGTTCACTGAGCGCTTCGTTGATCGGCACGCAAAACTGGTCAATCGGCATCACTTGCTGCGTGTAGCTGACCGGGAAACCGCCACCGATATCCAGTGTGCTCAGTGCCGGCAGTCCACGTTCAACCACCTGCTCCATCACCGCTTTACAGGTCCGGATCGCATTCACGTATTTCTGCGGGTTCATGGTTTGCGAACCCACATGGAATGACAGACCTTTGATACGAATGTTCCACGCCTGTGCCGTTTCGATAATGGTCAGTGCCTGCTCAGGCGAGCAGCCAAACTTTTTCGATAAATCGGCGAAAGCCTCTGAATTCCGGAAACTCAGACGTACCAGCAGCTCAACGTCATGCTGATAAGGCTTGAATTTCTCCAGCTCATTCAGGTTATCGACCACAAATACATTGCAACCGTAGGCCAGCGCGTCACGGATGTCTGAATCACGTTTGATCGGGTGCGTATGAATAGTGCGTTCAGCAGGAATACCTTCCTGCGCCACCAGCTCAACTTCACCTGTGGTTGCCAGATCGAAGCTTGCGCCTTCATCCAGCAGCGTTCTGACCACAGCCGGCAGCGGCAGCGGTTTGAGCGCAAAGTGAAGGGTTACATTCGGTAAAGCCTGCTTCAGCGCACGATACTGCTGGCGAACCACATCGCAGTCCAGCATCAGGAGCGGGGCACCGAATTGCGCCACAGAAGATTCAATTAAATGAACTTCTTCCGCAGACAGGGTTTGATTGGTGAACGATTGAAAATCTAATACCGAATGGGCGTGAGCCATCATCAGCCTCCAACATGTATGAGCACTTTTCATTGCAGTGTGATGAAAAGTGGAGCGTCAAAAAAAGCGCAGATGCGCAGTCAAAGTCACTCTTGGATAGTTGCTCTATCGCCTTGCCACATGTCAGCTGTGATGTACTCGGATTGGCTATCATCAAGAAGCGGCGCGATATTAAGGTCATCATGTAACCAGTGCAATAAAAAAGTACGGCCGTGAGCACAAAAATTTTTTGTGGTCAGGATAGACTCTGTTTATGGTTTCCGCGCGCAAGACAAATGCTTTTTATATCCTTGAATTACATGCGTATAAGGGACCCAATGAACCACCCCAAAAGGTCTGTCATCCGACATTGGAGGGATTTATTATCGTCAGAGACAATTGATGTATTCGCCTGAACCTGCAAAGTCCTCAGCAAGTGTGTGTAAAACAGCAACGCTTCTGACTGCATATTCCAATCCGGGCGACAACCTCAGGATAAATGGGAAATATCATGATGAGTCAGCAATATCAGGGATCGTGTTTATGTGGCGGCGTTCAGTTTGCCGTCGAAGGTTTTCACAAGCAGGCAGCGAATTGCCATTGTTCGATGTGCCGTAAATTCCATGGTGCAGCATTCGGGACCCTCGTGGGCGTTCAGGGGCTGACTTGGCTGTCCGGGCAACACCTGCTGAATGAATTTACAGCGCCAAATGGCACAATCCGGACTTTTTGTATGGTATGTGGTTCGAGCATAGGATTTCGCGTCAAAGGCGCTCCCTTTGAAGCCATTGAGTTAGCCATTGCAACATTTGATGGCGATATTCCGGTTCAGATTGATGCTCAGATTTATACCCGTTACAAAGCAAACTGGTGTGCCCTACAACCAGATATTCCAAGTTTCGATGAAGGACGGTCAGGATAACGAACGACCAAACATATGGGTTCACCTGGCGCGAAACAACCCCATCATGTTGAACGAACCTCCAAAAGTAACAGGACACAACGTAATGACCAATGTAAGCCAACCAGAAGATATACCTGAGGCATTCCAAACCGCTTGGAATGTTCACGATATGCAGGCATTTGGCAATCTGTTTACTGAAGATGCTACATTCGTGAATCGCTTTGGTCACTATGTTCGGGGGATCAATGAAATCCTTGCACTTCATACGCCTATTCACGAAACAATCTATCAGGACTCAATGTTGAGCAATCAGCTGATCGATATCGACCACATCAGTGACGATGTCGCCATCATTCATTTTTGGAGTCGTCTGTCCGCAGGCGAAGCGCACCCGTCAGGACCTCATGAATTGGATACCCTGATCCTCGCCGTTCTGAAAAAATACCATGCTGGATGGCGCATTCGTGCTCTCGAGAATGTCACGCTCACAAACCCGCGAACAGGTGAAACCATATTACGTGATACGCCCAGTGAAAACCGCCATTGAACACCCAGGAAAAGATGGATGATACGACAAGCACAAGAAAAGGATTTTGAAGCCTTAGTCCGGCTTTTTATCATCGAAAACAAACATCATGCATCCCTGACACCGGACGTTGTCCGGGAAACGGATGATGTGTTCACCGTTCAGGAGCTGAAAGACATTTTGTCTGATGGCAACCAGTCCTTACTCGTCGCTGAAATCGACGGGACAGTATCCGGCGTTTTACTCGGGCATGTGGTTCATGTTTCGTCCAAGCGTTGGGTGCAATCCAGATGTTATGCCTACGTCGAAGAAATCGTTGTTGCCCCCTCGGCAAGACGTAAAGGCCTGGCAAGGGCGCTTTTGGACACCTTTGAAAACTGGTCGCAAGATAAAGGCGCAACATGTGTCGAGCTTCATGTCTGGTCCGGCAATGCTGAAGCGATCAGCTTTTACACCAGAACAGGATTCCGAAATAAACAGCACTTACTCACCAAAGTACTCTGTGAGGATGCATGAGTATCCACAGCAATTCGCTCAAAGCAGAAACTGCAACTCATTCCCGAGGTAAAATGAATATTTCACTGTTAGCCGATGTCCCTGAAGCAGCCCCAACCATTGCTGGCTGGTACCTGAATGAATGGTTGCACCTGCATCCTTCTGCAACCGAAAGTACAATCACGGAAAAACTCCTGCAAGGGACGAACCGGACAACAGTCCCGCTCGCTTTCGTGGCACATTTCAATGGAGAACTCGCCGGGGCCGGTGAACTGAAATTTCGCGAGCTGCCCGATTATCCGGCTTACCAGTATTGGCTGGATGGCATTTATGTTGTGCCTCAATACCGAGGAAAAGGCATTTCAACACAACTCATTGAGTTTGCCGTAGAAAAAGCAAAAGAACTCGGAATTCCTCACCTCTGTCTTCGTTGTGAATCTCACAATGTCAAACTATACGAATTGAGGCATTTTAAAGTGATTGACCGGGAAGGCAGTAAGTTCATCATGGCGCGCGTACTGGATGGATCACAATAATTACAGCGCAAAAATGACCACTTGTGATTCATCCCGTCAGATGAGCGAAGAATAACAGGATCAACCAGGAGCCTTTGTGTTCATTTCAGAAGTTGCACAGAAAACCAATCTTTCAATTCACACCCTGAGATATTACGAGAAAGAAGGACTGCTCAGAAGTATTCACCGCAATCCTGCCGGACAACGAATCTATCACGCCTCAGATCTTGAATGGCTGGCCTGGATTCAGCGATTAAAATCAACCGGTATGCCGCTTGCTGAAATTAAAGTCTTTGCAGCACTTCGCCAGCAAGGGAATTGCTCTTTGAAAGATCGACAAGATTTACTGGCAAAACACGCGGTCTCACTCAAGCGGGAAATTGAACGACTGAATCAGGAATTGGCCATTGTCGAATATAAAGTTGACGCTTATGAGGAAAAACTGCTTGCCCTAGAGTGAACTCTAGCAGTTAGCCTTGTTTCGCCATTCACAATCAGGAGTTTTTATGGTGTTCAGTCAAGGTTATTACATTACCGCAGAGTTGAAAGTGAAAGATCGAGCCAATATTCAGACTGCTTTTGAATCACTGCAACGCTTATGCGCACAAACGCTCCAAGAACCGGGATGCTCCATTTTTCAGGTGCATCGTTGCTTGCAGGATGACTCACGTTTTCTGCTCTGGGAACGCTTTGACAGCGAGGCGGATTACCATGCTCATTTTCAGCAACCCCATACTCTGGCGTACCTGAAGCTGGATCTGACCGAAGTTGTTCAGTATTTCGCCAGCAACGTCCCGAATGTCAAGACGACCTGCGGAGCACCCCAGTAACGCAATTCGGATACAGTCTCTCTGGATCTCGCTAGATCTAGGGAATAGAGAATAGGGATTTCGCAGAAGCGGTTCGATCGCAGCAGTTCACCGCAACCTGGGTTGCTGCGTATCGAATCCTTGCCGTCGCACTTTATGATGCACAAAACGCCATCTGCCACTCAGCTTCACCGGTATGCTCATCGGTGCTTTCTGCAGTCACCTGAAACCCCTGAGATAAATAGAACTGATAGCTGGCCTGGTTGCGTTGATAAACATTCAGCGACAACATTTTGCGCTGCATTTTAGCGTGGTTCAGCAAAGCCTTCCCGATGCCCTGCCCCTGTGCCTCCGGCGTGACAAAGATCGCGGCAAGCTGGTTCTCATACAAAGCATAAAAACCTTTCACTGCGCCATGGTCTTCATACACATGAACGTCTGAAACCGGTAAATACAGGCTGCGCATATTCTCAACCTGAGACTGCCAGAAATCGGACGCAATAAAATCGTGTGCTTTGAGTGATGCTGTCAGCCAGATTGACAAAACAGTGTCCATATCTGCTGCTGTAAACGTTCGGATCATGGTGTTGATTTTCCTCATTCATTCGATGTCGGTTCAGTGCCCAATGTTTTCATGTGCTTTTGCTGTTGGATCAGCTGATTTGCCTGTGCCGGACTGCGTAGCTGAACAAATTGAATATGTGCAAAATTGGGATCCGACATCATGCTCAGATAGCGCGCACGGTTTTTGCTGTAGGTTTTTATTGTCCACCAGACAATGGAATCCCGGCTCAGAAAGGTTTTCCGGAATGATTCCCGATTGCCCGTTCCCGGCCAAAGTTCCTGTTTGCTCAGGCAGCGGATCACCGCGCGTTGAACCGCCTGAAATAGCGTGCGGGTAAACGAATAATCTACCCAGATGACAGTATCCGCATGACGCCATTTGAGGGCTGCCGTTCGGTGATAATTCCCGTCCAGAATCCATTGCGTCTGGTCGAGCGCCTGTTCAATGGCCAACAAAAATGCTTCGTCCGTCGATTCTGCCCAGTTGGGTTTCCAGAACAAAGCATCCATTTCAATATGCGGATACCCCAGAACATGTGCCAGTTTCCGGCAAAAAGTCGATTTCCCGCTGCCACTGGTGCCGATGACATTGATTCGCTGCATTTCCCTCCCCCTCACTTGAAATCATTCATTTTATTTTCAGTTCATTTTCTGAATTCCGGTATTTTTTCTAATCTGAAAAATTCTTTGTTCTGAATTCGCTGACTTCAGGGAATTAAAAGTTGATTGATCAGCTGCCGATAAAAAGTATTTAAAAATCCGACGATTATAAAAAGATATCTTTTCAATACAATTCATTTCCCCCTGACATTTATCAGTAAAACAGACAGTTACAAAAAATGTGACCTTGTTCTCTGATATCAATTCCCAAAATGTCTGACTCAAATGCACCAATCAAAGATGCATTATTTCAACTTGTACCCAGCCTGAATGAAATTTGTATGCACTATTCCTCTGACCTAAGTTCGATAAGCCGGAACGAAATTTAACATTTTATTTACCAATTGGGAGGTCGCTGTCCCCGATTTCAATAAGGAAAAATCATGTCTGACCTACCGCCACGCATCATGCGTGATTATTTATACGATGCATTAAACCAGCTCGGTATCCGTCAAATATTCGGTGTCCCCGGCACCAATGAAATTCCGATTATCGATGGCACGTCCTACCCGGAAAACAACGTGGAATATGTCGAATGTTTGCATGAGAACATTGCGATGGGGGCAGCCATGGGCGCGGCCCGCATGACCGGAGAACCCGGTGTGCTGGTGGTTCACATTACCCCCGGAATTGCCCACGGGATCGGCAACTTATTCAATGCCTACCGTTCTCATACTCCTTTGGTCATTCTCTGCTGTCAGCAGCAAAATGAACTGGTCACGCAAGAACCCTTACTGTCATCCAACATTGCTGAACTCGCGAAACAGTACTGCAAATGGTCGCATGAACTGCGTACACCCTATGAATTCCCCATGGTGTTACAACGGGCCTTCAAGGAAGCCAAAGCACCGGCTTGCGGCCCGGTCTTTATTTCCATCCCCTGGGAATTCATGATGGTCAGCCCCTTGCCCAACCAGCCACAAAAGCTGCCGGGTATCACCCGTATTCCCACCAATTTCACGGGCGATACAGACGAAATTCAGCGTTTGGCACAGCGTTTTTCTGAAGCCAAAAATCCCATCATCATCGCAGGTGATGGCGTGGGTTATGATGATGCCGCACAACAGCTGGGTATTCTGGCGCAAACGGTCGGGGCGCCCGTCGCCCTGCAAACTTTCAGCAGCCTTGCCAACTTTCCGAACGATGATATCCACTGGCAAGGCGAGTTACCGGGAAACCAGGCGATGCTGCAGGCCGTGTTTCAGCAGCATGATGTTGCGTTTCTGGTCGGCTGGAGCAATCAGGCTCAGGTCACAGTCTTCAACTATGCCGATGGGCCGCTGATTCCGCCCTCAGTGGATATTCTCTATCTGTCGAATAACACCTGGGATATCGGGAAAAACTATTACGGCAGCCACGCCGTTCTGGGCGGCATCCGGGCCAGCCTGGAAAAACTCAATGACGTCATGGCTGGGCTCCCGGTGACGCCGGAGCAGCAACAGGCCAGAGATGCGCGCAACCAGCATTTACAGCAGCTCAGTCAGCAACGCCGTCAGGACTGGAATGCCTATTTGAAACAGGCGGAAGAGACCCCGGCCGCGTGTATTAATCCCGCGCTGATCCCGCACTATTTATCTCAGGCCATCACTGAGCAAGGGCTCGCCAACCAGTTTGTCTATGTTCATGAAGCCGTTTCCGACAGCCCCAGTTTTCAGTATTTGATGCCGCTGAACAAAGAGATGAGCCGGCCAATCAGTTATTACTGCGTCTCCGGCGGCTCGCTGGGTTGGTCGATGCCAGCCTCACTCGGCATCAAGATTCAGCCCACAGCGATTCAGGGTGTGACGCCAAAACTGGTGATCAATGCCGTCGGTGACGGGTCGTCGCTGTTTTACCCGCAGGTCTGGTGGAGTGCTGCCAAATATGATCTGGCGGTGCTTTACATCATCACCAACAACCGGGAATACCACACGCTGCAAAACGGACTGGAAGAAGTGATCGATTCCTACGACTGGGAACCGAAGAAAAAACCGGTTGAACCAGACCCGGCGGATCCGGCCAGCTATCACAATTACGAGGTGGATTATCTGTCGCTGCAACATCCGCAGCTGAATTTTCAGCAGATTGCCGATGCGATGGGCGCTGGCGTCCAAGGGAAGATTGTTGAACAAACCAGCGACCTGAACACCGCGCTGAGAGAAGCCATTCACTTTGTTCTGAATGAAAACAAACCTTATGTGCTGGATATCCGGACGGAGCGGGATCCGGCGGCCGTACAGCAAAGTACTCACCTGAAATCCTCGGCAAAACGATTACGCCGCCCGTCGTTAAATTATTTCCACAAGGACGTGTTGGATGAAATCAATCCCAATCATTTCAGCACACTGGCATAAACCATTTTCATCAAACTGCAAGGAAGGGTCCTATGAGTCAACATTATGATGTTGCGATTATCGGCGCCGGGGTATCCGGTGTTTACAGCGCCTGGCAATTGAAAAAGAACTTTCCCGGAAAAAGCATTGCCGTCTTTGAAGGTAGCGACCGGATTGGTGGACGCCTGTTATCCGTGAAGGCACCGGGCGTGGACAATATGGTCGCAGAACTCGGGGGGATGCGCATTCTGGATGCTGCACGGCAGCCCCTGATCCACGCATTACTAGATCAAATCAATCAGTTCAGTTCCCTGCCGAATCTGATTGAGTATTATCCGTTTCCGGTAGATACCCCGGTCAACTTTGCCTACCTGCGGGAAGTCAGGCTGCGTCTGAAAGACTATCAGGATAACCCGCACGCCTTGCCGTATAACTACAGCACAGATGCTTACGCACAAACGCCCGGCAGTGTCATGATCGCGGCGCTGGATAAAATCGTTCCCGGTATCACCGATCCGGATCTCACGGAAAGACAACGCCGGGAAATGGCGATGAAGGCCGAGTTTCAGGGCAAAATGCTGTATGAACAGGGATTCTGGAATGTGCTGCAACAGGTGATGAGCAGCGAAGATTACCTGTACTGCCAGGACGCAGGGGGTTACAACTCCACCATGTCCAACTGGAATGCCGCGGATGCGATTCCCTGGTTCCTGACAGATTTCGGGGATGATGTGAAATACTTCGGCTTCAAACAGGGATTCCAGCAAGTACCTGTCGCACTGGCAGAAGAGTTTCAGGCTATCGGCGGCGAACTGATGATGGGTCATAAGCTGACCACGTTCACGCAGGTCAATGGTGCTTTTGAGCTGCATTTCAATACAGAACTGGAAATCACGCCCCATGATGCGCTGCAGTGTACAGCGACGCACGTGGTGCTGGCGATGCCAAGACGCGCCATTGATTTGCTGGAGCCCAATTGTCCGCTGCTGCAACAACCGGTCGTCAAATCCCTGACCGGCAGCGTCACCCCCAGACCCCTGTTCAAGCTGTTTACCACTTACGCTTCTCCCTGGTGGGTCGAACAATCCGGCATTGAATCTGGCCGCAGTGTAACCAACATGCCCGTCCGTCAGACCTACTACTGGCCGACCGATGAGGGTCAGCCCGCGCTGTCAGGTCCTGCGATTCTGATGGCCAGTTATGACGACGGAGTCAACGTGGGCTTCTGGGACGGTTACCGCCAGAAACGCGGACTGGCCTGGAAACAACAGATGGAAGTTTTACCTTTACCCGAATACCGCGCCTTTACCGGCCTGATACAGCAGCAACGGGGAGCCGATGCCCAATGGCTGGCACACCAGGCACCTGAGTCTATGGTGAAGGAAGTCACGCGGCAGGTTAACCTGATCCACAATGTGTCTGTCGGGGAATCGGCTCAGACGCAGCCTCTGCAGGCAGCGTTCCGTGACTGGGGGGATGACCCGTACGGCGGCGGCTGGAACAGCTGGAATATCGGTGTACAAAGCGACGATGTTGCCAACCAGATTGTTCAGCCTCTGCCGCAGACGCATCTCTATATCTGTGGTGAAGCTTACTCACACAGTCAGGGATGGGTTGAAGGTGCCCTGCAGACCGCCCAGCTGATGCTGGCGAAGCTGGTGCCTCAGCTCAAGGCATAATCCGGTTTGGACAGCGTCTTAGCGAACAGGCCTTGCGGTGACCTGCAAGGCCTGTCTTTCAAAACAAGGCTATACCGAACGATGCCGGACTATGCCGGATGGCTTTCCTTCAGCACCGGCAGCAATCGCCTGAAAATCTCGGTCCCGCGTAAAGTATGATCACTGCCCACACGCTGCCAGCCCCAACGGCGATAATGCCGCCGCGCCCTTTCATTTTTACGCCCCACAGTGAGGAGTGCCGCCTGACATCCGTCAGCCTGCAGCCGGGTTTCAATATAACGCTGGGCAGCATCGGCAACCCCTGAACCACGGTAATCCGGAATGATATACATGAGATGGACATATCCTGTGGCCGGTTCATCGGAAAAACTTTTGAATTCAAGCTGTCCGATAATACGGTGATCGTCCCAGATGTGGATGTAATACCAGCGTGGATCAACCAACCGGGAACGCATGCGCGCCTCATATCCGGCAATGAACGCCGAAAACCCATGATCCGCATGAAATGTGCAGATATAAGCATCTCGCCGAAAAGCCATACAAAACGCAAAATGCGCATCAACATTGATGGGATGAAATTCAAGTGCCATTTGACCTCCGTGTCTCCATGACCTTGTCTGAGCAGTCCTGCTCATTCAACCGAAATGTGGTTGAGGATATCCGTTTATTGGGGGATAAACTGACAGCCCGAATTGAATTGGATCGAGCCCGAAAATCTTACTCTAAAAATACAGATAAGGAACGATGAGGATCAAAACTGTCTTTACTATTTTCAAGACAGGCAAAGGCTTCATGCCAGTCTTTTCGGTGAAAGGTAAAGTGCTGGTAGATCATGCAGTTGAAATAATGCATGGCATGCTTTTCTACATCTTCTTCCGATCGAATGGGCCATTTCTTTTCCGCGTAATTGCCGCATTCCTTTGAAACCGGCGTCAATTCCGATAAACAGTTTGCTTCTGAAATCTGAAAACATTTCAGATAGACCGGTTGATCACAAATAACCCTGGGGCCATTGTTCAAGAGTTTTTGAGAGAAAATATCATACAGGACTTTCTCCTCCGCCGGTGGTTGCTTTTGGGATGCGCACCCGGCTAGCCAGAGTGCGGCAATGAATACCATTCCTTTTTTCATTGATAGTCCATTGTAATTTCTTTTCAGGCACTCACTGCCGCATCAGATGAAATCTGGTCAGGCTGTTTTTGCCATGGATTTCACGGCTTTTTTCACTTTTTTCATCGCCATTTGTCGTTTCAGCGGTGACAAATAATCGATGAACAGATTCCCGCTCAGGTGATCAATTTCATGCTGCATGACGACCGCCAGAAAATCATCCCGTTCCAGAGTGATCGGATTTCCCTGACGATCCAGTGCTTTCACGACAACGGAGCTGTAACGCTCAACATCGGCATAATAATCCGGCACAGACAGGCACCCTTCCTGACCCATGACCTTTTCTTCGCCGCTGACAACTTCCGGGTTAATCAGCACCAGCGGTTCGTCCCGTGTTTCTGAAATATCAATCACCACCAGGGCTTCAGAACGACCCACTTGCGTAGCCGCCAGACCAACGCCGTTGCTGGTGGCATACAGGGTTTCGAGCAGGTCATCAATCAGGGTTTGCACTGAATCTATGTCGGTGACCGGAACGGCTTTCTCTTTTAAGCGCGGATCCGGTGCTGTCAGTATGTCTAAAATCGCCATAACGAAATTACTTTTCTCTGAGTTGCGGAAAAGATGAAGTACAGCACAGATACTTCATCAAAGTCCATCTTCTTCAGTCCAAACTTTTCACCATGGGCACACAAGCCAATTCCAGTCCTTTTGGCGAACGATAGACTGCAATCTCATCGCCCGTAAAGCCCCTGGCACGGTAAAAGTCGGCCGCATTCAGCGTCGCGTCCAGTTTCAGTGCGGTCACGCCCGATTCTCTGGCGAGTGTTTCAATATGCGCCATCAGGGCCCTGGCAACGCCCTTGCCCATATAATCCGGCGCAACAAAAATGGCATCCACCTTCCCGATCCCATGTTCAGTGTTGAGCATGGCCGTCCCGATCACCCCCTGTTCAGACTCGGCCACGTAAAAAGCCCGTTCGATATCAGCGATAAAGCGTTCTGACATCCCGCCTTCCGTCCAGAGTTTTAACTGCGCTTCCGGATAATCCGCAACACACTTCGCCCAAATCGCCCGCTGACGAATCTCGTGTGCAGCCTTTGCATCCGCTTTGACTGCTTTTCGAATCACAAATGTCATCTTTCTCTCCTTGGAATCACTTTGCCAGCCATGGGTCTGCCAGACGAATGCTTTCACGATCAAAATCGATCTCTGCCGTCGCTCCCAACGGTGTGACCAGCATCGGGTGGGTATGGCAGCTATCGAAACCAGCCAGAATCGGTAATGACTGGCCGTTCAGCACTTCCAGTAAAACATCCAGCGGCGTTCTGCCTGTACCTCTGTCATTAAACAGCTCGTGTTTTCCTAAAATCACGGCAGACACCGTCTCAAACACGCCACAAAGTTTCAGGTGAGCCAATGAACGCTCAACGGTTTCGATCCCTTTGAGGGAATCTTCAATCAACAAAATATCGCCGGACTGAATCGCTGGCATGTACGGACTGCCCCAGATTCCGGTCATGGTATTCAGGTTACCGCCAATCACCCGGCCTTTTATCACGCCTTCACCCATAAACTGCCAGTGGTTGGGGGATAAACGTTTGGCTTCAGACTGCGTTTCCCAGTCAATCATTTCATCCGTCCAGGCTGGCGGCATCTGATACTGGTACGAGGATTTTCCCGGGCGGCAGAGCAGCTCAAAAAATGAGTCATAGGTTTGCTCAACCAGTGGCGGCAACTCGCCAAAAGAAGCCACCAGCGCAGGACCATAAAAAGTAATCAGCCCGGTTTGGGCGTATATTCCCATCAACAGCGCGGTGACATCGGAATAGCCGATGATAATTTTAGGGTCACGTTTCAGGGCATCAAAGTCGAGATAAGGCAACAGCGCGTTACTGTTATTGCCACCAATCGTCGATATCACACAGCGTACTTCCGGATCACGGATTAGGGCATTCAGTTCTGCCGCGCGGGCCTGAATCGAGCCGGAACGATAATGGTCGGAACCTCCGGTCAGGCTGCCTGCCACAAGCTGAAATCCTTTGCTCTCTAGAAAGTGTTTCGCCCGCTCAAATCGCTTCGGCGCGAAGACTGTCGCGGGCGAAGAAGGCGAAAAAAATCCAATTTTATCCCCGAGCTTCAGGGCGGGCGGTAAAATAATGTTCATGAGAACGAATACATCCTTGCTCTGTTGAATGGGTGCCGCAAACTAACTGCGATATTTCTGCTGATTGAGCTGGTCTTTCAGGTGATGGGTCTGCGTTAAATCGACCCCATGGACATTGGCCAGTGCACACAGATAATAAAGAACATCATACAATTCTTCGGCAATCGTCCCTTTTAAATGGTCAAGATCAGGCTGACCCTCTTTCCCTTTCCGGATTGCTTCTGATAATTCCCCGACCTCCTCGATCAGCTTGAGGAAATACCCGGGAGTGTTCTCCGGATGATGATCGACGGCCCGAATATGTGCCTGTAATTCACTGATTTTCATCACTTCCTTTTCATTATTGTATACCTGACCTGGCAATTTGTGACTGTAAACATCACTCAAAAGATATGCAATAGGATACTGACAGTTTCTGACAGTCCGCCGGTTTAAACTCAGGTCATTCCTAGCCAACACCGAAAAGAGGTCAATGATGCTGACACCCAATCTGCTGTTACTTTATGTGAAAAGCCCTGAAACCAGTGCTGTTTTCTACCAAAAACTGTTCAACTGCGACCCGGTTGCCGTCCTTCCCACCTATGCGGCGTTCGATTTTGAAAATGGCCTGAGTCTGGGGCTCTGGTCGGAAGAGGCGAAAAACTTTGTCTCCGGCGGAAGCGGCCATCGTTGCGAACTGTCGTTTATGGTGCCGGATGACGAAACCGTAAAATCGCTTTACGACCAATGGCAGCCATCCGTGACCATTGAACAGCCTCTGCATGAAGCGGTTTTCGGTCTGACCTTTGTCGCTCTGGACCCGGACGGCCACCGGATCCGGGTCTGTACGCCGGATGATTAAATCCAGTATCCGGATACAAAAATGGCCGCAACCGCGGCCATACTTTTGAATGTGATCTTTTTCAACGTAATGTTTTTCGGCGCAATGTTTTTCGGCTTGGCGCCTTCAGACGGAATTGAAATCACTCGAAGTGATATACCACTTTTCCGACAATGCGTTCAGACGGGATCACCCCGAAATTGCGACTGTCGTATGAGTTATCCCGGTTATCTCCCAGGAAAAAATAATGGTCTTCCGGAACCTGAATCGTCAGCTCATTCGGGCGGGCGCGCTGAAAATTGCGCAAGATCTGATATTCCTGCTCGCCCAGCGATTCCGTCACCAGCACTTGATCAGCCTGAACCGGCTGCCGGTGAGTTGCTAAAGGTTCACCATTTCTCAGCACTTCACCATCTGAAATCACAATCTTGTCACCCGGTATCCCGATCAGCCGCTTGATATAAAGCACATCCGTATCAGGAACGACAAAAACATACATGTCTCCGGGCACCAGTGTTCGTTCCGAAGCTCCTTCTGTAAACAACAAACGACCATAAGACCATTTGGCACGGTAGCCCATTTTACTGACCAGAATTTTTTCACCCGGGTTCAGCATCGGTGACATCGACTGCCCCGGAATCTCGAACGGTTCGAGTACAAATGTCCGCAGGAGAAAAATACTCCCGAATGCAGCAGCAAAAATACCGGATATCCCCCACCAGCGGGCATACCAGACATCCGGGCCCGTCTTGCCCTGTCTGATAAGCCAACAAAGATGGGCAGCAAAAAGAACATTGATGAAGGCCAGATAATCCGTTTTTATATTGAAGTAAAAGAGAAACAAAGCGGCGACAACGACCGCCGAGAAAAATACAGCTGCATATTTCCATCGCCTGACATAGAGATAACCCAGCGGGCCGGTGAACAGTCCCAGTAAAATTGCCACCCAGTATTGAGGCTTACGTTCCATTTGATCATTCCTTTGTGATGCGGCGACTGAATGACATGTGATTCCTCTCCCATGCATCATCGCCACGCTTTCAATCAGCCCTTGGGCATCAGTGATTAACCTTCAGATACAACACACTTTTCTTTGCCGGACAGTATATCTCTCAGCTTTTGATAGTTGGTGAACTGAATCTGATTTCTTGCAATCGCAGTCTGCAGTTTTCCGGTGTGCCAGACCTGCATTTCATCCGCCCGGAAACGGGCATCGAGCATTTTCTTTTCAGCGCTGTCCGTCAGATAAGCCGGATGAATCGCGACGTGATGTAATGCCGGTTTTGCCTGATCAAACATATCGCGATACAAAACCTGACTAAGCGATGGATCTTTTTCCCGCGGTTCCGGGTTGTAATACATCCAGAAGACATCCGGCCCATACAGCTTATCTTCGCGAAGGCTGGCTGTAGCCTCCATTTGTTCCGTCTGGCTCTTCCAGAACAGCTGGGTAATCACCGGCAGCTGGTATTTATCGGCAAGGTTCAGGGTTTCCGTCAGAAAATCATCCCTTGCGTCCCAATAGAGCATATGAAAATCAAGATGGGTGACATTCAGACCCATCGCCAGTGCGCGGGTAATCTGGGCTTCCAGTTCCCTGACGACATCCCGGATATCGGCGTGTTCGGCCAGAGTCGGGCCGTCCGGCCACATATATCCGGCTTCGTTATACAAAGACGGCACCTCTTTCCGGCTCAGCACCGGCCCCCAGCCATTGGCTTCCTGCCATTCATTGGTCAGCGTCAGATGCAGGCCGACCGGCAGATTCCGTTGCCGGGCGTAATTTGCAGAAAAAGCAAAATTTGGTGCAGGCACCATCAGTGAAAAAGTCTGAATCACACCTTGTTCATATAAATCCACCACAGCTCTGTCCATGTCCGGATGCATCCCGACATCATCGGCATTGATGACAAAGACCACATCATCCGGCTGATATCCCAGACACCGGGTCATCTGACTTTCCCTGGCGCATCCGGTCAGCATCCCTGCCACAGCAATCACCGCGACGGCCAGACCCGTTTTTTTCAGTTTCATGCACACTTCCTTTTCAAGCGAACACAGTACTCAGGCTGCACTGATAAAGCAGCAAAGTACGATTCAACCCAATAAATGAATCCAGAGGCATATACCATGACTATTTCTTGATGAACAAGCGGTTTCTTATCAGCATGTTACGAACATCCCTCATAGCGATAATTAGGGAAAGATATATACGAAAAAGAGCACTTTCGTGCTCTTTTTATTCCTTAATTCATCTCAGTCAAAATCACTGTACAGCTGCGGCACTGCAGGCGGGTATTCAATCGGCTGCCATCGATCGCTGAAGGTGTATTTCATGTAGAGCATGAAATGGTTGGGTTCGTAAAAATCTGAACGTTGCAGATCCAAAGATGCCCCTAAATACCAGCGCTCGCTGATCCGCTGCTCGATGGCACCTTCCAGTGCATAACCAAATCCACCGCCCGTACTGACATCTCCGGCTGATGCATCCGGCGCATCTTCTTCCGACCAGGAATGAGAGACGGAACCGCTGACCCGATAAGACAAACGGTTGCCGTAGCGCCCGTAATAATTGACAGGCAGAGACAAGGAGACATAGCGCTGCGGACTGTAATACCCGCCGCTGCCCAGCGTATATTCCCCCAGATTTTTATCGTAATGGAAATACAGCAGGTTGGTGCCGACACTCAGGCGCTGATCATCCGTCGCCATCAGCTTGTAGTAAGCCCCGCCCAGCAACGCCAGCCGGGTATTATCCGCAACATGGTTGCCTGTCATCTGATGATACTGCAGGCTGTTCCAGAAACCGTATGGCTCGCCGATATCCCAGCTTGAACTGAGTTTGATCCCCGTGCGGACCACTCCGCCCCATGTCGTTCCCGCCGGATCGCTGACCCCGTCCGGAACCTGCATCCCGGCATAAGACAACACAGTGCTGGTTTCGGGACGCCGGGATGCCGTGACCGAGACTCCAAAATCTCCCAGCTTGCTGTCAACGGTGACGCCACCCACCCAGGTGCTGTGATCAAAACCCAGCGGTGTCGTACCGATATCCGCAGCCCAATTTTCGGCCTGCCAGCCCACGCCCAAAGCCATGCCGGATGCCTGGCTGCGGAATGTATCGGAATCAACCGAGCGGCCCGCCGGCTTCTCAAAATAGTCCAGATGACCGGAATCAACGTGGACATAATCCGCCCGCAGCAACAAATGTCCGTCCCAGTCTTCCACCGGGATTCGCGCTTGAACCGGGATCTGACTGGATTGGTTCTCACCGTCTCTGGCACTGTAATCCCAGCCGATGATCACGTGACCATCGCTGCGATCACGCAGACGATCGATATCCGCCTTCACATTCCGGGTCAGCCAGTCATCATCCGCTTCCTGATACAGCGTTCGCAATTCAGGGGATGCCTTGCGGGCCTGCTCAGCATCCGGGCTTTTTTCGATCCGGTCAGCATTCAGCGCTTCATAGCCCCGCTGCTCTGCAAGCACCCACTGCTTGTTCTCCATGGCAATTGCCATGGCATTGCGATAATCCATCGCATCGGCATCTGAGCGCAAATCAAGTTCCAGATTCAGGGCATCCGCTTTGGCAGTCTCACCTTGTGCATTCATCACCGGAGCGACAGCCATCAGCTGACGGGCCGACAACGACGCTCGTTTGACAAACAAGCGTTGAGAGGCCCGCTGATAAGCCTCCGAATCACCGGAAAGCGCAGCGGCCTGTAAAACGCCCACCTCAGCTTCCGTCTGGTCAGGTTCCGGTTTCACCAGAATTTGCTGATACAAGGTCAATGCTGTGTCGTGCTGTCCCTGAGCCAGCCGGAGGTCGGCTTCCGCCAGCACCCTGCGGGAATGCAGTGCATCCAGTGCAGCGACCAAAGACTGATCCAGTTCACCATTCAGCTGTTGCTGACCTTTTCCAGCCAGCCACTGATCAAACTCGCTGAATTTCGCCAGCGTAATCATCAGCACGCCGTAGCTGAGTTCAGCCGATTCAGACCACTGCGCATCCGGCGTCATGCCGCGATAAATGGCTTGGGCCCGTTGCCGCTCACCCAAATCTGCCCAGACAACAGCCAGACGGGCCAGTGCCTCGGGCTGATCTGCATATTGCTGGCCCAGCGCATTCAGCTGCGAACGCACGGTGTCCGGATGCGTCTGATAGCGTGCAGTCACATCAGCCAGCGTCTGGTTCAGCTGTAACCGGGTCAGATTCCGCTGCATCGCGTCTGTCCGCTGTGAAACCGGCACACGGGAGAGCACAGTCACCGCTTCCGAAAGTCGATCCGCATGCGCTAAATACAACGCATAAGCGAATAACATGTCCGGATCTGTCGTCCCGGACGACCAGTGTCGCATCAGCACATCGGCCTGCGCTCGTTTTCCGGCCAGAACCAGTGCGTCGGCAATGTCACGGCGCTGCCAGGCTGAGGTCGGATTCAGGGCCAGAAAATCGTTCGCAGCGCGTTCTGCAGCCGGTAAGTCCTGATTTGCCAGAGCCTGATTGAGCCTTTGCTGAGCCGACTGAGTTTTCATGTCTGACAGCCGCTCTGCCAGCACTCGTTGCTGAAACAGAGGCAACCCCTCCACAAAGGCAATTGCCTCCGGCAGCCCGCCCTGAGCCTCATGGACATTCACCCGGCCACGCAGTGCGGTTTCATTGTTGCCGTCACGCTGAAGCGCCTGCTGATACGCCTGATCAGCCGCTTCAAACTTTTTCTGCGCCAGCAATAACGCAGCCAGTTTGTTATAGGCATAAGGCGCACTAGTATCTGCTGCGATGGCTTTCCGGTAGGCCCGCTCCGCCTGAACGATCTGATCCTGCTCTTGGTAGGCATCACCGTCATCCAGAAAAGCCCAGTATGACGAGGTTTCCACCAGCGACTGCCACTTACGGATATTGTCCGGATCCGCATCCAGCTGCTGTGCCTGCCTGAAGTATCGCAATGCTTTCTTCTGCTGACCCTGGCGCAGATACACCATACCGAGGCCACCCAGAATCTCCGGATCGTTCGGCCGGGCAGACAGCGCATCGGTCAGCAGGCGCTCAGCCTCTTGGTATTGTTCTTTCTCCAGTGATGCCTGCTCCAGCAATGCCAGGCCCCGGCGTTTGGCCTGATAAGTCGGGTCTTTCCGTAATTCCTGCTCGGTTTGCCAGCGTGTCTGAGCATCCTGACTGGCGCGCTGAATCGCCATATCCGACGGATAATAGCTGGCGACGATGGCATACTGATCAGCCACCGCCTGAGAAATCGGCAGTTGCCCCAGCGCCCGCAACCAGGCTTCTGCCGCAACGTGCCCCATATCCGAACGCAGCGCCAGCTGGCGGTAGGTGTCCAGAATCCAGGGATCGGCCGGGTCACGGCGCCGGATATGATTCGCCAGTGCCAATTGAAAGCCAGGCACGCCCGGACAGGCCGCATTCAGCTGCTCCAGCCCCTGCTTCACGGCGTCCCAGCGCTCCCTGATGTTGCCTTCAACCTGAAGATATTCCAGCTGCAGTTCCGCCGAAGGCATGCCGTTGGGGAATAGCTGACGATAGGCTTTCAGCGCTTCAGGATAGCGTCCGGCATGAGCCAGCAGACGCGCCTGTTGCAAGGCCGCTTTCTGAGGGCCCTGAATCGCAATCAGATCATTCAGCGCCACCCGTTGCGGAGAACCGGCTTTCAGCTGATTCGCAATGGCCTGCGCCTGTTCCGTCTGATGCTGCTTCAGAAACAGCCTCGCCTGAAAATACAAGCCGTCTGGCTGCTGGCTGTCGATCGTAAACAGACGCTCCAGCGCACTGGCCACAATGTCGTCCCGGTTCAGCGCGGTTGCCAGTGCAATCTGCTCCACCAGAAACGCTACCGAATCCACACCTTCCAGCGACGCGGAAAGCCGGACGGGTGTGACCGGCTGATAAACCTGCTTCAGTTGCGCTGGCGTCAACGGGGTGTCCGGCACAATGCCCGCCAGCGCTATCTGGCTGACAAACAGCGACCCGACGCTGAGTACTGCCAGCCTGCGCTGACCCGGAAATCGGATTACTGACATTGATGAGTCCATGCAGGCTCCAGTTCCCCGTTCACCCCAAAGCGGTAACGCTGCTGATGCCAGCCCAGCCCGAACATCGCCAGTACATTGTCGTAATAGTGATCATCCGCTTGACGAACCAACAGTTCAGATGCGCGCCTGGCCTGAGCGGCCAGCAACGACGGCTCACTTGAGGCTGCCAGCAACGGCAGTAATGCTGCCGAAAAACCAGCGCTGCCCGCGGACTGAGCACGTCCGTTCTCTGTATTGACTTCACGTGGTGGCGCCGACAGTTTCGCGATCGCGGCCACCATTGGCTGCATGGCTTTCACTAATTTGGCCTTGTCGTTCGAGTCGTCATTCAGCATCCCCGCCCAAAGATAAGTCCGGATGGCGTTATAGCTGCCTGTGGGCCCGGTCTGTTGGTCGACCGAAAATTGGTTCTGACTGAGCGTCGCCCAGTCCGGACTGAAACCGGCAGGCATGGTCTTCAGAATCATCGCCAGACTGGTTTGATACACCGACTGCCAAGCATGGTGCGGATAAAGATCGCCCATGCGCTGGATCAACTGAAGCGGAACATAACTCGGATTGACCCGGTATCGGCCATCGCCGAGCCCGAATCCTTCAGAGCCGGGCAGCAACACCGTGCCCATCCCTTCAATCTTCACGGTCTCTTCCCGCAGGATCCGGTTTGCCATCAGGTAGGCCAGCGAACTGTAATAGTAGTTGTCCCACAGACGTCCGGCTTCGGCCAGGGTGTAGGCAATCCAAAGGTCAGAGTCAGAGGCCGGATTGGCGTCCAGCACACCAAACTGCCCCGACGGCTGACGTCCCCACAGCCATGACGGCAACCGGGCCGTCAGATCGCCTTCAGCCAGCTGGTTCTGCGTCCAGTTCAGTAAAGTGGCGAACGTGCGCTGATCGTTGGCGACCAGCGCAAAAAACAGCCCGTACGACTGACCTTCAGATGTGGTGATCTGACGCGCGTCGCTGCCGTCAACCACCCGGCCATTTACAATGTAAATCGACTGAAACTGCTGCCATTCCGGCCAGTCGCACGTGGCGGCCCAGCTTGTTCCCTGAAACAAGAGGCACAGGAGAATCATCAGCTTTTTCATTCGTTTCCTTCTCCTTTTGCCAAACGTCTGGCCGCAATTTTACGCAGGATCCGCCACAGGAAGACGGTTACAATCACCACCAGCAAAGCCGCCAGACTGGCCACCCACACCGGATGGTTCGAGAAGTGGTACCAGACCAGTTTCCACACCGGCAGCTTTCCGACATAGTAACGCTGTCCCACATTGTAGCTGGCGACTTCCTGATTTCTCAGGATCACGACAGAACCCGACATGAACTCAACTTTTCCGGCATCAGTCAGTGCCTGATCGACCAGTTTCAATGCCTGAGGACTGGCGGCCATCACGGTGACCAGACTGCGTTTTTTGGTAAAAGGCGATTCCATCCCCGTCATCGCTGCAAACGCACCGCCGGCTTCCACAGACACCATATCCGCGGCATCCTGATTGCCTGTCGGCGAAGCCAGCCAGTTCATGCCCAGGGATTTCTCATTTCTGCCCGGCAAGCGGATCTGACGCTCTCCGGCTTTCACCACCAGATTGACCTGATCGCGGTCAAGCGCGGCACTGCTCAGTTCAGGTACAACACCGAGACTCAGGATATCTTTGTCTTTCAGTGTTTTGCTGTCCCACTGATTGGTCAGGGTGACATTGATCCCCGGGTAACCGGCATCCGCCCCCAGACGTCCCATCACATTCAGGAAAGTCTGCAGCTCTTCCCGGGTCGGCGATGCCGATACCACCACAGCCGTGTCCGCCAGATCGGCCATTCGGGTAAACGGGAAACCGGATGTGGCAAAAGCACGCATGTTCGGCATTTCGATGTAATGCGGAAAACCACTGAAATCAATGGTTGAACTGCCATCAATCACAGCATATTGCTTGCTGGGCTGAGTGACCTGACAGTTCCCCTCAGTCACCGATGCGAAACCAAATTCAAACTCAACATGATTCTTGCTGCCGACCTTGAACGCCGGAATACGAACCCGGTTACTGCCGCTCAGAATGCCATCGTCCAGCAAGGGCACCCGGATGCGTTTGGATTCGCCCCCTTTCCCTTCAGTTGTCAGATTAAACGCCTCGACGAACTCATCGTTAATTTTGAGACTGAGCCGTGACCCCGAGTTATCCGTCATCGGCGGTGAATACCGATAGCTGAGATCCATCGGAATTCCCCGGCTCTGCCAGGTGAACAGATCCGGGGCCAGTTGTAAATTCAGGTTGATTGGTGCGGGAGCACGCCCTTCCACCTGGAGCTGATTGCGCTGTGCCACCAGTTCTGAAAACGCAACCGGTCGCGAGGTATCCACCCAGTTCGGCGCATCATAAGGTACTCTGGGTCTGACCTGCTTCACTGCATTGATTTTCGCCATCGGACCGGTGAGCAGTTGGGTGCCCAACGCCAGCCCCTGAACGGCGGTATTCAGATCCTCACTGTCCCGGCCAATCACCAGCAGCAGCTTGGCAAAAGGATTGGTGGGATGGGTGATCATCTGCAGGCGCGGGCCGTCGGTGTCGGGAAAATCACGCAGAAAATCAGGCTTGTTATCGTTGGTCACAAACACCACCGCATGCTGCCCGGGCAAAGCGTCGAAAGACAACGGAAACCGGGCACCGCGCCACTGGGACAAAGCGCCAAAATGGGATGCCAGCACACCAGCCGCTTTGATTTGGGCCAGATCATAGTGATCGCCCATCACCACGGGCAGGTTCAGACGTGTGAAATCTCGCGGGTCAAAAAACGGCGCCGGCAGCAGGCTCAAATCACTCTGAACCCGGGTTTTCTGGACCATCAGCTCAACGTGACTGCTCTGGCTGATTTCCGCCCAGATACTGGCATCATTCGGATTGGAACAGGTTTTGTGGGTATTGCCGATCAGTTCAAACCGAATCTGGTTATAGTTACTGAAATAGCGGGCATCCAGCGGCATCAAAATCGACACCTTCCGGCCCTGCTGACCATCCGTAATCGGCACCACGCCCATCAGTTCGTCATTCAGATACACCTTGATGTGAGAAACGAGCGCCAGCAGCGCCGGGGAAGGCGTCACATCAAAATACAGGTTTCCCTGCGCAATCACTTCATCCAGCCGGGAGCCGAAACCAATGTAGGCATTCGCTTCGCTGCCCTGAATGCCAACAGAACCTTGAAAACCCAACTGTGAAAACGGCAGCTCGCGTTTGCTGACAGCGGATAAAGTCTGCGGGGCAACAGACGGAACCGTCCCCGCCAATGTTTCCTGTGCGCCGGCAACTGCAGACACACCCATTCCCATAAGGATGGCTGAAAGTGTTTTTATTGTTTGATTCAGTTTCATTCTTTTAAGTCCTGTTTGGGACAAAACGGGGTCTGAGAGACCTGATCACATCAATGACCGATAAGACAATCTGTACAACAGTCGCGAGTATTTTTGGGCCGTGCCGGACCAGACGCCGGTAGCCGTCGAGTCCCACCTGAAGAACCGCCTGCATGCTCGACAGCGGCTTATCCGATGCATAAGACTGCTGCCATTTCGCCCAGGTGTCGGCACGGGCAAAAGTGCACTGCACATAATCAATCCGTTGTTGCGTACTCAGGCGATCCAGCTGCAGGCCGAGCATCCCCTGACGGGCAAAGGCGATGATGGCCGGGAACACAAAGGACTGGTTCCCGCGGCTGAGGACCACTTCCAGTTTCTGCGTCGCCATCGCTTGCAGCCGCTCACTGTCTCCGTCAGCCAGTTCAATCCGCATGCCGCCCAGCGAGAAATCCTTGAGAACAGCCTGCAGCAAATGACCGGAATGCAGCCGGATTGCTACCGGAATGGACACTTCTACCCGGTGATCCCGACGCACCTGCTTGGCTTCCACCGCAACCGCCACGGCAGCGCCAAGGATCAGCAGGTTATAAAGTGTCCAGAGAAGGTTCACCAGCACGGTGGTGAACTCATGATCCGGACCCCAGCCTAAGCGGTACACACCCACGCCCAGACCCAGCACATTCAGGAGCACCAGCACCAGATAAGGCCGTGAGATCACCCAGTCATAATGCGATTCTTCCACCAGGCCGCCTTTCGCGGTGACGTTAAATTTGCCTTTATGCGGGGCGAACAGCGCCACCGTTGTCGGGCGGGCGATGTACCAGGCCAGCACGGTTTCATACACTTCTCCCCAGAAGGAGTAGCGGTAATCCCCCTGCATCCGCGAATTGGTCAAGCTGGCGTGGATCATGTGCGGCAGCACATACAGCACAATCGCCATCGCTGGTGCATAAATGATGTATTCATGCAGCAGCAGGAACGCCAGTGGTGCAGTCAGAAAAACCAGCCGCGGAATACCCGAGAGAAAATGCAGCATGGCATTGGCATAACAGAGTCGCTGGGACAGCTTGAGTCCTTTACCGGTCAGCGGATTATCGACCCGGAAAATCTGCGCCATCCCGCGTGCCCAGCGGATCCGCTGCCCCACATGAGCAGAGAGCGTTTCAGTCGCCAGACCCGCTGAAATCGGCTGTTTCAGGTACGCCGAGTGATAGCCCAGACGATGCATCCGCAGCGAGGTATGCGCATCTTCAGTGACGGTTTCCACCGCAATGCCGCCCACTTCTTCCAGCGGGGCACGACGAAGCACCGCACAGGATCCGCAAAAGAAAGTGGCATCCCACAGGTCATTGCCGTCCTGAATCAGGCCATAAAAAAGATTGCCTTCATTCGGGATATTCCGGAAATTCGACAGATTCCGCTCAAAGGGATCCGGTGAAAAGAAATGGTGCGGTGTCTGAATCAGCGCCAGTTTCGGATCCTTGAGAAACAGTCCCATTGTCAGCTGAAAGAACGCCCGGGCCGGAATATGGTCACAGTCGAATATCGCAACATACTCACCGCTCGATTGTCTGAGCGCATAGTTGATGTTGCCCGCTTTGGCATGCTCATTGGTCGGACGGCGAATATAGTGAACTCCGACTTCATCGGCAAAGTCACGAAAGCTGTCCCGTTTCCCGTCATCCAGAATATAGATATTCAGTTTATCCTTCGGCCAGTCGACACCCAGTGAGGCGTACACTGTGGCACGCACCACATCCAGATCTTCATTGTAGGTCGGGATCATGATGTCAATCGTCGGCCAGAGTTCAGTGTCTGACGGCAGCGCAACAGGCTTACGGTTTAACGGCCAGATATTCTGGAAATATCCCAGCATCAGCACCAGCCAGGCATAAGTTTCAGCGAGCAGCAGCAGGCAGCCCAGCCCCAGAGCCAGCGGTTCATCCCAGTTCAGGGTGGACGTATACCGCCACCACAGGTAACGGCACGAAGCGGTTACCGACAGGATAATCAGCAACAATGTCGGAAAATGTCCGGGCATGCGCCGGAACATCATCGCCAGCGCCCAGAGCAGCAACACGAAAACCGTCTGTGCCTGCAGGCCAAACGGCACCGTGAAACAAATCAGGGCCAGCAAGACCACAACACACAACAGCATCAGGTTCACCACCTTACCCGTCCGGCTGTCTTTGAGGATCGCCCTGAAATTTTCGGTATCGGATTCGGTTGCCTGCTGTTCCAGCCATTGCACGGCAATGCTGAGACGTTGCAGCGGCAGGTAAAAGATCTGAGCTGACCCGCGATAGGCCCGGCCCAGCCACGTCTGCAACCAGCCCTTAATATCCACGGGCGCATGCTGCCTGACACACAGCAGCCACAGGCTTTGGATCAGAAAACGGATCGGATCCAGCCAGACAGGGGCCGCAAAGTTGATCTGCGGATAATAGACAAGGGGCAGTCGCCAGGCCGGTACACCGGCCACTTCCGGCTTCAGCAACAGAAACGCAAAGACCAGCCAGCACCCGAGCACCAAATGCCCCAAACCGGTCATTGGTTTCCCGCCTTCACGCTCAAAGGCTGCTTTCTGCGCCTGAAACTGCCCGACCACCCAGGCTTTAAAAATGAAATTCAAGGGGTTCAACATAGTTCAATGTTCGAATCAGTGTGATGACAGCTGCGCAATACACCAGAGTGCCAGCGACTGATAATCTCTGGCGGCCTGACTGCCGGGCGAGTAGTGCTGTACTGTGGTCAGGTTGGCGGCGCTGTCCATGAGTGCGATATCCCGGTGCAGGACAACCGGAGATAACAGCGGCCCCAGCTCGTTTTTCATGACCAGCATAAAATCACGGCTGAGTTCTGTTTCCGGCTGAAACTGATTCAGAACAAACTTCAGCGTCGTCTGATTCTCTGGGCCTGCGGATCCGTCAAACAGAGGCATGTTGTGCTGAAGCACAGCATAGCTGGCTGCATCCGGCGTCAGCACGACCAGCACCAAATCAAATTGTACAGAGGCATTCAGGGTATTCAGCCATTGCAGATCGCTGGCCACCAGATGATAAAGCTGCCAGTGTTCCCGCTCATCGTCGCGTTTCACCCGGGACAGCGAGTTCACCAGTTCAGAAAGATACAAAGCCCGTTGCGCGGTAAAACGGCTGAGGAAAGACTGACTCAGTTGCCCGAAAGGCAAAAATGCCACCCCGTGCGGACTTTCAAAGCCGGACGCAAACCAATCTCCGGAATCGCAGATACCGCTGGCCCAGCCATCGGTATGACTAAAAGGCATGCCAAGGTTCAGCCGGAGGACATTGACGGGATCGGTATCCACCACCAGCACATCTTTCTGCACCTGAACCAGCGACTGTGCCAGATGGGCTGTCACCGTATTTGATCCCGCCCCACCGCGAAGACTGACGATCGCGACGCGTTTCATAAAGCTTTCGCAACACCCGGCTGACGGCTGTGCCGACGCTGCGGCTCAGCGCCGGACTGAGACGAAACCGGCATTAGCGAGTCTCCCCGAAAAATGAGCCATTTGCGTTTTGCATTGGTATAAGTCTCATTTTCAGTCATCTCAATATAATCATGGTGCGGCATTTTGTAAGACGCATAGATAGCGTCAATATCTTTGGCTGGCACGGACACGTATTATCACCACTTGTTAAAAAATATAAATATTTGAACCACAAAGGAACCAATGAGAATGATTCGTTGATTCAATAAGAAAATAGATTGTTTTTTTATTAACTTTTGTAATACATAATGCTCAAAAAAATCCCACAAAATAATCCTGTTTTTCAAGCTTGTATAATTAGAGAAATGAAAATAAGACCGGATGGCCATCTTCATTTGCCAAATAATTATCTATAGAATTTATCCAACTCGCAACCAAACACATACCAAAACATTTGAATGCTTGTAAAAACATATAAATAGATGTTTACTGCAACCCGTTCACGGCGATGATAAAAGAAATAGCGCCAATATGTTTCACTTTTTAACCAGATTCTATATGATCTGCGTGTATTTTTGGCACAACCTTTCTTGATGCCTGCACCTGCGATTCCCGACCACAGTGCGTTCATGACGCACATTCTGATTGGGTGACTATTTTTTGGTACAATTTATGTCTATATATCAAGGCAGGCTGCCTGTTGAAAAAAAAGAATCTCGCTCGGTATATGTTAATTTATTTGGACATAAATCTGTTGCAACCGATTACCTGATTTCGACAAATAAACAGAATCAAAACATAACGTTCACATGTCTGAATGATAAAGACAGCTTTTACAGCGGACTGAATGAAGAAATATTACCTGAATTAAAATCATCTCTGAAGCGTCAAGGGAATCGAATTTATTTCCTGACAAAAAATATGTCAGAACGTTCCCTTCATGTTGAAAAAATCATTCAGGATATTTTTCGTATTCGCATTTCGAAGCAATCAAACTTGACGTTGCTCATTCCTGATATTCTGCTGGCCAATTTATCGCAGCAGAACCTCGGGCAATTATTTGAATTGCTCAAACAATATGCAACTCAGCGGCATTTAACCATTGAGGTTTTGCTGTATGGCTCGCAGGCTGTCTCAGTCAGGCCCGCATTACTGGCGCTCAACCCTCTGCTGGCCGGACTGGCAACCATGACGGCCGTCAGCCCCGGTAAATACCAGTATCAGATTGCTTTCTGGGCCAGTCGTCAGGGTATCCGGGCCGACGAAACCTGGCTGATCAGCCGGGAATCCGCCGGAGAGCTGGTCGTGCTCCCTCCGTCTGAATCTGCCCTTCCGGCGCAAACGGCAACGAATACGGATCAGTCGCCCGTCATTCTGAGCCGAGAAGCGCTGAATGAGAGAGAGCAGCCAAACGACTCGTTACAAATCATACCTTCCAACCAGGCTGTTCTGAGCGATGCTGAGCGGCCGGGGAATGCGACCCTTATTCTGGGCTGCGGATCGCCCGAAATGATCCGCCAGCTGGCTGTTGATTGCTTCCGCATCAGGCAACAAGCCGGCCCGAAACTGAAAATTATCATCCGGGAAACACGCCAGTGCCTGCGATACAGCGATGAAGCCTTTCTTCTCAAAGCGGGCGTGAATTTAATCGTGCCGTATCAACTGCCTTTCACCCGGCTGATGAGTCAGGCTGAAGCCATCCAGTACCAGGTGCTGACGCGTCCCCTGCCGGAAGACACAGAAGAACTGCTGTCTTTCGACTTGTGCTATGAACACAGAGGTTACCTGGAGAACCCGGTGTTTGCTCAGTACTGCCATCAGATCATGCAGCGCTCGACGCCATCTCAGCTGAGATTCGCTCTTGTGCAACTCAGCCTGTTACCCGGGATGAAAGCAGAAGAGTGCCTGCGCCTGTGTCATATCCGGCGCAACGGCGATGTCGTCACGGCCTGTCATGGCGCGCTCTATGTTCTGTTCAGTGCGATTCGACAGACTGATATTCACACCGCGCTGAACAATATTTTTGATTTCCCGGTCCGGGATCTGTTTCACCAGATCCGGATCATTCACACCCATCACGATACAGAGTGTGAATTGAAAGCCGTGACCGAAGATGCGGTCTCTGTCTCCGGGTTGAGCGCATCCGGCACCACGGAACCGGACCACTTTTACAGGCGATCATCCGGACATTCATCAGGCCACGCATCAGGCAGACATGAGGGCGTGCCACTGTTTGCTGTCCCGAAACCTATCCAGTTACAAGGTGATTCATGAACGTTGACGACTTTCTCCTGACAGCCGGTATCAGCCTGCTGATTGGCCTGGTTCTGGGCTATTTCGGACGTGAGCTCACCGCCAAGGGTATCCGGGTGTACCGGAGCCATTTCAGGCGTTCACACTACTTTGAACAAGACTAACAAAACCGACAAACAGTAAGCGCACATGACGACCCAATTTACTTCCCGAACTGCTCAGCCCCTGCAAGGGTTGGGTTGGTGGAATGTCTATTTCATCATTAAAATTGCTCTCTTCCTGCAAGGCATTCTCAGCTTTCACCCGCTCGAAAACTTCGCGCTGGTTATCTTCCTGCTCTTGCCGCTGAAAGGCAGATTGCTGCAGATCCTGAGACTGATGATTGCGATCCCGGCAGCCGCCTGGCTGATGCATTACGATTCTTATTTGCCGCCGCTGGAACGGCTATGGGCTCAGATGGGCCAGTTGATGCAGTTTGAGTGGCATTACCTGCTGGAACTGACGGGCCGGGTTATCTCTTTTCAGACCCTGACGGCACTGTTTGCTGTCGCAGCCGGTTATTCTCTGCTCAACCGTGTGCTGCGAGTCTCGGTTATTGTAGTGGCGACCCTGATTGTCATCAGCCTGCCCGCAGCGCAAATACCGGCTGCTGTTGCCCAGCCAGAACAGCAGACTCTCAGCGAGAAGACTATTCCTGACAACCACACTGTGCCTGACAGCCAGACGGTTACAACTGCGACATCTGTGACGTCCCCGACCGGGACCGATGACGCATCACTGAATACTTATCTGTCCGGATTTTTTGACACCGAATCCGAACGTCAGGTGTTGTTTGACAACCGCGCCCAAACCGCTGCACCCTTTGATCTGCTGTTCCTGAGTCTCTGCTCTGTTGCCTGGGATGATATCGAAATCGCCGGACTGTCCGATCACCCATTGTTCAAAGAATTCGATGTCCTCTTTGATCGGTACAATGCCGCAACCTCTTACAGCGGTCCGGCCGTGATCCGTCTGCTGCGCGCAAGCTGTGGTCAGGAAACCCATCGTCAGCTGTTCTCAGGCGCACCCTCACAGCAGTGTTACCTGTTTGATAATCTGAAAAGACTCGGTTTTGAAGAGAACCTGATCATGAACCATGACGGGGTCTTCGATAACTTCCTGCAGTTGATCAAAACCGAAGGGCAGGTCAGTGCCGATTTGATGCCACAACAGGGCTTTCCCCCCTATCAGAAAGCATTTGACGGCAAGCCCGTTTACCGGGACCGACAGGTGCTGGAAGATTGGTTCACGCACCGGCAATCCGATCACAGCGAAAAGGTGGTGACACTCTACAACACCATTTCCCTGCATGACGGCAACCGGATCATCCGCGGTGATACATCGACCAGCATGGCCAGCTACAAAACCCGGCTGAAGAACCTGCTTGATGACCTGTATGCGTTCTTCCAGACCCTGAAACAGTCAGAGCGCAACATTGTGGTGGTCATGATCCCGGAACATGGTGCCGGAATGAAAGGAGACCGGATGCAGATTTCCGGCATGCGTGAAATACCGTCTGAATCGATCACGCATATTCCGGTCGGTCTGAAAATCTTCGGCAAAGGCATGGTCCGGTCGGGCGCTCCGGTTCACGTCACTGCGCCCTCCAGCCATCTGGCCCTGTCGCAGCTGATCAGTAACGTTCTGGCACAAAATCCGTATGAAACCGGACATTTTGACCCGGCCAGCCTGATCAAAAACCTGCCGGAAACCCCAAGGGTCTCGCAAAATGAAGGCTCGACCGTCATTGATGTCAATGGCAAGCCATACATCTCGCTGGACGGCAACACCTGGTCGGCGTACCCGGCCCATTGACGCCCGTCTCCTCAGACAGCACAACACGCCACCGGTCAGGTGGCGTGTCACTTTAGACTGGACATTAAGCTCTCAGAACCCGTAGAACACCAGCTCATAAGCAGGAATGAATGCATGGGCAGGCGTGAATTCTGCGGAACTCTCCGTAGGTTGAATGCCCTCGCTGTCCAGACGATTTCCGTTTATATCCACCAGCCAGAATTCAGGCACAGAAAGCCCAAGTGAATCAGACAATGCAACATACGATGGCTCGGCATAAGCGCCCTGCGTCACACTGCCAAAATGTTTCACCTGGGGCTGTGTTTTGACGGCCAGGGCCAGAATCTCAGCAGCCCCGGCAGTATCCCGATTCGTGACCAGATAGACCGGCTGACTGTATTGCACCGGCCCTTCTGGCCTGAACGTCACAAAGTTCACGGAAGCCCCCGGACGTTCAAAGCCAAAGACGGGCATCTCAGTCGTAAAAAAACGTTCGGCAACTAATTGCGCCGTGAGGTAAGAGCCGCCGGGATTTCCGGTCAGATCCAGGATCAATGCACGGGTGTGCTGCAGCTCCGCCAGAATCAGATCCAGTTGTTGCCTGATGTCCGCTTCATTTTGCTGACTCAGATGGCTGACCAGCATCACACCGATATTGTCCTGTGTTTCTCCCCAGTAAAACATCGGATGGTCACCGCCAGAAGATTTCAGCGACTGCGTCAGCAGGTAATGTTCCACGGCCTGCAAATACGCATTTTTGCTGCCAGTCTGAGCCGAATAGGGGTTCAGCCAGGCCTTCTCGGGGAAAGCCTCTTCACCGGGTAAAGTGTCCTTGCCGGCTTGTCGCTGAAAACCGAGATGCTGGCTCAGCGCAGAGGGTCGGCGATAAGGCTGCGAGGTTACACCATCCTGATGGACCAGCACCTGAAACATCGACAGCTCGCCCAGCATCGCAATGACTTCATTTGGTCCCGGTTCCTGAGATGTCGCGCGGGAAGCTCTGTCACCGTCCGGAATCAACTGCGACATACGCTCTGCCAGCACCGGATTATTTTCAAGAACAGACCAGACCCGTTGGGTCTCATGAAGGCCAACCGTCATTTCCCGGTCTGCCGCAGCACCGGAGGTCACAACAATCTTCACCAGATCTGAATTGTCCCGGCCACCGGTATCTTCTGCCCATAATCTGAAGGTGTAAGTGCCGGCCATGGCGATATCAATCACGGTAGCCTGTTCCCGGTCCCCATCGATGATATTGACCGGCTGAGGGCCCGACGCCAGACTCCAGCTGACCTTCCGGATATCGTATACACTGAGATAGCTTTTCACTTTGCCCTGAAGCGTGAGGCTGTTCACCGGCAAAGTCAGCACCTGATCCCGGCCCGCATCCACGGTCGGTTTGGTCAGCTTCTCCGCATCTTTCGCGATACCATCAGAGCCGCAGCCCAAAAGCATCGTGGTTACCAGCAGCATACTGCTCAGAAAAAAGGGGCGCATCTGGAATTTTTGCATGACTGAATCTCTCTTCGTTCCGCTGAAAATACAGATCGTTCATTGACTGAGAGCAGCTTAATGCCTGAAATCACAAGAGGCTGTGGTAATCGTTAGACCGTGTGTGACACTTTGTGACCATTTCAGCCGCAGTGACCCCGCAAACCCTCCGGCATTGAACACATCGCTAAAACCGGTAGCTGACCCCGGCCGAAACAAAATAAGATTCAGAGTCATAGAACTGGATATCGCTTTGCGTGTGTTCAATCGAACCCAGCAGGTTCAGTGCCAGATTCTCTTGCCCCAGCAAACCGCGATAGACATACAACACGCTGGCATTCAGAAGCGTTGCATCTCTTTTCTTGCCGAAAACAGGGTGCACCGTGTCGTATTCTTCATCGCTGTACCGGAGCGTCGTATAAAACCCCTGACGATGATCATTCAGATTGATCCCCAGCTGATACCCTACAGCCGTGAAGTCATTCGCAGCCCCGTCAGCATTGCGCTCGGTATAGATCAAACGGGGCACCAGAGCCATCAAACGATTCACAGGCAACAGCAGTTCGGCTGAACTTTGATAGAACTGACTCTCCCGGAGCAGTTGCTGATGCTGCGCCTCACTGAGCAACAGGTTCTGACCGGAAAGATCGTCATCATCCAACTGATAATCCACAAAGCCGTAGCGAAGCGTCAGGGGGATAACTGAAGCAGTGAAGGCCAGCCGCCCCCCCTGTGTGGTCACATCCGTTTTCTGGCGTGCCACCCGGGTCAGGAAAGGGTCTGTCCAGGTCTCATTGATGCCCGGCAGTTTCGGGAAATAAGCCAGAGTGATTTCCCCCAGACCGGGAATCACCTGAGTAACTCCCAGTTCAGCCTGAAGCTGACCTTCAACGATCTGCTCCTTGCTTTGTCCGATGAAAACCTGGGTCATGCCGGATGAAAGGGTGTATTGCAGTCTGCCTAATGGCGCGACTCGTGTTTCTTCGGTTCGCTTGCCGGAATGATTCAGATCATCCGTGATGGCATTGTCATCATGGGTGTTGAATTGAGACTGACGGTGAATGGCGAAACCATTGAGGCTGATCTCGCCGCTCCATCCCGGTCGCATCGGCGCTTGCCCGTTGGCCAATACACTCCCGGAAAGCAGCATCGCAACGAATAACCCGATTGTTTGGCGTTTCATTGTTTTTTCCTTGTCTGATAAGCATGTCGGATTTCCATGCTAAGTGACTGAGAAAAAACAAACAGACCAACTCTGGGACCGATTGTGACCAAGTAAGACAAACGCTCAGGAAACGCTTTCCGGCTCAGATTCTTTCATGGGCGGATGCTCCGCGGTTGGTTTCAGAGCCATCGGCCAGCGCAGCGTAAATCTGGCCCCGCCCATTGATGCCTCACCCAGCGACACACTACCCCGGTGCAGCAGCATAATTTGCCTGACAATAGCCAGCCCCAGACCGTGCCCCTGCCGGGTATCACGCTGCTGGTTATCCACCTGGGTGAAGGGATCGAAAATGGACTCCCGCATTGATTCCGGGATACCGGGCCCGTCGTCTTCCACGGTCAGGACCCAGTCATCATCATCCTGCCTCAGTTCGATACGGATCTGACTGACGGCAAACCGGCCGGCATTATTTAACAGGTTATTGAGAACGCGGACCATGGCCCTTTGATCAACCCAGAAGGGCTGCGTCTGAAGCGCTGGCGGAAACCAAAAACGGACTGCCAGACCGGCAAACTCACCCTGAAGCAAGCGGACTTCATTCTGATACATCTGGACCAGATGGCACGGTACAATTTGTACCATCTGGCTGTTCACGCTGTAGCGGGACAGCAATAATGTCTGATTGATCAGGTGATCGAGGTCATCAATGCTTTTATGAATGATTTTCCGGTAATTCTCTTCCTGATCTTTTCGGATATCGCTGCCGGAGAGCATTTCAAAGGCAAAGCGCAGCCGATACAGCGGCGTACGCAAATCATGAGCAATCGCGTTAGTCAGCTCCCGGTGGCCGTTGATCAGCTTTTCAATGTTGTCGGCCATTTTATTGAAAGCATTCCCCAGTTGGGCAATCACAGACAGACGGGAAATTTTACCCCGCTGGCTCAACCGGCCTTCCCCGAAATCATCTGCGGTTTTTGCCAGCCGTTTTAAATCACGCCAGAGCGGAAAAAGCCAGAGCAACAACGCTCCGGAAATCGTCACCACGAACAGAGACATGACACTCAGCTGGAGTAATTGCTGCGCATTCTGACTCTGCATATCGTGAATACTGATGAAATAGTCGTGATTGAGCTGGGTATACAACAGCGTACTGCCGTCATCCTGCGTACGGCCAACAACCTGCCCCCTCAGTAACCGCCGCCTCTCAGATTCACTGAATTGAGCGCTGCCGGTTGGCACAAGTCTGGCTTCAAATGGCCGTTCTACAGAAACCTTCGTCAGATAGTCCTGCCACTGTGACTGAGGTAGTGTCAGCACCGTCCGTTTCAGAATGTAGAGTGCACCTTGTGACTGAATCGCAATCAACTCATTTTCAGACAGATTCATGGCATAAAACAGCACCCACTGACTGTCCGCAACCTGCTTCAGCAATGCCGTGGGATCGCTGAAGTCCATCGCCAGTTCCCCCAGATGAAACCGGTTCAACACTTTTTCATCACCCTCATACTGTGCCAGTGGCACCAGCTTTAACTGAGAGCCGAACTGTTCGCTGAGATCATCAATATAGGACTGCCACTGCGCCTGAGGCTGGTTCACTAAGTCATCATGAATCACCAGCAAGGTGTCATCATAAACCTTGGAATAAAACTCATACATCATTCGCTCACTCATGTAACTGATCGGGCCAAAACCGGTCGGAACCATGAGAAAAAGTAAAGGAAGGATAATCGCCAGCCAGAGAAACGAAAACGCTTTAATCATCAGAATCGTCCATCTTCAATAAACGGGCATACAGAGCTGATAGCCAATTCCGCGAATGGTTTTGATCAGTTGCGGGTTCGCCGGATCATCATCCAGTGACCGGCGCAACCGGGAAATTCTCCGGTCGATCGAACGATCCAGCCCGTCATATTCATAACCGCGAATCTGCTGCATGATCTCCTCCCGGGAAACCACTTCTCCGGACTGCTGCGCCAGCAGGTAAAGGAGTTCAAATTCAGCTGTCGTCAGATCCACCAGCTGATTTCTGAACACAACCGTACGACGGTGGAGATCAATGTTCAGCTCACCGACGACCAGCGATTCCGCCCGCCCTTCACCTGTATCCCGATGCATGCGACGTAACAGCGCCCGCACTCTGGATAACAGTAAACGCGGCTGAACCTGCTTGATCACATAATCATCGGCACCGAGCTCCAGTCCCATCACCTGATCAATGTCATCATCCAGCGCAGTCTGCATCAGAATCATGCCTTTGTAGTCTTCTCTGACCTGACGGCAAACATCCATGCCCGACATCCCCGGCAGCATAATATCGAGGATCACCAAATCCGGGTGTTTCTCCAGAATCTGGCTGACGGCTTCCACACCATTTCCTACCGTCAGTACCCTGAATTCATGGGTCTCAAGAAAATCACCGATCAGACAGGCTAACTCCTGATCATCTTCAACCAGCATGATGGTGTATTTTCTGTCATCCCCGCGGACGTGCTGCATTTTTCTTCCCTTTGCCATTCTCTTCTTTCCTGATGTTATCGCAGACCTGTCGCGCACCCTGTGACAGTTTGTGACCGGAATGACTGCAGTGAATCTCACTTCTGCAGATGTTATTGATGCTACGAACAGCCATCAATGAAAAACATTCACCAATGTGATGAATTCACGCGTTTTCATCCGGATCGAAATCAAACATTCATAAAACTCAGCATCAATAATCAGTACAACATTGAAATGGAAGGCAAGGAATAGAAGACCAGAAATAGAAAACAAAAAATAGAAGTCCTGAATAAAAAACAAAAGAATAAATACAAGTCATGAAATACGAATCAACAAAGCCAGAAAATTAAATTCAGCGAACTTCACTAAAATCAGATTTATCAATCACCCCAAAATATCCGACCAACATAAAACCATACACCCAACTACAACCTAACCACCTGATATAAAAGCAAATTACAAACAAAACAATTGAGATAAAATACAATCCATTCAAGCCAACAACATGATTCATCCCGGTTGAAAATAGGTGCCCCCCCTGTTTTCAGCATCACGAATCAGAGTGCCACTTCAGCAACCCATTCCAGTTTAAAACCACAAAGTGTGTCGCAAATGTATCTGCAATATATGGATATACGCCAACAAATACACCACCATAATGGATTGAATCTAGTGTTTTCATCTAATTCATATCCATAAGAAACCTTCAATATACTTTTTTAAATAATGAATCAGTCAATATCATGGGAGTGATATATGGGAAGCTTTATCTCTCTTTTCATTGGGGCATATCTGGTGCTGGGAACTGTCGCGACACTTTATGCCGTCTTTTTCTTTTTCCTGACGGGGTTAACCATCTTTGATCAGGGTATAAAGAAAATCATGCCACTCCGGTTTAAGTGCAGTTATGTTTTCGTCATGTTTCTGATGATGCCTGCATTTTATTTGGTCTTTATAGAAGAAATTCTGGCATTGCCTCGCTACTACAAAGCACAAAAACAAAAAATGGCCTGAACCATCGCCCTTCAGAAAATAAAGCAGGACAGGTTCCCGGACACCCGGCCCTGTCCTGCCCGTCTCATCTCCGCCAGTTTTGGTGCAATGTGGTGCTCGCTGACAGCGACTTCGGCTTTTTCTGCGAAACAGCGGTAGCTGTCTATACTCTGTAATCTCATCCACGATGATTGGCAATGGTGAGCGCATGCCTTATTTTCAGTACTATGGCATCGACTGGATCGCAATGATCCTGACTTTTCTGGCGATCTGGCAGATTGGAAATCAGAACAAAACCGGCTTCATTCTGATGATCTTCGGGAATGCCAGCTGGATAGCGGTTGGTTATTTAACCGACAGCATGGCGATGATCATTGCCAACTTCATCTTCTGTCTGCTGAATGTGCGCGCCATCTTCAAATGGTCCAGGGCAACGCATCAGCAGGATTAAACCGCTTAGCCTTCCAGCACCCGCACACTCTGCCGGACCACCAGTGTCGGCTCGAGCTGCACGATCTGCGGTTCAGTGATCTCTTTATTGATGCGTTTCAGCAGCGTTTCGACGGCGGCCTGACCGAGACGGTATTTCGGTTGGTGAATGGTGGTCAGCGAAGGTGTCATAAATTTCGCGATATGGATATCATCGTAGCCGATAATGGAGAGATCGTCCGGAATACGGACGCCTTTTTCATTGGCGGCGTTGATCACGCCCATCGCCATCATGTCGTTACAGACGAAAATCGCACTGGGCAAAGTCCCGCTGGCGTACATGGTGTGAAAAGCATCGTAGCCGCCTTCGCATTCGAAGTCGGACTCAATCACCCAGTCACTGCGAAATGCCAGACCCGCTTCATTCATGGCCCGCTTAAAGCCTTCGTAACGAATTTGTGCCTGATGTTTGATTAAGGGGCCGGTAATACAGCCAATGTCCCGGTGCCCGCAATCAATCAGATATCTGGCGGCCAGGTAGCCGCCCTGATAGGAATTATCCTGAATCTTGTCGCTGGCAAAAGACATCGGTCCCCAGTCCATGACCACGACCGGAATATCCGGGTAGCGGTCGAAGACTTCAATCCGCTCCCCTTCCAGCGTCGAGCACATCAGCAGCAGTCCGTCGACCCGCTTTTGCAACAGGGTGTCGATGGAGGCTTTCATACGCTCGTTGTCGCCTTCGGTATTACACAGAATCAGGTTGTAGCCCTTCTGGTAACAGCTGCGCTCAACCCCTTTCACCACTTCGCCGAAAAAAGGATTCGTCGAGGTGGTGACCAGCATCCCGATGGTCTGCGTGCGGTTAATCTTGAGACTGCGGGCTAACGCAGAGGGGGCATAATTCAGCGCTTTTGCAGCATTGTTGACCCGCTCTGCGATTTCATCGCTGACAAAACGGGATTTGTTGATCACATGGCTGACCGTCGATGTCGACACGCCAGCAAGTTTTGCGATGTCTTTCATCGTCGCCATGGCTATCTCCTTCCCTGTTTCTATTAATCAACGATTGCGAAACGCTCTGACAGAAACACATCGACCTCTTCCCGGTTCGGAATCGAGGTTTGTGCGCCAAAACGCGTCACGGAAAGTGCAGCTGCGGCATGGCCAAACTGAATGGCTGATTCTAAAGACATCTCTTCCAATAAACCAGTCACGAACGCACCATTGAAGGTGTCGCCCGCCGCCGTGGTATCCACCGCATCCACTTTGTATCCGGGAATCAGCTGGCCCCGACCGTTCTGGCTCAGCCAGACCCCTTTCGCTCCCAGCGTGATCAGGACGATTTCAATGCCCTTCCGGTGTAACACGTCCGCAGCACGCTGAGCTGAGGCATGGTCAGTCACCGTAATCCCGGTCAGCACTTCCGCTTCTGTTTCATTCGGTGTGATCACATCGACGCACGACAACAGACTGTCGGGCAACGCACGTGCCGGGGCCGGATTGAGAATCACATTGGTCTGGTGCGCTTTGGCTTCCTGCGCTGCTTTTTCGATCCCGTCCAGTGGCGTTTCCAGCTGCATCAGCAGAAACCGGGCTTCACGAATCCGCGCCAGATCCGGTTCAATCCGTTCAGCCGTCAGACAATCATTGGCTTCAGGAGACAGACAAATTGTATTTTCACCACTGTCAGACACCTGGATCATCGCGATACCCGTCGGACAGTTCGGCTGCATTTTCACACCGGCGGTATTGATGCCGTCACACTTAAAACGTTCCCGGATATGAATGCCGAACGCATCGTCCCCGATGCAGGCAATAAAGCCGGTATCAGCCTTTAACCGCGCAGCCGCCACAGCCTGATTCGCACCTTTTCCGCCAGGAATCACCTGATAATCACGTCCCTGTAACGTTTCGCCCGGACGGGGAAAATCGGGCACCCGAAGGACATGGTCCGCATTCACACTGCCTAAAACCACTAATTTATTCATAGAGTTATCCTGGAACATACTGTACCGACCCAAACACAAGGCTTTGCCATTTGTGGAAAAGACAAAGCGTTATATTCAACGCACGTGCTGCCCGCGTGCAGTCTCCGCCACTTCAGCGGCGCTTTGTGGATTGGATCCCCGCTCACACGGGGATCACATGCAAGATTACTGCTTCGCAACGACTTTCAGTGGTACCGGAATGTACTTTTCAACTTTCTCGCCTTTCAGGACTTTCACTGCCGTTTCCACGCCCAGCGCACCGATTTGATCCGGCTGCTGTGCAATGGTCGCTGCCAGTTTGCCACGGTTCACCGCCGCGATGCCGTCGTCTGTACCGTCAAAGCCGACAATCATCACTTGCTTGCCTGATGCCTGAACCGCACGCAGCGCGCCCAGTGCCATTTCATCATTCTGCGCAAACACAGCCTGCACATCCGGATTCGCCGCCAGCAGGTTCTCCATGACATTCAGACCTTTGGTCCGGTCGAAGTCCGCAGGCTGGCTCGCCAGCAGATCCATCTGACTGCCTTTCACCGCTTTCAT